>JADGQO010000017.1 GCA_017881725.1 Fibrobacteria bacterium
CCTGTGCGATGCCGCCGTAAACGCCATAGGCGACGATGGCTTTTCGATCGTGACCCAAATCCAAATTGGCCGTCGGGAATCCCAATTGCCGTCCCCGTTGATCGCCCAGTTTGACGACCCCGGAATACCGGAAGGGCCGTCCCAAGAGACGATGGGCCTTTTCCATGTCGGCCGCTTCCAGGCAGGCCCGGATGGCCGAGGAACTGACCAGTTCGCCGTCCAGGCGGAATGGTTCCAGGACCAGGACGTCGCGCTCTGGGTTTTCCACATGCGCGCGCATCAAGTGCACGTCTCCGCGCGCGCCTTTGCCGAAACGGTGATCGTACCCGAGTAGAAAACGCTTGCCCCGCAGGCGGGCCTTGAGGAAATCCTCGACGAAGCTTTCCGGTTCCAGGGCCGCGAGCGAGGCGTCGAAGGCCAGCGGAATCACTGCGATGGGCCATTGCCCGAGCAATTGCAATTTCTCAGTCGGCGTGGTGAGCAGGGAGGTCTTATCCTGGGGCCGGAAGTAATGCCGCGGATGCGGTTCGAAAGTGAGCAATACCGGCGCGAGGCCCGATGCCGTTCCTTCGTTCACCAGGTTTTCGAGGATGGCGCGATGGCCCAAATGCACGCCGTCGAAATTACCCATGGCGACGACGCAGGGCGCTTCCCGGCTTACCTGGTCCCAGGGTAACGTAGGCGTTACGGTCGGACCAAAACTTTTTTGGGACATATCCAGCCTTGGGCGTTGAGGGTGGCGATGGCCAGGAGCCGTCCGTCCGCATCACAAGCGCGGTACTCGGCGCCTGTCGCGGTCGATGCGGTGGCGCTCGACGCCGCGTCGGGTATGGCTTCCAACTTCGCTGGCACGGCTTGGCCATGCAGAAAAATCGGCACCTGTTCGGCAGTCAAAACCGCGCGCGGCAAATGGCGCACCGCCTGATCCAAGGGCAACAGAGCCTCCCAGGGCGCCTCGGGCGCGGGTGTCGCAGCGTCTTCCACGCGGAAGGTTCCAATCGCCAGGCGACGTATCTTGTCGGTTACGGCGCCGCAACCCAGGGCTTGGCCCAAATCGTGGACGAGCGATCGCACATAGGTGCCTTTGGAGCAAGTCATTTCCAGGCCCGCGCGCGCGGGCTCGCCGGCGCGGACAGGGAAGAAGGAGGTCATTTCCAGGGAAAGGATTTCCACCTCGCGTGATTCCAGGGCGACGGATTCGCCGGCGCGGGCCAGGGCGTAGGCGCGCACGCCGTTCACCTTGATGGCGGAATAGGCCGGCGGCGTTTGCCGGATGCGCCCGCGGAACGGGCTGAGGGCCTGGGCAACCGTCTCCGTGTTAAGATTCTCCGCAGCGACGGCGGCATCGCCGTCCAGGGCGCGGACTTCGCCTTCCATGTCATAGGAATCGGAGGCCAGCCCGAAAATCGCTTCGCAGCGGTAGGTTTTGGTCATGCCTTCCAAGTATTCCAGGAGGCGCGTTCCCACTCCGATGCCTACCAGCAGCAGTCCGGAGGCGGCGGGATCCAGGGTTCCGGCATGGCCTATTTTGGTTTTGGGGAACAAGCGTTTGAGGGGCCGGAGCGCCTGGAAGGAGCTGACGCCCACGGGTTTGTCCAACAGCAAAAAGCCGCCGGAAAATTCCATGGGAAGCCTTGCTTCCCCGGGAAGCGTCGCCGGTTGCACCGGCGAGTCCGGTTTAACCTGTGGGCCCGGTTTCACGGGCGTGCCCGGTGTCACCGGCAGGGCCGCCACCGTTCCGCCTGATGCCGCGCTGGCTGACGCCGCAATCGGGTCGCGGCCGTCACTCATCGTCGGATGCGGGCTCCGTGGGCTCGGCCTTGGGGGTCCGCTTGATTTCGTTGAGGATTTCGTTGATGCGGAACCCGTGATCGAGGTTTTTGTCCTCTACGAATTGCAGGCGCGGGACGGTGCGCATCTTCATGACCTTGGCCAGATGCGTGCGCAGGTAGGACGCGCTGTGGCTAAGTCCCACGAGGGAATCGCGCTTCTGCTTATCCGTTCCCATCACGGATACGAACACCTTGGCGAAAGCCATGTCCGTGGTCACCTCGACGCGCGAGATGGTCACGAATCCGATGCGCGAATCGGTCAACTCCTTGAGGATCACGTCGCCGATCTCCCGGTGGATAAGGTGTGCGACACGTTCGGTTCTGCGGCTCATGGTCTGCTCTGGGGATCTGGGATGAAGATGCTTAGGGTCTGCGCTGGTAAGGAAGTGGAATCGGCGTTAAGGGGGGATCGCGAGAATGAAGGGAAGAATACGGCTTCCGCATTCCTCCCGACTTCGGTCTTTGGCCCTAATTCCCTGGGTCCGAATCCTCCTACGCCTTAATGGGCGTCAGCTTCCGGGCGACTTCCACCTTGCGGAAGAACGCGATGATATCGCCCTCCTGCAAGTCTTTCACGCCGTCCAGGCCGATGCCACACTCGAAACCCGCCTTGACGGATTTCATGTCGTCCTTCTCGCGCTTGAGCGAGACGACCCTGGCTTCTCCCAACTCGATGCCGTTGCGGTAAACACGGGCCTTGAGGTCGCGTTCCACCACGCCGTTCTGCACCTTGGAGCCGGCCACGACGCCGACCTTCGGGATGTGGAAGATCTTGAGGATCTCGGCTTCGCCGGCCACCTCTTCCTTGATCTCAGGCGTAAGCATGCCTTCCATGGCCAGCTTGATTTCGTCCACCACCTCGTAAATGATGCGGTAGTTGTTGATCGTGACGCCTTCCTGTTCGGCCAGGCTGCGCACGGCCTCGGAGGGCAGCACGTGGAAAGCGATGATAAGCGCTTCCGATGCGGCGGCCAGATGGATATCCGCGTCTTTGACGGCGCCGACGCCCTTGCTGATCACATTGACGCGCACTTCCTTGGTCGACAACTTCTCCAGCGCCGTGGAGATGGCTTCCACCGATCCGTCCACGTCGCCCTTGATGATGACCTTGAGTTCGTGGAATTCGCCGGACTTGATTTGATCGTACAGCTGATCGAGGGTGATATGGCGCTTCTGGCGCATCTCGCGATCCTTGGCGGCCCGGCGGCGGCGCGTCGCGATTTCACGCGCTTCGCGTTCGTCTTGCACCACCACGAAGGAGTCGCCCGCTTGCGGCGTGCCTTCCAGGCCCAATACCTGCACGGGCGTCGAAGGCCCGGCGTTCGCGCGCGGCTTGCCGCGTTCATCGAGCAGCGCGCGCACCTTGCCGGCAAAGGTGCCGGTTACGAACACGTCGCCGACCTTGAGAGTTCCGTTTTCCACGAGGATCGTCGCCACCGCGCCCTTGCCCTTATCCAGGCGGGATTCGATGACCACGCCCACGGCGGAGCGGTTCGGGTTGGCCTTGAGTTCCAGCACTTCGGCTTCCAAAGCCAAAGTTTCCAGGAGCTTGTCCATGCCGGTGCCTTGACGCGCGGAGACTTCCACGCAGGCGTAGTTTCCGCCGTATTCTTCGACTGCCACGCCGTATTCGGCCAACTGGGCTTTGATCTTGGCGGGGTTGGAATTGGGCAAATCGATCTTGTTGATCGCCACCACGATTTGGCAATTGGCGTTCTTGGCCAAGGAAATGGCTTCCTTGGTCTGAGGCATGACCATGCTGTCGGCCGCGACCACGAGCAACACGACGTCCGTGATGTCCGCGCCGCGCGAGCGCATGGCCGAGAAGGCCTCATGGCCGGGAGTATCCAGGAAGCAGACCGGGCCGTGGGCCGTAGTGACCTGATAGGCGCCGATATGCTGGGTAATGCCGCCGGCTTCGCCCGCGAACACGTTGGTCTTGCGGATATAGTCGAGGATGGAGGTTTTGCCGTGATCGACGTGGCCCATGACCGTGATGATCGGGGCGCGCGTGACGAGGTTCTCGGCGGTGTCTTCCACCTGCTGTTCCATAAGGGCGTCCTGGGCGTACTCGTCCATGAGGTGGGCCTCATAACCGAATTCGTCCGCGATGAGCGCGATGGTTTCATGGTCCAGGCGCTGGTTGATGGTCACCATCATGCCCATTTCCATGCACTTGGCGATCACCTGCGCGGGCATGGCGTTCATCAACCCGGCCAATTCGCCGATGGTGACGAATTCGCCCACGTTGAGGACGCGCTTCTCGCCCGTATTCTCTTGTTCGTCTTCGCGGCGGTTCTTGCCTTTGCCCTTGCCGCCCTTGGAAAGGCTGGCCATGACTTTGGTCACATTGTTGCGCGCTTCCAGGAGCTCGGCTTCGATTTGCTCCTTGGTCTTGCGCTTATGTCCACCGCGCGAACGGTTCTGCTGTTGGGGAACGAAAGTCCCGCGATCGCGTTCCTTCTCCTTCTCCTTTTCTTTCTCCTTGTCTAATCCGCGCCGGCCATCCTTGCCGACCAATCCGGAAAAGGCGTTGAGAATGCCTGCGTCCTGGGCGCGTTGCGCGTAGACGTCGCGAGGCGCGTCGAAGCCGCCGGGCCGGGGCCCGCCGGGTCCGCCCGGACCGCCGGGACCACGGTTATATCCGCCGGGACCGCCAGGGCCTCCGGGTCCACCGGGACCGCGATTGTATCCGCCTTGTCCGCTGCCTTGGTATCCGCCGCCGCCACCGGGCCCTCCGGGACCGCGGTTATAGCCGCCCTGACCACCTTGGTATCCGCCGCCGCCGCCACCGCCACCGGGACCGCCGGGACCACGCGGGGCATAGCCGCTGGGTCCACCCGGACCTGCGGGACCGCGGTTGTAACCGCCCTGTCCTCCGCCTTGATATCCACCACCACCACCGCCGCCTTGTCCGCCGCCTTGGTAGCCACCACCACCGCCGCCGGGTCCACCCGGACCGCCGGGACCGCGGTTGTAACCGCCTTGTCCGCCGCCTTGGTAGCCACCACCACCGCCGCCGGGTCCACCCGGACCGCGATTATAGCCGCCCTGTCCTCCGCCTTGATATCCACCGCCACCGCCACCTTGTCCGCCGCCCTGGTATCCACCGCCGCCACCACCTTGGTAGCCGCCGCCGGGCCCACCGGGGCCACCGGCCTGCCGGTTGAGGCTGCCCGAGTAACCTTGATGCCGTTCTTCGCGGCTGCGCGCGCGGGCCTGGCTTTCCGCTTTCGCCTTGGCGATGCGAGCCAGCAAATTCTGATCGGGTTTTTCCACCGAAACCTTCAGCTCGGCATGCAGACGGCGGGCTTTGGCCTCGGCGTCGGCGGGAGAATTGATCGCACCGTGTTCCGGGGGCTTAACCACGGTCGGGGCCGGGGCGGCCGCCAGGGCCGCGTTTGCGGACGCGCTTGCGGCCACAGTTGCCGCCGCACTTGCGGTCGGAGCTTCCGCTACGGGGGCGTCGACGGCCCGCGCGGCTTGCGCTGGGATCGCCGTTTCCAGGGGTCGGGACGGCGCGGAAGATTCCGAAGCCTTGGCAGGCGCCGGAGCCGCTTCCACGGTACGTACCACGGGAGTTACTGGAGCGTGCACGGGCTCGGGCATCCGCGTTTCGGATTCCAAGGAACGCGCCGCTTCGGCGGGCGGTGCCGCTTCGGCGTGCCGCGCCGTTTCCACCGGCCGTGGGGTTTCCTGATGCGGAACGGCTTCCACGTGCCGCGCCGCTTCGGCGTGCCGCGGGGCCTCGACATGGACGCGCGCGGTTTCGCGCACAGCCTCGGCGTGCGCGGCATACTCCATCACCGGAATCGGCACGGGCCTCGGCGCGGGCGTCGGAGGCGCAGGCGGCGGGACAGGCGCTTTCTTCAGGACGGCCTTCATCGGGATTTTCTTGCCCGACTTGATCAGATCTTCCTTCTCCAGGCGATCCTTCTCGGCCGTAATCAGCGGCTTCACCTTCAGGAAGCTGGGCTGATCGATCATGCTCGCGGAGGACTTCACGTCCACGCCCACGTCCTTGAGGAGCTTCACCAGCAAATCGCTGGAGATCTCATAGGACTTGGCGAGCGACGAGATTCTTTTCTTGGTGGCATCGGTCATACTGTTTTACTTCCGCTCTGGGCCGTGGCCCGGAAAAAAAATCACTCCGAAAAAATCACTCCGCGTCCGGCTTCTTCTTGCTGAAGAGGGACTCCAATTCCGAGAACTTGCTGGATACCGGCGCGGGCGCGGACGATGCCGCGGCGGCCGGCGCGACGATTTCGGCGAGGCCCGGAACCTTGAAGCCTTCGCGCGGCTTGAGCAGCGCTTCCTTCTCTTCCGGAGGCATGTTGCCGAATTCCGTTTGCCCGTAGATGTCCAGCTCGCGGCCAATCAGCTTGGACGCTAGGCGCACGTTCTGTCCCCCGCGGCCGATGGCCTGGGACAAATCCTCGTCGCCGACGATGACCACCACGCGTCCGTCCCCGATGTCGCTGATCTGCTTCAGGTTCGCCGGCGACAGCGCGCGGCGGATATAGCTGTGCATGTCATCGCTCCAATGGATGATGTCGATGCGCTCGTTGCTGAGCTCCCGGACAATCGCCTGCACGCGATTTCCTTTCATGCCCACGCAAGCGCCCACCGGGTCGATGCGGTCGTCCTTCGTTGTCACCGCGATTTTGGCGCGGTAACCCGGGTCGCGGGAGACGGCCTTGATCGTCACGACGCCGTCGTAAATCTCGGGCACTTCCAGCTTGAACAATTCGGCCAGGAATTCCGGATGCGTGCGGGACAGCAGGATTTGCGGGCCCTTGGTGTTGGTGCTGACGTTGGCGATGTAGGCGCGGATGGTGTCGCCCTGGCGATAGCGTTCCTTGCGGATTTGCTCTTTCAGCGGGATGATGCCTTCGGTCTTGCCCAGGTTCACCAGGATATTGCCCCGGTCCACTTGCTGGACTGTGCCGGAGACCAGTGTACCGATGCGGTGCTGGTAATCCTCGAAAATCTTGTCGCGCTCGGCGTCGCGGACTTTCTGCAATAAAATCTGTTTGGCGCTCTGGATGGCGGCGCGGCCGAAATTCTCGATGGGGATTTCCATTTCCAGGTAATCGCCCTCGATGGCGTCGGCGTTGTATTCATGCGCTTCGGCCACGAGCATGTATTTCTCGTCGAAGGCGGCCACTTCTTCCGGCGTCAGGGCCGGGTCCACGTCGGGATAATCATCCACCACGTTCACGCGCAGGTAGACGTGGATCTCGCCCGTTTCCTTTTCGATTTCCGCTTCGATGTTCTTGGCCAGGTTGAGATACTTCTTGGCCGCGTTGATAAGGCTTTGCTGGAGGGTGGACACCACCACTTCCGGCCCCAAGTTCTTGGACTTGGCGATAAGGTTTAAGCTCTCGAAAATTTCCGCTGCCATGGCTTTCTCCTGCTGATCCTAGGAAAGTCTGATGTCCACTTTGGCCTGCACTATCAGGTCCAAGGGAATGGAACGGGCCTGCCCGTCCGCGTCCACAGTAATCGACGTGTCGCCCACGCCTTCCAATTTGCCCACCACCACCAACTTGCCCTCCACGGGCTCGCGCGTGGACACGCGCACAAAGCGGCCCACGTTGCGGCGGTAATCCTGCAAGGTCTTGAAGGGCCTGTCCAGCCCCGGCGAACTGACCTCAAGGACATAGGCCTCGTCTTGCATCACGTTCTCGGCATCCAGCAGCACGCTCAAATCCCGGCTCACCTTGGCGCAATCCGCGACGCTCACCCCGCCGGCCTTGCCGACGAAAATGCGCAAGACCCGGCGCTTGCCGGCGCGGAATAATTCCACGTCGACCAGTTCAAGCCCCATCGCTTCCGCGATGCGTCCCGCCTTGTCCGTTATGTCCTGAATCAAGTCCAAAAAAAGCTCCTGGCTTCAAATTAGCTAAATGCCGCCGGCAATTACGCCAGGCAATACGGCGCCCCGGTGGGTTCCACCCTCAATGTTCCGAAATTTGAAATAAGGAGGAAGTGGAAATCCACTACGAGGTGCAGAATTAAGTAATTTTCAGGCGCGGTGGCAACCCGCGAACCGTCTAAACGCTTAAAAACCGGGACGGAATGCCTTTTATGATGCGGAAATGATGCGGTAAAACGGCCGCGACTCGATGAATTCAGGAGAAATCAGGATATGCAGGTGATTTTAATCCTCATTGCGGGCGGGCTGGGTTTGTGGCTCAGTGTCAAACATTTGCGCAAAAACATTCTTGAAATCCAAGCGAAACCCAAAGGATCGCATCGCTTCGAGGACAAAGCCTTCAATTATCCCTTGATGGTGCTCTGGTTCGGCTACCTGATCGTTTTTTTCGGCGGCCTGATCGTGAACAACCTGATTTTTAAATAATCGGATCGGGGCGGCTCAGGCTTACTGCGGGGCATTCTCACGCCGCAGAGGGCGGTCTAAAAAAAACCGGACCGCGTTTTATCCCCTACTTTGCATCCTTCAAAAACGCGCCGTAGTTTTCCTTCCCGCAGGACGGGCAAAAGCCGTGCGAGAAACTCGCGTCGGAATGCCGGCCGATATATTCCTCCAGGGATACCCATTGGTTCTCGGTCCGAATTTTCTTGCAAAAGGCGCAGATGGGGAGCAGGCCTTCCAGGACCTTGATGCGTTTCAGATAATTCCTTTGCACCATCAGGACGGCGAGCAAAACCGATAGTATCACGGCGCATTCCAGCGCGCCGGCCTGCCACACCCAGGGGACGGACGGGGTTCCGAACAGCCGGTGGGCCAGGTCCATGGGCTCATCGAACCAGGCGAACAGCAACAGCGCCGCGAAGCCGATCACTTCCGCGATCACCGCTCCTTTCAGCAGTCTTCTTTGGGAAATGATTTTCATGGCGACGATTTTTCCTCTCCTTTAGCCTGAATCCACAACGCTTCTTTATCCGCCAGGCTCAGGGCCGTGAAGTCCGCGCGGCCTTGGATCGCCAGGTTTTCCATGCGCGCGAAGCGGCGCAGGAATTTTTTGTTGGTCGAGGCCAGGGCGCGCTCGGGATCCAATTTCAATTTCCGGCCCACGTTGACGACGGCGAACAACAGGTCGCCGAATTCGTCCTCCAAGCGGGCGACATCCGGCTGCGCGGCTTCGGCTTCGGTCGTCAGCTCCGCCATTTCCTCCCGGATTTTTTCCATCGGGCCGCGGTAGTCGGGCCAATCGAAGCCAACCTGTCCGGCTTTCTTTTGGATTTTCTCGGCTTTGAGCAAGGCGGGCAAATGTTTGGGGATCCCGGACAGGAAGGAGTTGGCTGCTCCCAAGCCGCCGTCCCCGACGGCCCCGTCGGATGCCTGTGTTAACGTACCAGTTACGGTTCCTTGCGCGTTACCTTGCTTTTCCTCCCGTTTCAACTCCTCCCATTTCTTCACCACGGCGTCGGCGTCGGCGAGCTTGTCGGCGCCGAAAACGTGGGGATGCCGGCGCACCAGCTTGTCGGAGAGGGAATGGGCCACCTGGGAAAAATCGAAGTCGCCGCGCTCTTTGGCCAATTGGGCGTGGAACACCACTTGCAGCAGCACGTCGCCCAGCTCCTCGCGCATGTTGGGGATGTCGCGGTTCTCCACCGCGTCGATGAATTCGTAGGCTTCTTCGATCAAGTACTTCAACAGGCTGGCATGCGTTTGCTCGCGATCCCAGGGGCAACCCTCGGGCGCCCGCAATTTGGCCATGATGTCCAAGAGGTCTTGCAGGGAGTAACTTACCGTCGGCTGGGTCGGAAGAGTCATGATGGGCTTTCTGGGAAGGCTTGGAAAAATCGGGCGGCCGAAAAAAAAGACCGTTTCCAGGCGCCGGGGTGTAGTGCCGGGTTTTCTTCGCCAAGCTTAAAATATCGAAAAATTCCGGTTATTTTTGGGAATAACTGCTCACTTGATCAAATGCTTATATGTGCAGTATATTTTGAACATGGAAAAGTCACAATTGGATGCGATGCGACGGGAACCGAGCTGGACTTCAAGCTGGGAGGTGGGCGGATTGGACGCGCGTGAGGCGCGCTGGCGTTTGGCCCTGAGCTTGGCCCCAGGCGTGGGGCCCGCTACGTTCAACCGATTATTAGATGCTTTCGGTTCGGCCGAGGCGGTGTATGCCACGGCGGAACCGGAATTACGGACGGCCTGCCCAGCCTTGCGGCCGGAAGCGGCCCTGGCTTTGCGTCGCGGCGTGGACGACAAAGCCTTGCGCTTCCAGGAGGAAAGCTGCCGTCGACTGGGAGTGCGCATCGTCGCGCGGGAGTCTTCGGAATATCCTGATCCCCTCCGTCAATTGGCCCAGCCGCCGCCGTTTTTATTCATGGCGGGCCGTTGGTTGCCGCCCGACCGCATGGGTCTCGCCGTGGTCGGCACCCGGTATCCTTCCGGTTACGGCGCCAAGATGGCGCGGGAGTTCGCCTCGGGGCTGGCCGAGAACGGATTCACGGTCGTCTCCGGTCTGGCGCGCGGCATCGATACCCTGGCGCATGAGGCCACCCTCCAGGTCCGCGGACGCACGCTGGCGGTGTTGGGCGCGGGGTTGGACTGGATTTACCCGCCGGAGAACGCTACCCTGGCGGAGCGCATTTCCAAATCCGGCTGCCTCATCAGCGAGTTTCCCATGGGCACGCCGCCCCACGCGACGCACTTCCCCAGACGCAATCGCATTATCAGCGGTCTGGCCCTGGGCACCTTGGTGGTGGAAGCGGGTAATGATAGCGGTGCCTTGATTACGGCGGACTTCGCCTTGGATCAGGGTCGGGAGGTTTTCGCCGTGCCGGGACAGGTCCATTCCCCGGGAGCCAACGGGACCCACCGTCTCATCCGGGAGGGCGCTCATCTCGTGGAGCATTGCGAAGACGTGCTGGCGGTGCTGCGCGGCATGAGCCAGGCCGTACCCGCGCGCCGCGTGGACCTTCCCACCAGCCTGGTGGGAAAACAATTTCGAAACCTGTCCTTGGCCGCCCTCCGCGCCGTCACGGGCCCGGCGACCGGGGCCCCGGCCGCCGGGGCCCCGGCCTGTGAGGCACAGGACGGTGAGACACCGGGCGGGGAGTCTACGGAAATGGCCCAACCTGGCGATGCTTCCGAGAGCGTCTGGAGCCGGGGCACGAAGAACAGACCGATCACTAGTCCCGAGAACGGTCTGGAGAGCGGCCCGGAAAGCAGTCCGGAGAACGGTCCGGAGTGGCAAGGCCTTTCGGTCGACGCGAAAGCGCTGTACCGTGTGTTGGGGCGAGAGGGGCAAACCCTGGACGCCATCACTGCGAAGGCTTTGGGCCAGAAGGCTTGGGGCGAAAAAGATCGGCCCCGGCTTTTGGTGCAACTCTTGGAACTGGAATTGCGCGGCCGCGTCAAGCGCCTGCCCGGGTCCCTGTTCCGGAGAGCTTAAAACATGTCCGTCGCGTCGCTGCCTTCCCCTGCCTCCGATCCACTTTCAGCCGGGGCGCGAGTATGTTAGAATGGTCATCAGGAAGAGCTATCTTTATCCTATGGCCAAATCCGCCAACGCCCCGTCCAAGTCCCGCGTCAAATGGTTTCGCTACGTTTTGCTCGCGTTGTTCGGCCTGGTGATCTACCATATCGTAAGTGGCCCCAGCGGAGCCTTGAATCTCCTGGCCTTGCGGAAGGCTAACGCCCGCGAAGTCCGCGCGTTGGACAGCCTGGTTCAGCGCAAGCAGGATTTAGAAGTGGAAAAAATCCGCCTGCAAAAAGACAGTTCCTATATCGAGCAGGTCGCGCGCAAGGAACTGGGCATGGCCAAACCGGGGGAGAAGGTGTTCCGCTATATGCCCGCGGCTAAGACGCCGGAGCTTGCGGGCGCGTCCCTGGAAGCGAAGGCGGCGGAAAGTCCTACCGTGAAACCGGCGGATTTAAATAAAAAGGCCCGCTGATGCGGGCCCTTCCTTGGTTGATTGGCGATTGATTCGCGGGCTACTGCCTACTTCTTGCCCTTTTCCTTGCAGGCCACCACGTAACCGGCCAATATGCCGTCCATGTAAAAACGCGAAATCGTCATGATTCCCGTGAGCTGTTTCCCGTAACGCGTCTCCTGCTGCGCTTCGATTTGCAGGGACTTGTCCTGCCAGGGCGCGCGCACCAGCGAGTCAATCGGCGCGTCGGATCCGTTGATCTTGGAGACGATTTTATTGAGCGGTTTGCCCAGCATTTCCACTTGCGTGTGCCCGTAGAGCGTGCGCGAGGCCTCGTTCCAGGCGATCACCTTGAGCTCCGGATCCGTCACCACCACGGCGGGGCCGGTGGCGTTGCGGTAGGCTGCTGCGGCTTTGGTGGCCCGGGCGTAGATTTCCTCGTCCAGCGCCTCGGGCGAAATCCCGATCTCCTCGACATAGCGCATCACCGCTTCCTCGGTGAGGCGCCTGGGGCCGCGACCGATCCGCTCGTAAGGCATCCGTCCTTGGTCGAGCCAGTTGATGACCGTCTGGGCCGAGACATGGAACAACTTTGCCACTTCCCCTGTAGTTAACATCTGCGAACTCCTGAAATTCCACTGTCCCGGCCATGCGGAGCGGGTAGTAATTTCTGTGGATTATTATCCACCCGATTTTGTGAAGTTTCAACGAATTTCTTTTTTTGGATAATTACGCAAGCTGGGGAAGCTGTCTTTTCATGGGCTTTCCGAGGCAAAAACACTAGTGTAAAAAAACCCAAACGGATCGCAAACGGAACATTCCGTTTCGATCCTGCGGGATGATATAATCATCGGCGGTAAGCCCGGTTACGCATATGCAGCCCTCATTGAAACCCGCTCCGTTATTGCCCGTCCCCGTGGTATTTCTGGGCGTCGATCGCGATTTGGCGCGCCGCCTGGCTTTGTGTTTCGCCGAAATCCATTGGGGGGACGAGTACCGCATCGCGCCGGGATTCCAATGGCGGCAACCGGGGGAATGGAAGTCCGCCTTACCCGAAACCGGCCCCGGCATGGCCATCGTGGAAATCACCGCCGAAGGTTCGCAAACAGAAGCGGAATTGATTCGCGGATTGCGCGCCTACAACTCCGGCTTGCAACTGGTGCTGTTGTCCGAGGATGAGACCGATTATTTCCGCATCGCGCAGGATTTCTCGATCGGCAACGTCCTGAAAAAAAACCGCTTCGATGCGAGCGTCATCCGGGCCTTGTCAATCCGGCTCTTGACCGGCAACATCTTCGGATTCGATCCCTACTTTCCCAACGGGTACACGGTGGGACCGCTGTACCGCACCTACTCCGGCCGCGTGGTGGTGATGGACATGATCGAGGAAACCTGGGCCGACTGCCTGCCGTATCTGAACCCGGAGGAAAGCGCCAGCTTCCGGATTTTTCTCCAGGAACTCCTGACCAACACCTTCTCCTATGCCATCGAAGGCATCACCCCGGCGGATCGCGATTCCAAACTGTTGCAAACCGGGCCGGTGGTGGACATCGCCGAGCGGCGCGGGATCAAAATCAGCCTGGCCGGCGACGCTGAAAAAATCGGCTTCTCGGTCATGGATTCCATGGGATCGTTAAGCATGTTGAGGGTATTGCAGAAGTTACGGCGGCAATCGCGGATCGCGGGAGAAAAAATGCCGCCGGGCATTTGGGATGAAAGCGGGCGCGGCATGTCCATGGTGTACCGCTACAGCCGGTTCATCATCAATATCCTGAAGGGCGTGCGCACGGAAACCATATTTCTGCAATACAACCGGCCGGAATTGAACCGTTACGAAAGCATCATCATTACCGAAGTGAATCCTCTGTCCCATTGAAATCCATCCCAACCCCTATTTTCCGCATCAGAATCAAATTTGAGATATTGCCTGTCCACAGTCTATTCACAGATGTTGACAAGTCCCTTGCGTGCTACCTGAAATCTGCGCGTTACGGACGCTTGAATGTTTCCTAACCCCATGTAACCGGGAGGTTTCCGTAATGTTATTAGTTTCCCGGTATGATCACCGTCGCTCTCCTATTGATATCCAATGTTTTCATGACCTTTGCCTGGTATGGCCACTTGAGGTTCCGCGAAGTTGCACTATGGAAAGTGGTGCTGATTAGTTGGCTGATCGCGTTCTTGGAATATTGTTTCCAAGTGCCGGCCAACCGCATCGGATCCTACCGGTTCAGCGCGGCGCAATTGAAAATCATCCAGGAAGTCCTCTCCTTGTCGGTGTTCGCGGTGTTTTCCGTCCTCTATCTCAAAAGTCCCCTGCGCTGGAATTACGGCGTCGCCTTTCTGCTGATGGGCGGGGCCGTGTATTTCGTCTTCAAGCGCTAACGCATATTCGGGTGGTAACCGAAGCCATTCGAGGCCGGATGGTATTTTTAGAGGTACCGTTACGGCCTTTGTTATTTTATCCGATCGAAGGGGATGGAAAATTTTATGCGCAAGCCTCCCACGCTGGAATCCTTGCAACGCTGGTTCGGCAAAGCCATCTCGCAACCCTTGCCCGGCCATTACGCGGGTAATCCTCTGGAGTCGACGCCCGGGGCGGGGAAAGGCAAGGGGCGATCCGCGGAAAAGCTGCGCGCGGCGGAGAAGTTGCGTCGGGAGGCGAACGGGCGCCTGCGCGGGAAAG
>JADGQO010000131.1 GCA_017881725.1 Fibrobacteria bacterium
CCCGAAACGCATCGGTCATCAGGACAAAGGATTGAGCGGCAAGGAAATTGTCGTCCAGGAACAATTCGGCGTGGCCGATTCCGGAAGCCATCGCGTGCGCTATGAAATGCGGATGCCTTTGATCCGGGATGATCGAGTGATCGGATTGGTGCAGACGACCATCGCCTTGACGGATTTCGGATATCTCTTGCGCGAAGCGTATGTTAAAAACATCGCCGTGGCTTTGCTGGCCTTGCTCGTGGCTTGCGGCGCGTCTTTCTTCATCCTGAACCGCATGAACAAGCCCATCCGGACATTGTCTTCTGCCGCCGAACAGGTCGCATTCGGAGACTTGACGGTTAAAATCGGGGAAATCGGGCAGGATGAAATGGGTCGCTTGGCGTCGTCCTTCAATTCGATGATCGCCAAGTTGGCGGAACAAAAAACCCTGGAAGAGCGACTGCGTCATTTGGAACGCCAGGCCATCCTGGCGGAATTGGCCTCGACCTTGGCGCATGAGATCAGGAATCCCCTCAACCTCATCAACCTCACCGCGGATCACCTGGGCGATCAGTTCAAGCCGGATGATTTGGCGCGCAGGGAAGATTATTTGGGATTGGTGTCCTCGTTGAAATCCGAGGTCAAGCATCTGAATACCGTGGTCGGCGATTTCATCACGCTGGGCAAACCGCATAAGCTGGAGAAGAAAAAATTCCGACTGTGGGAATTGGTCACCCAAGTCGAGATCATGGTCAAACAGCAATTGGCCACCAAGGGCATTACTTTTACGGCCGACTGCCGTTCGGACCTCCATGTTTACGGCGATCAGGAACAGTTGCGGCTGGTATTGATCAATCTGCTGCTCAACTCCATCGAAGCGGTGAAGGGGCGCGGCGCCATCCGCTTCCAGGCGCATTCGGAAACGGCGAATCCGGACCTGCGCGAAGGGGCTGATGGAAAAATCGGCGCCAACCGGATTGTGATGGCGATTTTGGACGATGGAAAAGGCGTGGAGGCCGGAAATTTGGATTTGATTTTCGAACCGTATTTCAGCAAGCGCGAAGGCGGCACGGGGTTGGGCCTGGCCTTGGTGAGAAGAATAGTTGAAGAGCATAACGGCGAGGTTCGCGCATCCAACCTTTCGACCGGCGGTCTCAAAGTGGAATTCTGGATTCCCGAGGAAGTTTAACCATGGCCAAAATTCTAATCGTGGACGATGAAGCGGCGCAACGCCGAATTATGGGCGACATACTCAAGGCGGCCGGACACCGGGTCGCCGTCGCGGATAGCGTGGATCAGGCGGAGGAAATCGTTTCCGATTTCCAACCCGAGGTGGTTTTGACGGATATGAAAATGCCCGGCCGGAGCGGATTGTCCCTGGTGGAAGGCTTGGCTAAACTTCCCGTGCCCCCGGAGGTGGTTGTCATCACGGCCTTCGGTTCGGTGGACACGGCGGTCAAGGCGATGCGACTGGGCGCGTACGATTATCTGACCAAGCCGTTGGAAAAGGATGAACTGCTGCTCGTGGCGGAACGGGCCGCGGAGAAATATTCCCTGCGCATCGAGAGCAAGCGATTGCGCCAGGAGCTGCACGGTCGGTTGGGCGAAGGCCTCATCGCCGAGGCCAAGCCCATGCGCGATATTTTGGACATGGTCGCCATGGTGGCTCAGAGCGACGCCACCGTGCTGGTCCGCGGGGAAAGCGGCACGGGCAAGGAGCGCATTGCGCGCCTCATACACCTCCAAGGTTCACGAGGACACAAGCCCATGTTGGGAATCAACTGCGCGGCCTTTCCCGAATCGCTTTTGGAAACGGAATTGTTCGGTTACGAGAAGGGCGCTTTCACGGGCGCGCAGGCCAGGAAGATCGGTTTGATTGAGTCCGCGCATGGCGGGACAATTTTTTTGGACGAGGTGGGGGATATGTCTCTCAGTACCCAAGCCAAGCTGCTGCGGGTTTTGCAAGAGCGGGAAATCCGCAGGGTCGGCGGCACAGTCACCTTGCCCGTTGATATTCGCGTCATCGCGGCGACGCATAAGGATTTGGCCGAAGCCATCAAACAAGGCGCCTTTCGGGAAGACTTGTTTTACCGCATCAATGTCATTCCCATCGTCATACCGCCGTTACGGGATCGCAAAGAGGACATCACTCCCTTGGTCAACCATTTTCTGTCCCGTTCACCCCGGCCCAAAACCATTGAACCGGAAGCTTTGGAAATGTTGGTCGAGTACGACTGGCCCGGAAATGTTCGGGAATTGCAAGCCGTCATGGAGCGGGTTTCGGTGCTGACCAAGGGTCAAAACGTCACATTGGACGATTTACCTTTCGAATTGCGCCTGGGCGCTCGGGCCAAGGCCTTAGCGGCCTCATCGGCAGGATCAGCTTGGGAGATTCCGGCGGACGGATTGGTTTTTGAGGAGTGGGAGCGAAATCTGTTGGCCCAGGCACTGACCCGTTGCAGCGGAAACATGGCTGAGGCCGCGAAACTTTTAGGCATGACCTATCGGACCTTCCAATACCGCGCTTTGAAATTTGGACTGAAGGGGAATTAACCATTTGCGTGTGGTGAGTAACCCAAATGGTGCAGCCATTTTTTAGGCGAAATCATTCCTTCGTTTCTTGCGAGGAAACCGCGCTTATTCAGGGTTGGAACCCGAATAATTCCTGGCATTCGCTTTGCATTGATAACACCTCGAATCCAGGTCGCCGGTTCAATCCGGAAGGTACTTGGAAATAGGAATAACCACCTCAAGGAGTCATTATGCAGTTCAAGACCATTTCCAAATTAGCCCTGATTGCCGGTCTCACCGTTGGCGCCGCTTTTGCCGCTGAAACCGCCGCTCCGGCCGCTGCCCCCGCAGCGACCACTGCCGCTCCGGCCGCTCCCGCAGCCGTTGCTCCCGCAGCCACGCCTGCGGCAGCTCCCGCAGCCGCGAAGGCCACCAAGGCCCATACGTTTGCCGGCACCGTCGTGTCCACGGATGCCATCGCGAATACCATTGTCGTGAAAAATGCCAAGGGTGAAGAAACCTTCAGCATCCCGGCCACGGGCAAAATCACCCAGGGCAAGAAAGATGTGAAGCTCGCGGACGTATCCAAGGATCAGAAGGTCACGGTGAAGTACACCGAGGAAAACGGTGCGAAGACCGCTTCCTCCGTGAAGATCAGCGCTGCGGCCGCGAAGAAGGAAGCCAAGACTTCCACTGCCGCTGCTCCCGCCAAATAATTCTCTCCGATAAGCGGATTGAATGACGTTTAGGGCGCCGCTCCGCAAGGGGCGGCCCTTTTTGTTTGTATCGCTCTTCCTCCGTTTTCGTAGGTATCGATTTTTTCGGGCTATTCCGAACGCAGACCCGAAGGTAAAACCTCCAGCCTGGCCATTAACGGGATTTGGTTTCCAGTAGCCGGGGGAGTATTTTCAGGACCATGGAAATGCTTCGCGAAATGGTATCCCGCTGTCCCTATTGTGGCGAAAGACTAGTGGTGGAAATCGATTCCACCGCAGGTTTTCCGCAAGAGTTCACCTACGACTGCGTGGTTTGTTGCCGACCCATTGAAGTGCGCGTCCGCATGAATGACAAGGGCAATCCGGTTATGGAACTGAGATCGGAAGAAGATACCGCCTAAACCCTTTTTTGTCGTGGCGGCTTCCGAATCGCCTTACGGCCTTACTTCCCGGAGACGGCGAAGATTTCATTGTAAAAATCAGTCGCCTCTTGCCAGGACCTGGCGTCGGCTTTGGCGTTATAGGCCACTCCTTTGGAGTTATCCGAACCTGCGCCGGGATTGGTGAATGCATGCACCGCTCCACCGAACTGTGTCAGCCGCCAATCGATTCCTGCGGTCCGCATTTCTTCCATAAAGGCTTTTACCTGATCTTGATTCACGTACGGGTCGTCGCCGCCGTGCAAGACCAAAACTTTCCCGTGGATGTTTTTGGCTTGTTCCGGATGCGGCGTATCCAGGTTGCCGTGGAAGCTGACGACCCCGGCGAGATTGGCTCCCGAGCGGGCCAATTCCAGAGCCACGCCACCGCCAAAGCAATATCCTTGCGCAGCCACACGGGACGGATCCACATCCGGCGATTTGAGCAATTGATCCAATCCAGCCTTGGCGCGCGCTTGCATCAGGGCCCGATTATTCTTGTAGATGCCGGCTAGGGCTCCGGCTTCCTTCATGTCTTTAGGATGGACGCCTTTGCCGTAAATATCCGCGACGAATACGACGTAGCCCAATTTGGCCGTTTTCTCCGCGTAGGCTTTGCTTTGCTCGGTCACGCCCATCCAATCGGAAGCCAGCAGGATGCCCGGCCGCTTTCCTTTTAGAGAGGCGTCATATACCATCAATCCTTGCAACGACGTCGTGTCTTGCTTGTAATCCACCGTTTCCGTCTTTAATGCGGCGTGCGTCATGCCGAAAGCCAAAGCGGCCATTAGCGTAGTCCTTCCGAACAGCGATTTGATCATGGGTACCTTCCTTTGAAATGGAACGCCATTGATTTACATGTTTTAGCGACAGACTCCAAGGTCGACGCACTTTCGCACATTCGTAATAGGAACTCAAGACATGCCGACACGATCAGGAACCATAGTTACCGCCTGGTGGGAAAAACACGGAACCGCAAGCGACCCCGTATCGCTGAGGGATATGCTGGCATGGGCCATGTCCATGTCGGTGGAATTAGTAGCGGAGGATGAAAAGGAAAACGCGCTTTTAGGCCGTCACGCCTCATGCCGGAAAGGTTGCGGCTCTTGTTGTCGGCAACCTGTGCCCCTTTCGCCCGCCGAGGCGCTGCATTTGGCCGATCTTTTGGGTAACCTGCCGGATACCCGTAACGCGGAAGTCACGGGACGGTTCGCTTCGGTCAGGGAAAGGCTGGCTGCGAACGGATTGGGAGAAGCGGCTTTGCTCAGCCAGGCGGAAGCGTATTTCGAATTGAAGATTCCCTGTCCGTTCCTGGAGGAAGAATCCTGCTCCATTCACTTGGAAAGGCCGTTGGTGTGCCGGGAATACCTGGTGGAATCGCCTCCGTTTTTTTGCGACACTCTGAATCATCCCATGGTGGAATGGCTGCCGATGAGCCTTTCCGTTCGCGACGCGCTGGGGACTGCGACCGCTAAGCTGATGAACTCAGCTGCGGAGTGGATTCCTTTGGTGCGCGTGCCGGAATGGGTCGAGGCCAATGCCGGGCTTGGTGAATTACGCTGGCCGTCTTCCGTGGCGGCGAAAGCTTTAATGGACGCTCTCGACCCCACCGGGAATATCAGGCGATCTCTTGAAACACCGCCACCGACCAGGAATTGACCCCATAGGCATCGCCCATGGTATCGGCTGAAACCGTCGGCCAATAATTTCCCTGGGGCTCCGCCCAAGCGGCCGTGTCGATGATGCGTACCCATCGCTTTCCCGAGGCAGGCTTTGGGATCATAAAGTCCGTGGCCGTATCACCCATGTTCAAAAGCAAAAGGAAATCGGTATCGCCCACCTGGCTGCCGTTAATGTGCCAGTGGATCCGCCGATCCCCAACCTGCAAATCGGTTAAGCCGTCCTGTCCCTTGAAGAAAAAGGTCACGTCCCCGCCCGAGTCCAAGGCTAAATCCGCGTAACGATCTTGGCGCAAAGCCGTATGCGTTTTCCGGAACTGGATTAAGAAATGGCTGAATAGGAAGAGTCCGTTTTTGCCGGTAACTCCGGTGTCACGTCCGTAATTGTCATGGTAGGTCCCGGATGCGCCGGTTGGGATCCCGGTGGGATGGGGCGTGGCGATCATGCCGTAATTCTGCCAAGTGGCGACACTGTCGATTTTGTAGGGATTGTTGTTCCCGTTTTGGGTCCGGCCGAACTCGTCGCCGCCGCATGTCATCGGGATGCCGCGCGAGAAGAATTGCACGACCAGGAAATTCCGCAAACGCTGTCGGCGCAGATTCAGGTCTCCGCCCGAATCCCAGGACATATTGTTGTCGTTGCCGCCGTCAGAAGGGCCGAACGGCCAGGATGCGTCGTTGTTTTTGGCGTTGTAGCTGACCAGATCCAAGAGGGTAAAACCGTCATGCGCGGTCAGTAAGCTGATCGACTTTTGCGGCCCGCCTTGATCCTGGAATTGCGAATAGTCGCCGTTGACGCTGCGGATGAATTCCAAAGCGCTACCGTCGCCCTTCAGGAATTTCCGCACGGCGTCGCGATAAATGCCGTCCCACTCGGCCCAACCCAACGGGAACTTGCCGACGTCATCTTCTCCCAGGTCCCAGGCCTCGGCGATGATTTTGATTTGCTCCGTTTCCGCCAGGGTGGCGATGTCCTCGAGAAGTTGGCCCGTGGTTTGGAAATCGTGATTGGCGCCGGTGCGTCCCAATACCGTTGCCAGGTCGAAGCGGAAACCGTCCACGCCCATGTCCAGGGACCAATATTTAAGAGAGTCCTTGATGAAATTCTGAACGCAAAGTTTGGAGGCGTCGAGATTATTGCCGCAACCGGTGCTGTCCCAGTAAAACCGGTTGCCTTCCGTGAGCGTATAATAGTCGGCATTGTCCAGGCCGCGAAAGGCGAGAAGCTCGGCCGTGTCCCCGGTGCCGTCCCACAGGCCACCTTCCCCGGTGTGGTTGTACACCACGTCCAAATACACCTCCAGGCCCTCGTCATGGAAGGCCTTCACCATTTTTTTGAATTCCCGCGTGGGCCCGCCTGAGCTTTGATCATGGGCATACCTGCGATCGGGCGCGAAGAATCCGTAGGTCATGTAACCCCAATAATTCCCGTGGGGCGGGTCGTCGAGGCGGCGGTCCCAACCGGGAAATTCCTCCGGATCCATATCGTTGGCGAATTCATGCACGGGCAAAAATTCCACCGTGGTGTAGCCCATGGCCTTCAGGTATTTGGCCATGTGTCCGGCGCCGGCGTAGGTTCCGCGCAGGGAATCGGGCACACCCTTGACGCCCGCGAAGTCCGGCAAACCTTTGAGAATGTCCGCCAACTGGGCCGCGGTGGGGTGCCGTGTGAACCCTTTAAGATGCGCTTCGTAGATAATCGCATCCTTCTGAGCCAGGCGCGGTTTTTTCCCGAATGAGGTGTGGTCCTGTATCAGGATGGATTTGGGCGCCCAGGGACCGGTGTCGAATTCCCTGCGGGTAACGGACAGGTTACCGTCGGCACCCGCGTAGATCCCGGGTCCGGATCCGTACATGCCGCCGTCCATTCCGAAACGTTCCTTCAAATCGGGGGTCTCGCGATCATGGGAGAACTCGCGCGCGTAAGGATCCATCAATAATTTATTGGGATTAAAGCGGTTACCGTCCGCATCGACATCGCTTTTGAAACCCGCGCCGCTGTTCCCCCGGGTCCATTCCGAGGTAAAGTCCCAATTGGGCCCGAAGGTTCGATAGCCGTAAAAAGTTCCCGCCGGAACGGAGGCGAGTTTTGCCCGCCAAACTCCGTCTTTTCCTTTGGCCAGCCAATAATCATAAAGCGCCGCGCTATCCATGGGTTGCGCGTATATCTCCAACAATACGCGTGTCGCATGGCTGGAATGGACGGCGAATGTCGCTGACGCCGCGAAAGATCCCGCTCCGGGTTCGATATGCGTTCCCAGGGCGAATTCCGCCTGGTTCCAGGTATTGGCATCGATGGGTGAGAATGCGCCTTGCCCGGGATGGTTCGTCCCCAGTGTTTCCACTGCGGTTTGGGAGGTTGCCGTCGCCATTAGGGCTCCTTACGTAACGTGTACGTTACTCTATCTGTATTAGGACCGACATAGACGTCTGCTATTCCACCAAGGTAACTTGCGGGTTGCTCCATAGCAATGGGGAAATCAAAATGCCCAGGAGCGCAGCGGCCCTTAGCCTAAATAGGCGAATAATCGCGTCAGTCGGGACGACTTTCCATCCAAGTCGGAATTGGTAAGAAGTGTAGCTTCCTGGAGGAGTTGGATCTTTTCCTTGGGAGCGAAGGGCCGCGATGCGTCGCAAATCCATATCTCACTGCCCTGGTTCCGCGCTTCCCGCAGCCACGACAACATGGCGATGGAAACGGATTTATCGTAAAACAAATCCCCCACCAGAATTAAATCGAATCCTGGCGAAGGCGGGCCGGCGATCAGGTTTTCCAGGGAAGTGGTAAGGGTAAGGTTGTTCGCCTCGGCATTTGTTTGCGTCATCCAAATCGCCAGGGGGTCAATATCGTTCGCCACTACTCCCGCTGCGCCAAATTTTGCCGCCGTCAACGCCACCGCGCCTCCGCCGCAACCCAAATCCAGAACGCTACGGCCATGGATTTTTTCGGGGTGATTCGCAAGGTATTCGCAGAGAAATCCGGCGGCGGGCCATATCGTAATCCAATAGGGAACGTCCTGGACGCGACCGCTTTCCTTTTCCCATGCCTCCCAAAAGGCGAATACATCCGGAGCCTGATGCAAGAGCAAATGCGGCTCGCCGGTCATGGTTTCCAAGGGCGCGTATTGTGCCCGTAAAGCCGGGGAGGGATAGGTCGATGTTTGCGCCAAGCTCAAGCTCCGATATTCCGATCCGATTTTCGACGGCTTTCGTAAGGATTTAAAATAGCCTTCGCGGCCTGATTTGTCGGGCTACGCGAGAGGGACTAAGTATATTTCCAACCCCGAACCCGACGCCGCGAGTGTGCGCATGGGAAAGCTGGGAAAATCCATCCGTCTTCGACAAGACGTTGGATTGGACGGGAAGAATACATGGAAATCATGAATGCGGAGCAATGGAATTTCCGAGAATGGTATGCACGCCGATCTCCCGAACTGAGCGGCCATGGACTCTGGTTGCGTGGAGGTGAATGGAATACCTTGCCGCCGCATGCCTGGGAGGCGCGTTCCTGTCGCGTTTTAATCACGCGCTTGTCCACTTATTTGGATACTTCGGAGTCCTTCACGCATCCACTTTTATACCAGGCTCTCGCCGATTTGCCCGACATATTTCCGGACCTGGCCTATCTCCCGCCGCCCAAAGACGGAGAAATCATGGTTCACGATCAGGTGCCTTGGTTGTTGGGTACCCAAAGCAAACGAAGCGCACAGGCCTTCGATATGATCGCCTTCAGTAATGCCATCGTCCAGGAGTTGGTGAACCTGCCTTCCATACTGCGGCATAGCGGCCTGGACCTTTCCCCCCAGGAACGGCTGGACCGGCGGGACATTCCCGTGCTTATCCTGGGAGGTGCGAACTCTTTGCATTCCTCCTTGCTGGATCACTCCGAGTCCCCGGTGGATGGAATTTTTACGGGGGAACAAATCGAGGATATCCAGCGCTTGATGTCCTTGTGCGCGGTGGGCAAGCGCGCGGGCCTTTCCAAGCGGGAACTTCTGGAAAGTTTCGAGGCCGTGCCTGGTTTCGCGCGTCCCGGCCAGGACAAACGGGCGCGGAAACGCAATCAGGAAACTTTGGATTTGCGACGCATTCGATCGCCCAGGCCATCGCTGTATAAATTCGAAGGCTTGGGACAGGAGCCAGTAGCCATAAGCCGTGGATGTCCCGCGTTCTGTTCCTTCTGCGCCGAGAGCTTCGACACCAAGCCTTATCGCGAAAATCCCGTCGACGCCGTGGTGAAGAACGCCATGAAGCTCAAGGCGGACATGGGGCTGGAGGGAATCGATCTCTTTAGTTTCAATTTCAATTTCTATCAGGACCTGTACCCGTTACTGGAAGCGCTTTCCAAAAATTTTCATGCCATCGGCTTGAAAAGCCAGCGCTTCGACATGATCGCTCGCGACCCGACCATATTGGATTATCTACGCGCGGTAGGGAAGGGCAGTTTGACCTTCGGAATGGAAGGCATTTCCGCGCGGTTGCGGCGTTACCTGCAAAAGGGATTGGACGAGGACGATTTGTGGAAAGCCCTGGGCGCCGTATTGCGTCGGCCCTTGCGCGAGTTGAAGGTTTTTCTCATCGCCACGGGTTTGGAATCCGAAGAGGATTTTATCGAGTTCGAACAGTTCGTGAAGCGCATGCCCGACGTGATGCGCTCCAGCGGCAACAGGCCGCGCGTGGTTTTCAGCGCTACGCCCTTGGTTCGTTTCCCTTGGACCCCGTTGGAATTCGCGCCGGCCTTCGTGCCGGAGACGTATTCCAAAGTAGCGCGCCGAGTGGGGCATATCGCGCGGATGGCCGGGTTCGAGTACCGTGGCGCGGCCGATGAAGCGGAGAATTACGTTTCCCAAGTGCTGGTGCGCGCGGATAGGCCCGGATTCTGGGCTGGACTTAAGGAGGCCGTGGTCGAAACGGGATTCCAGTATTTTCGCACCATGGATGACGACTTCATAAAAGCTCTTCGGATAAAACTTGCGGAACGGGGAATCGGCGACGAAGAAGCGCTGGGCGGATTTGATTTGGAGGCGAGCCGGAAAAAGCCCTGGAGCCGCTGGGAAACCGGAGTGCGCCGGGAATTCTTGCACGTCCAATACAAACGGGCGCGTCGATTCGTCGACCCGGGATATTGCCTGGGAACGGCCGAGGAAGAGGCTTCCTGCCTGGCCTGCACAGCGTGCGAAACCCCGGACGAAATGGCCATGTTGACCGACTTGCGACGCAAACACGAAGCGGACGCGGAAGGCTTTGATTCTCGCCGCAAAGCGTTCCGTCAAAACGTGGTTCCCGTAACCTTGGCGGTACGGTGGGATGCGAAGTGCGCCGGACTTTCGCGGAAATACGCGGGCATGGTTTTGGCCAGTTGCCTCATGCGCGCCGATCAGGCCTTGACGCCAAATTTTTGGCGCTTCCGCTCCTCGCTGACTCCGGAAGATCGCGAGGCGTCCTGGATTTTAGGTGATGATGCCGTCGTTTTGGAATGGCAGTCCGAAGGGGCCGCGCTATTAAAATTGAAAATGGAGAATCCGGATTTTCTCGCGGACGTCAACGCCATGTTGGCCGGTTGGGGAGAGCTGAAGGGTATATGGCGCGATGACTTGAACATGGTCTCCGAATTGCCTGGGAATCTCTCGTATTCTTTCCAAAGTCCATATCCATTGCGCCTGGACGAATATTGCCGTCCACGCGGATTGCGGTTTACTTTGAAAAAATCCGGCGGATTATCCCATTGCGAATGGAGCAAGGATTCCTTGAAAAAGAAATTGATCGTGTCGCTCCAATCCTTCGTCCAGGACTCGGGAAACGGTCAGCTTTGTCGGGTCGAATTAGGGGCGGGAGCCAAGTTCAATCCCGAAGAATTCCTTCGTGATGCGTTTGCCTTGCCGACGCCGGAGTCTTGGGTTAATGTTCGCTGTGAGGCCAAATGGTTGGAGTATTACCAAGAATTTTGGTCTTCCAAATCGTCCCTCGTGGTGGACCCTTCGCCTGACGCATACGATGAAACCGGGTTGGAGACAGCGTCCGTGAAAACTTAACGGCCGGGAATTCTAGTTTCATCATCCCATCCCCCCTCTATGGAAAACCACCCATCATCGCCTCCGTCGGGTAACCGTTTTTTCATCCGCTGGGGCTACCTGGCGGCGCGTTGGCCTTGGGTATTCATCGTGATTTGGTTTTGCATCATTGTCGCGGCGATACCCGGCGCGAAACGCGCGCCTAACTTGTTCTATGCCGGCTCCGGGGACATCGCCAACAGCGCCTCGCTGCGCGTGGACAACCTGCTGCGTTCGGAATTCGAAAATCCCTACGGCCAATTATTGGTCCTAGCAATTCAAGATTCGAATGCCAGGGATAAGCGCGTAACACCCCCGTTACCTGCCGCTACGAGGCCATCATTCACCTTGGCCAAATCCCCGGGAAACGAGGCCGGAATCGAAGCTGGAATCGAAACTGGAAAGGAGAATGATTCGGAGCCTGATTGGATGGGGCGTTTGGATAAAACCCTGTCCGCCTTGCCCCAGGTAGCCGCAGTCATGACTCCGGAGCGGACCCTGGACGCGAGGCTATTGCCTCCCGCAGGGCGCGGCTGGCTGGTGTTGATTGGACTTCGGGCCGGCACTTTGCGGGATGCGGAGCAAGCGATTCCGGTTATCCGTCGGGCAGTCAACAGCGTTATGGATTCCACGCATTCCCGACAGGCGGGTTTACATTGGGCCGTTACCGGGCGATCGGCATTAACCTATGATTTGAACCGTTTCAACTCCGAGGACGTAACACGGGCGGAAACGCGCGTGATACCCCTGACTTTACTCATACTGCTGTTCGCCTTTGGTTCCCTCATCGCCGCCGGGGCACCCTTACTGCTGGGCATCGTCACCACCACTTTGACTTTGTCGGCCATGGCTTTGTTGGCCCGACATTGGGAACTTTCCAATCTGGTTCAAAACGTTTCCAGCATGCTCGGTTTAGCCATGGGTATTGACTATAGCCTGTTCATGATTCATCGGTATCGCGAAAGCCTTAACAAACGAATCGACACATCCCTTAAGCAAACATTATCCGTCGATGTTCGCCGCGAAGCGCTGGCGGAAACCCTGGGAACCGCGGGCCCAGCGGTATTTTTCAGCGGCATCACAGTGATGATTGGATTGGCCGGTCTGCTCTTTACCCCGCTGATGGAAACGCGATCCATCGCCTGGGGAGGCTGTACGGTCGCGCTGGTTTCCGTTTTCGCGGCCCTGACCCTATTGCCGTCGTTGCTTTTCGTCTTAGGCCCGATTTTGGAATGGCCGAAAACCTTGTCGCGTCGGCTGAATAATTCAGGACAACTTGGGAGTCCGCGTTGGGAAGCCTGGTCCATGGTAATCATGCGCTGGGCACCGGTCGCCTTGCCCGCTGGTTTGGCCGTATGCCTCATCTTGAGCTCGCCCGCTGCGTATACGCGATTCGGGTTTCCGGAAGGTCCGTTCATTCCCTCCGAGCTGGAGTTTTCGAAGGGGCTGGCTTTGTTGTCGGATATGGGCCAGCAAGGATTGGTGCGTCCGATAAATATCGTTCTGAAAACAAAAAACCAGGATCCCGTCTTGACACGGGAACGGATACCCGCGTTGTATGAATTTTCCCAGCGTATTTTGCGTGATACCTCGGTGGCGAGGATTTTCGGACCGCTAGATCTGTCCGATCATTGGCCCCTCCCAAAGTATATGGATTTATACGCGGATACCGCCTTGGCTTATGAACGGCTGCCGGCGTTGAAAGATTTTTTTCTCAGTCGCGATGGACGCTCGCTCCTAATGCAAATCATGCTGAAGCCGCAGGTCGGCCTCGAAAGCGAAAAAGCTTTGGCTCGCGCCATTCCAAATTGGATGTCTGTAGCTGGTTTGGATATTTCCGTAGGCGGTCGCGGCGTGTATTACAATGATTTCGACTCCGCAATGAAGACGAGTTACCGCCCGACGTTGGTATTCGTCTTAATCGTCACGGGACTGGCATTATTGCTTTTCTTCCGGTCGCCGGTGATGGCCATCAAGGCCATGGTTTTAAATTCCCTTTCGGTCGCAGCGGGGTATGGCGCGGTGGTTTTCGTCTTTCAATTGGGTCACGGATCCGGAATTTTCGGCACGCCCGGCCCTACGGAGGTGGTGCCGTTGGTTTTGCCGCTCATGTTGTTCTGTCTTTTGTTCGGCCTCAGCATGGATTACGAAGTCTTCTTAATCAGCCGCATCCGGGAGGTCTTTTTCAGGAACGGGGACAACACGCAGGCCGTGGCCCGGGGCATCGCGGTTACCGGTCCAATCATTACCCAGGCCGCCTTGATCATGACTTCGGTTTTCGGCGCCTTCGCCTTCGCCCGGGAAATCGTGGTGCAAATGTTGGGCTTAGGGTTGGCCGTGGCCGTGATGGTCGATGCCACGCTTATCCGCATGGTGCTGGTGCCCGCGTTTATGAAATTGGCCGGTCGCTGGAATTGGTGGCCAGCCTCCTTGCCATCCCGCCGGTCAGGCGACTAGGTTTCAGGATCCCATGCGCTTAGGCCTAGCCCGTCATTTCCAAATTCCCCACAAAAAATTCGCATGGATGAACGGCAATGCCTTCTCCGATTGGTCCCAATGGTATGACGTTACTGACGTCAATGCTCGGGATGTGCCCAAGGCCGGGTCGGAATGGGATGCTTGTTATAGTAGCGATTTGCCGCGCGCGATATTTACGGCGCATTGGCTCTATCAAGGACCCATCCAACAATCGGCCTTATTGAGGGAAGTGCCTTATGCGAATTTTCTGCCGCGGAATATGAAGTTTCCGCTTTTCATGTGGCAAGCCAGCAGCCGGGTCGGATGGTTTTTGGATTTGAAGCGCCAGGCGGAAAATCGGGGCCAGACCCTAAAACGGATTGAAGAATTTCTCGCCTTCCTTCTTTCGCGCCATGGATCGAACGAAAGCATTTTGATCGTCTCTCATGGATTCTACATGCAGTTTTTGGAAAAAGAATTGGTACGTCGCGGCTTTTCCGGAAAAGTGCCGATGCGCCCGCGCGGGGGAATCATTTATCCGTTTGAAAAGTGAATGCGAAAAGACTTCCGAAAAGACATTTCTGTCTGGTCCGGAAGCCGTGGTTTAGGGATTCATGAGAACCCGAAGGATTATCAGGGGTTGGGCAGAACCCAAACCCCGATTGCGCTTATAATCCTTAGCGTTCGTTGCTGAAATATTCCCGGACGAAAGGTTCGCCCTGGCCGCCATGGCGCTTATGCTTGCCGCCCTGTTGTGCAGGTTGGCGGTCGCTGGGCTGTCCGGAATTCCGGCCCTGGTTTTGATGGCCTTGGCCCTGGGGACGACCTGGATTTTGTCCTTCCGGCCTCGCTGGACGCGATGCGTAGGGACCTGCGGCATGGGATATACCTGCGGCTTGCGATTCATGGGAAATCTGGACCGGGGCTCGGCTGCGATTTTCCTGACGTCCTTGTTGCCCGGAAGAGTTCCTGGAGTTGCCGGAATGGTTTTGATGATGCGGCCTGCCGCCCTGGCGGGCCCCGTTTTGGCGTCCGTACCCATTGTCGGGACGCTGCGGACGTGTTTCTGCGGTGGATGCGGAAGGCAAGGGTTGGGCCGCAATTAGAATCTTGAGGATTTCCGGCGAAGGCATGGGAACCACCGGAATGCGTTTGCGGATCAGTCTTTCGATGCCGGCGAGCATGTCGCGATCGTCCGGACCGCATAGGGACAGGGCGATACCCGAATTACCGGCGCGGGCCGTGCGGCCGATGCGATGCACGTAGGTTTCCGGTTCGGCGGGCAAATCATAGTTGACCACATGGGTCACGTCGTCCACGTCGAGGCCGCGCGCGGCCAAGTCCGTGGCCACGAGCACACGTGTCGTGCCATCCTTGAAGTTGGCGAGCGACCGTTGCCGTGCGCCTTGGGATTTGTTGCCGTGAATTGCCTCGGAGGGAATGCTGTGGGAATCCAGGGCCCGTTTCAAGCGATCGGCGCCGTGTTTAGTGCGCGTGAACACCAGGGCGCGCTTGACGGTTTCGCCCGACAAGACGTGGCGCAGGAGGGCGGATTTGTTGTCCGAACCGACATGAAATACGCCTTGATCGATTCTATCCGCCGTGGAAGAAACGGGGGCGACTTCAACCCGGACCGGATTGCGCAATAAGCCGTCGGCCAACTTGCGAATTTCATTGGGCATGGTGGCGGAGAAAAGCAAAGTCTGCCTTTGTTTCGGCACCAAGGCGCAAATACGCCGGACATCATGCACAAATCCCATGTCCAACATGCGATCGGCTTCATCCAACGTGAAGATTTCCAGATGAGAGAGGCTCAAGGCGCGTTGTCCCAACAAATCGATGAGACGTCCCGGAGTGGCAATCAGAATGTCGACGCCGCGCCGCAACTGGGCCTTCTGGGGGCTTTCACCTACTCCTCCGAAAATCACGCAATGCTTGAGGGGAAGGTTTTTCCCGTAGTCGGTAAAGTTTTCGGCGATCTGCGCCGCCAGTTCGCGCGTTGGCGTCAGGATCAAGGCGCGGATGTCGCGGTTTGGGTTACCCGGACGCGAGTTCAACAATTGCAGGATGGGTAGGGCGAATGCCGCCGTTTTCCCGGTGCCGGTTTGCGCGCAACCTAAAAGATCGCGGCCTTCCAGGATGGGCGGGATGGCCGCAGCCTGAACGGGCGTGGGGGTGGCATAGCCTTGGTCTTGCAAGGCGGATAATATGGGGGGAATTAATTTCAAATCATTAAAAAGCAAGCGAATGCTCCTTTGGCACTTCGTTAATCACGCAAGCGAACCGGTCCACAGAGTAGTCCCCCTTGGACCGAGCCTGGATTTTTAGGAGAAGGATTGAAGTCGGATTCCTTGTCCGCGAAGGCCCGCCAAAGGAGGGGGAAACGAGCGTGCCTGGGAAAAGAGTACGAATATGATCAAAGTTTGGCAATGGAAAAGACGGTTAGCGGTGAATCTCCCCGAATTGTTAGTGAATGCTGTGAATCCACGACTGGGGTTGTGGTTCTTGGGGGGTATTTTGGGTGTTACCCCAAGGCGCAGGTCCTAAAAATGGATCTGTACGTAACGTCGAACTATCGGAGATTATGGTAGTCCGGGAAATCTGGATTTGCGGATGGTTAGTACCTATGATTCTAAGAAAAGCAGTGTCTGTCCGCTTTGGACCATGTGGCCTTCTCGGCCTACCACCTTGACGATCTTTCCTGACGTGGGCGCATGCACGGTGAATTCCATTTTCATGCTCTCTAAGATCATGAGTGGTTCATCGGCAGCAACCTGTTGCCCGGATGAGACGAGAATTTTCCAGACATTTCCGGAAATGTGCGCTTCAACGGCGATGCCGCTTTCCGACTCGCCGGATAGTTCGACATGCTCTGGCCTTGCGCCGCCGGACGAAGCAAGATCGGTCGATTCGGTTTTCGCATCGGCTTCCGCTTCCGCGATTTTCCAACGCTCCCGTTCCTCAGCGAAGGCGTCGCGCTGACGATTCCGGAAGGCCTGGATGGAAGTTTTTTCCTTTTCCAAAAACCGATTGTACTCGCCCAGATGAAACCGGTGCGGCTCAACGCGCAAGGTCGCGCGGCCTTGGGCAAAATCGGCGCGGAACTCCGTAAGCTCCTTGGCGCTGACCGGGAAAAACCGGATTTGATCGAAGAAGCGCAATAGCCACGGCTTGCCGGGTTGTATATCCCGGGAGGTCTTATAGGTGTTCCAAACTTGCGAGGTGCGCCCGAAAAGCTGGTAGCCTCCCGGCCCTTCCATTCCGTAGATGCACATATACGCGCCGCCGATGCCCACCACGTTTTCCACGGTCCACGTGCGCGCAGGATTGTATTTGGTCGTGACCAGGCGATGGCGCGGGTCCAACGGCGTAGCCACGGGGGCGCCCAAATAGACGTCGCCCAAACCCATCACCAGGAAGTCCGCGTCGAATACGGTTTTATAAACATCGGCGATGGAATCGAGCCCGTTGATGCGGCGGATAAACTCGATATTACTGGGACACCAGGGAGCGTCGGCGCGTACCGATTGCATGTATTTCCGAATGACCGCGTGGATGGCTTCATCGTCCCAGGACAAAGGCATATGCACGATGCGGTTTTGCACTTCAACGTTCAGGTCCACCGGCAACTGGGCTTCCGTGTCGGCCACCATTTGCAACGCTTTTTGCATGGTCAAGACGCGGCTGTCGATATGGATTTGCAAGGAACGGATGCCCGGGGTCAAGTCCAGAATTCCCGGGACGCCCAACTCCTCGAGGCGTTGCATCAGGGCATGGGCCCGGAAACGCAAATTGATGTCTAGGATGGGCGGGCCGAATTCAACCAGAATATTGCGGTCGCCGCTGCGCCGGAATCTCGTCTCCACCCGTTGTCCATGCGCGGGAACAAGATGCAAAAGGGCATTGTCCCGGGAATCCTCGGGGTGAGCCGACACCGTAACCGAAGGGTTACCTTGCGACATCGACCTCAAACCCGTTGTCGCCTGCGTCGTTACGGGCGGGGTGGGTGTTGTTTTTGTTCCTGTGCCTTTTTCTTTTCCTACGACGAGCAAGTTGTTTTCCTGCGCTGACTCCAAGGCTTCCGCTTCGCGCAAAGTCATTTTTCGAAACCGGATTTTGTCTCCCGGTTTCAATTGTCCCATTTTCCATAATTCGCTTTGGCAAATGACCGCTGGACAGACGAAGCCGCCCAGACTGGGCCCGTCGGGACCGAGCAGAATGGGCATATCCCCGGTGAAATCAACCGATCCGATGGCATAGGCATTCTCGTGGATATTGGAAGGATGTAATCCTGCCTCGCCGCCATCCTGCCTTGCCCAAATGGGTTTGGGCCCGACTAAGCGAATTCCGGTTCGATTGGAATTGTAATGGACTTCCCACGTGGCCGCGAAAAATTGGACGATCCCTTCGAGATCAAAATAGTCCGGCTCTCCGTGTGGGCCGTATAATACCCCGATGTCCCAAGCATGCGAAAGCAAAGGACGCATTTCCTGGGGTAACGCCAGAGTTACCTGCGGGACGGGGTCTTTATCGCTCAAATGCAGGACGTCGCCGGTGCGTAAAATA
>JADGQO010000132.1 GCA_017881725.1 Fibrobacteria bacterium
ACGGGCGGCTCGCTGGAAGGGCGGCTGCCGACCATTTTCAGGATGGCATCGGTGATGGCGCCCAGGAAGGACACCGCCGGATAGGCCGCGCGCGAGATCACCTGCATGGGCCAGGCCACCAGGGACGCAATTTTTTCCGCGTTGTTCAGGGCCACGGTTTTGGGAACCAGCTCGCCGAGGATGACCTGGAGAAAGGTGACGCCCAAAACGACGATGCCCAGGCCGATGCGGGCGCGGTAAGGCTCCAGGAAAGCGATGCCCTCCAATTGCCCGGAGATTTTTTCCGCGATGGTGCTGCCGCCGTAAGCGCCGGTCAGCAATGTGATCAAAGTGATGACGACCTGGATGGTGGCCAGGAAGCGGTTGGGCTCGTTGGCGAGAGCGAGGGCCTCGCGCGCGCGCTGGTTGCCTTCGTTGGCCCATTGTTGCAAGCGCGACTTACGGGCGGATACCACGGCGATTTCCGTCATGGCGAACAGCCCGTTGATGAGCACCAGGACAATGATGAAAACGAGTTGAAGACCGATTTCCGTCATGGTTGGCAGAACCTTTGTGGTTGTATCAAGACGGAGCCGGGGTGCGGCGGATAGGCGGGGTCGCCGGAATCATCCGGCGCGGATTTGGAGCGTCTGGCATTAGGAATCCGTTTAAAATAAGTAAAATCAGGCCCGCATTGCAAATGCCAAGCCCAAGGTCAAGCTTGCTTGGCCTTGGGCCCATTGGGCCGATGTCGTCTTTCTAACTATAATTACGCCTGTTTTCGCGGAAAAAGGAATATGCATCCATATCGCACTCATACCAGCGGCGAATTGAGAAAATCCCATGTCGGCGACGTCGTGCGCCTGTCCGGCTGGGTTTTCCGCCGGCGTGACCACGGCCATTTCCTTTTCATCGATTTGCGGGATCATTACGGAATCACCCAAATCGTGTTTCATCCCGAAAGGCCTTTTTTCGATCAGGCCACGCATCTTCGCTATGAAAGCGTGATTACGATCACGGGTAAGGTCATCGCCCGCGAGCCGACCACGGTCAATCCCAACATGCCCACCGGCGAAATCGAAGTGGTGGTGGATGAATTGACCGTGCAGTCCATGGCCGAACCGTTGCCCATCCTCGTCGACGGCAAGGAAGAAAGCCCCGAGGATTTGCGCCTCAAGTACCGGTTTTTGGATTTGCGCCGTGACAAACTGCACAAAAACATCGTGCTCCGCCAGCAGGTGATTTCCAGCCTACGCCGCCGCATGACCGAGAGCGGGTTCATGGAGTTCCAGACGCCCATCCTCACCTCCAGTTCGCCCGAAGGCGCGCGCGACTACTTGGTGCCCAGCCGCATCCATCCCGGTCGCTTTTACGCCTTGCCGCAAGCGCCCCAGCAGTTCAAGCAACTCCTGATGGTGGCCGGATTCGACCGCTATTTCCAAATCGCCCCCTGCTTCCGCGACGAGGACGCCCGCGCGGATCGTTCGCCCGGCGAGTTCTACCAGCTCGATATCGAAATGTCCTTCGTCACCCAGGACGACGTTTTCGCCGCGGTGGAGGATGTCATCGGCGGCCTGTTCCAGGAATTCGCCAAGAAGAAAGTCGACGTCACTCCTTTCGTCCGGATCACGTATGCGGACTCCATGCTCAAGTACGGCAACGACAAGCCGGACCTGCGCATCCCCATCGAAATCCGCGACGTGTCCCAGCTCTTCGCCGCCTCGGAGTTCCAGGCTTTCAAAAGCGCCGTGGCCGGCGGCGGCGTGGTGCGCGCCATTCCCGTCAAAGGCGTGGCCGACAAGCCCCGTTCCTTCTTCGACAAACTCGTGGAGTTCGCGCAGGGCATCGGCTCCAAGGGCCTGGCCTACCTGGTTTGGACGCCGGAAACCGTGAAGGGCCCGCTGGCCAAATTCCTGAAACCGGAACAGTTGGAAGAACTCAAGACCCAATGCGGCGTGGGTATCGGAGACGCCATCTTTTTCGTGTGCGACAAGAAGGACGCGGCCGCCAAGTTGGCCGGCCTTATCCGTGTGAAAATCGCCAAGGATTTGGATCTCGTCGAGCCGGATACTTTCCGCTTCTGCTGGATCGTCGACTTCCCCATGTACGAATGGGACGAAGAAAACAAATGCATCGCCTTCTCGCATAATCCGTTCTCCATGCCCCAGGGCGGGATGGAAGCGCTGATGACGAAAAATCCCCTGGAAATCAACGCCTTCCAATACGACCTCGTCTGCAACGGCGTGGAATTGTCCAGCGGCGCCATCCGCAATCATATTCCGGAAATCATGTATAAGGCTTTCGAAGTGGCCGGCTACGGACCGGAAGTGGTCGATCGCAAGTTCGGCGGCATGATCAACGCCTTCAAGCTCGGCGCGCCGCCGCACGGAGGCATCGCGCCCGGCGTGGATCGCATGGTGATGCTCCTGGCCGACGAATCGAACATCCGCGAGGTCATCGCTTTCCCGATGAACCAGAAGGCGCAGGATTTGATGATGAATGCGCCGGGCGAAGTCAGCGAGAAGCAACTGCGCGAACTGCATATCCACATCGATCCGAAAGTCCTGGCCGCCCAGTCCCTCGGATAGTCGCAACCGTGCGCCTCGCGGTCATCGCATATTGATGACTTCCGATAAACTCCCGTAACGCATCCGGAAAAGATAGGTCTGGCTCGACTCATCGCATGTGAATTCATGGATGATGGAGGCGGAGACGCTATCGTCTCTGGAGAAATCGCGCCAGGATTCCGCCCGATACACATTGAGGTCGGCGACGGGACAAATCTCACGTTCGATTTTGTACTCGGCCAATTGCTTCAGCGAGTCCTCGCGCAGGCGCTCGCGTTCTTGATGGAGGAAATGCGTGGCCACTTGCAGGCGCTTGGGAAGCCCGACCAGGTAGACGAACCCGCCCATGAGGACGAATAGAAAAAATTTGGTTGGCAATTTTGGCATCGGGTTCCGGGCCAAGGGGCCAGTTCATTATAGGATACGGTTCGGGGATATTTCTACCTTGTTACAGCGGCCGGCGCGCGCGTACCGCGGGTGTGGAACCGTCGTTTTTTAGCGAGACCGGATTCCGGGGCCAACCAAGAGGCAAAATGTTCAAGAAGCTCATTCCCACCGACATGAAATTTTTCGAGATGTTCAGCAATGCCGCCAAAATCCTGCAGGACGGCGCCCAAATCATGAGCGATATGGTCGCCGCGGGAGGCCCATCCATCGTCACCTCGGCGGCCAAGCTGGAGCGCCTGGAGCATGATGCCGACGTTCTCACCCATGAAATCCTGATCCGTTTGGACAAGAGCTTCATCACGCCCATCGATCGCGAGGATATCCATCATCTGACCTTGGCCCTGGACGATTGCATGGATTACATGGAGGCCGTGACGGAACGCATGACGCTGTACGGCCTCACGGAAATCACCCCGCCGATGAAAGGCCTGGTGGAAGTCATCTTCAAGCAGGTGGAAGAGCTCAACAAGGTGATTCCCGTTATTGCGCAGCTCAAGTACGAGAAAATCATTCCGCATTGCATCGAAATCAACCGCTTGGAAAATCTGGGCGATAAAATCGCGCGCGAGGCCGTGGCAGATTTATTCAAAGGGGATAAGAATCCTCTCGACGTCATGAAGTGGCGCGACATCTACGACAACCTGGAAACCGCCACGGACAAATGCGAGCATGTGGCCGGCATCATCGAAGGCATCGTGTTGAAACATGGCTGAATCCATTCCCATCCTGATCGGCTTAATCGCCCTCGCCCTGGTTTTCGATTACATCAACGGCATGCACGATTCGGCCAACGCCATCGCCACGGTGGTGTCGACGCGCGTCCTGTCGCCGCGGCAGGCCATCATACTCTCCGCTTCCCTGAACTTCCTGGGAGCCTTCCTCAGCACGGCGGTGGCCAAAACCATCGGCAAAGGCATCGTCGATCCGGCGCTCGTGACCACCGGCATGGTGGCAGCCGCCTTGCTGGCGGCCATCGTCTGGAACCTGATCACCTGGTACTACGGGATTCCCTCGTCGTCATCGCACGCCCTGATCGGTGGCATCATCGGCGCGACCATCGCGCGGCACGGGATGGGTCATCTGAATTCGGCCGGCATTTGGAAAATCGTGCAGGCCCTGGTGGTTTCGCCCCTGGTCGGTTTCGCCGGCGGCCTCGTCATCATGATCCTCATCATGTGGATATTCTTCAAGAGTCCGGCGGGCAAGGTCAACCGTTGGTTCAAACACATGCAACTCGTTTCGGCGTCTTTCATGGCTTTGTCGCACGGTTCGAACGACGCGCAGAAGGCCATGGGCGTCATCACCATGGGGCTTTTGGGCATGGGCTACATCCACGATTTCACCGTGCCGCGCTGGGTCATCTTACTTTGTGCCGCTGCCATGGCCTTGGGCACTTCGGCCGGCGGCTGGCGCATCATCAAAACCATGGGTGTGCGCATGATCCGGCTGACCCCCGTAAACGGCTTCGCGGCGGAAACGGCGGCGTCGTTGACCATCCTGACGGCCACGCATATGGGCGCGCCCGTATCGACCACGCACGTGATCAGCGGCGCCATCATGGGTGTCGGCTCGGCGAAACGCGCCTCGGCGGTGCGTTGGGAAATCGCGGGCCAGATGGCCATGGCCTGGATTCTGACCATTCCCTGCGCGGCGCTTTTGGCGTATGCGTTCGGATGGGGCTTCCGCCTCATCGGGGGGTAGCTGGATGGGCGGGTAACGTCTAAGTTACCTCCACGACCTTGCCCAGGTCGAGCACGAACCGGCTGCCTTCGCCCAATACGCTTTCCGCCCCGACGGCGATGCCGTATTTGGCGGCCGCGTGCTTGACGATGGCCAAGCCCAAGCCGGTGCCGTCCTTTCGGGCCCGCGAAGCGTCCGCACGGTAAAACCGCTCGAAAATCCTCGGCAACATTTCCGCGGGAATGCCGATTCCCGTATCCTTGACGAAGAGTTTTACGGACGACGTTTCCACGCCGACCTTCACCTTGCCGCCGGGCCGATTGTACTTCACGGCGTTGCCGACCAGGTTGTTCAGGATTAATTCCAAATCACGCGGCTCCATCAGCACGCGCAAATCCTCGGGCACATGGTTTTCCAGGCGGATTCCGGCCGCTTCCAGATTGTCCCGGTAAAGGTTGGCGGCGGCGTTCACATAGCCGCGCAACGGCAGGGCTTCGATTTCCTTAGGCACCGGATTGGCCTCCAGTTGCGACAGGTTGAGCAGGTCCTGGATCAACCTTTCCAACCGCAAGGCGTTGGCGTGAATCTTGGTGACGAAAGGACCGCGCACTTTGGCGTCGTTCAGGGCGCCTTCCAACAAGGCCTCAGCGTACCCTTTGATGGACGAAAGCGGCGTTTTCAATTCATGCGACGCGTTGGCGACGAATTCGGATTTGACCCGATCGAGATGCCGGAATTCCGTGACGTCGATCACGGTCAACAGGTACTCGCGCGCGCCTCCGGAAGATTCCAAGGCGGCCAGATGGCAGAGAAGGTCGAAAGGCGAGTCCACGCCTTTGTCGATATGCAGAAAGGGCGGGCGATCCGGCAGAGCGGCATCCCGGACCCAGTGGATGAGCGATTTCTGCTTGAGAACTTTTTCAGCGCTTTGGCCCACGCAGGCGGGGCGACCCCGGGCGGAGCGGACTTTGGATCCCGGGGAAGCCGCGTCGTTGGGACTGCCTTCCGCCAATGCGCCGGCCGCGCGCGGTTCTAGCCCCAACAAGGTGAGTGAGGAGGGGTTGGCGGCCAGCACGACGCCGTCTCCGGACAGGATGAGGATGCCTTCCTCCAGCTGGTTCAGGATGGCCACGAGTTTGTCGCGTTCGGATTCCACATCGCCGCCCAATTTGCGAATCTGATCGACGTATCCCTGGAACGCGCGGTTCAGCACCTCGGCTTCCCGGAACTCGGCCTCCCATCGCGGCGGGCTCGCGCCGGCGGGCCAGCTTGCTTCGGCGGACCGGTCCTTCATCAGTTGGAGGAGCGGGTCGCTGATTTTCCGGCTGATCCAGGCGGTCACGGCCGCGGACGCGGCCAGGAACAAGCCCAGGAAGAGGGCGAATACGCGCAGGGACGCATTTTGGAAGCTGTTCAAGGCCACCGGACCGGCCGCCAACCTGAGGTAACCCTTATGTTTCGGTAACAGGCGGGCTACGTAGAGCATCTCGGTCGACAGAGTGCTGGAGTGGCGCCAGGAATGGCCCCAGCCCCCCGCCAGCGCGTCCTGGACTTCGGGGCGGTTGCGGTGGTTTTCGAGGGCCGACAACTCCGCGCGCGGGACATGCGAGTCCGCCAGCACGCGGCCGGTGGTGTCTATGACGGTGACGCGGAATCCCTTGTACTTGGCAACGGCGGAGCACAGGGAATCCGTGCGCGACGAGTTCTCCAGCAAGCCGGGATCGGCCGAAATTTGCGCGACCATCCAATCCGAATCCCCGGTCAATTCGCGTTCCAAGGCATCGGCGAAAATGGAGCGTGAGGAAAAATAGAGGTAGGCGGTAAGACCCAGAAACAACGCGGCGAACAACGCCAACATGCCGATTAGGCGGGCGCGGAGGGATGGGTATTCGCGGTCGAGTTCGGCCATGGCGATGAGCCTTCGACCCTAATTCCCGAATCGGAACCAGGGCCGGGCAAGGCTAGGGCAGAGTATAGAAAATACGTGTCGGAAAGGACGCCGCGGCGTATTTCAGTAGCTTGTCATCGTTCGGATTTGACCCCGGTCGGCACGGAGTATTCCGCCACCAGCCATTTATTGTTTTCATCCCATTGCGTCGTGAAACCTAAGCTCTTGCACAGGCCGACCATGGGCCCGTTATCCGATCGGATATAGGCCACGACCTTGGCGAGCCCTTCGTCGGCCGCCACGCGCAGGAGCCGCCGGATCAGCTCGCCACCCAGCCCCAAGCCTTGGTAATTGTCCTCGACCACGATGGAAACGTCGGCCGATCCGCCTCCGGGCGATTTCGTCAGCCGTGCGATGGCGACGATTTCCGAACCCGCCGCCCCGGCGGACCCTGCCGCCCCGGCGGGCCCCGTCGCTGCAGCCGCAGTTGTGGCAGCGGCCGGCATTTGGGCCACGAGGGCGATGCTGCGATCATAATCGTTGAAACAGATGCGCACTAGCCTTTCATGGGCCACCCGCTGATCCAGGCGCACGGGCTGGAGATAGCGGTCGTACACGGTGCGCTCGGATAAGCGCGAATGGAAGCGGGCGACCAGGGGCTCGTCCTCCGGGCGGATGGGCCGGATCATGGCATGGGCTGCGTTTTGCAGGGTGAATTCCCCGACGTAGCGCGTGGGGTAGGGCCGGATGGCCGGGCGCGGCAAATCCGCCGGCGCGATGTCCCGGGAGTGCAGGATGACGCGCGCGTCCAAGGCAATCTGGATTTTGTCGGAGACCAGGAATGGGTTGATGTCGATTTCCTTGATGCGCGGATGGTCAAGCATGATTTGGCTGAAGCGGATCAGGGTTTCCTTGAGCGCATCCATATCTACGCCGGCCTTGCCGCGCGTGCCCTGCAGGGCTTTGTAGACCTTGGTCTTTTCCATCATCAATCGCGCCAGGTTGGCGTTCAAGGGCGGCAGCGCCAGGCTGCGATCGGAAAGGATTTCCACCATGGTGCCGCCCCAACCGAAAAGCATCACGGGGCCGAACTGGGAGTTCACGCTGCCCCCCAGGATCAGTTCGAAACCTTTTTCGCCGATCATGCGCTGCACGCTCACGCCTTGGAAATGTTCCTTGCCGGCCTTGGCGCCCACGGAATTTTGGATGGCTTGGTAGGCTGCGCGCACGCCGGCGGAGTCTTTCAGGTTCAGCTTCACGCCGTCCACGTCGGTTTTATGCGTCAGGGTTTTGGAATTCAACTTGATCACCACGGGGAATCCCATCGCCTCGGCTTGGCGGACGGCTTCCTCCTCGTTGCGGGCTACCGAGGTTTCCACCACCGGTATGCCGTAGGCCTTGAGGACCAGCTTGGATTCGAATTCGGTAAGCGTCGTCCGGCCCCCGTCCCACGGGGCGTCCAGCATGGCCGACACCGCAGCGTCCTTGCGGCGGTGCGACTCGGCGTCCTCGGTATACGGCTGGGGGGTCTCGTACAGGTTACTCAGGTGGCGTTGGTATTCGGACATATAATTGAAAATGCGCGCGGCCGTGTCCGGGAAGGGGAAGGTGGGGATTTTTGCATCGTTCAGAATTTTCACCCCTTCTTCCACGCCGGTTCCGCCCATCCAACTGGCCAGCAGGGGTTTTTGCGCCGCGAGGGACATGCCCGCCAATTTGGCGGCCGTTTCGGTGGGATTGGTCATGGCTTGGATGGTGAGGATGGCCAGGACTCCGTCGCTGGCGGGATCGTCCAGGACGATTTTCACCGCCTGGGAAAACCGTTCCGAATCCGCGTCGCCGATCACGTCGATGGGGTTATTGTGGCTCCAATGCTGCGGCAGGATGGCGTCCAGGGATTCGAAGGCCGCTTCGGACAGCGTTGCGAGCTTGCCGCCTCCGCCGATCAAGGCGTCGACGGTAAGCACGCCTGGTCCGCCGGCGTTGGTGACGATGGTAAGCTTGTTCCCCTTCGGCCGCGGTTGGTTGCTGAGGCTTTCCGCCAGGTAGAACAGTTCGGCGACCGTGTCCACGCGCTGCACGCCGACGCGCTCGAAAGCCGCATCCAGCACGGCGTCGCTGCCCGCCAAGGTTCCGGTATGGGAGGAGACGGCTTTCGCCGCTTCCTCGGTGCGGCCGCCCTTGATGACGATGATGGGCTTGGTCAGGGCCACTTCGCGCGCGGCGGACAAAAATGCGCGCGCGTCGCCGATGGTTTCCATGTACAGCAGAATGGCGTTGGTGCGCGGATCATGCCCGAAATAATCGATCAAATCCCCCCAACCCACGTCCATCATGGATCCGGTCGATACGAAGCCGGAGAATCCGATATTGACCTTGAGGCTCCAATCCAAAATGGCCGTGCACAAGGCGCCGCTCTGGCTCAGGAAAGCCAGGTTGCCGCCGCGCGCCATGGAACCGGCGAAGGTGGCGTTCAATCCCAGCACGGGATTCATGAGGCCCAGACAGTTCGGTCCGACGATGCGCATTTTGCCGCGCGCCTTGGCCATGATTTCCTGCTCCAGGCGCAACCCTTCCGGGCCGGTCTCGCGGAAACCCGCTGAGATGATGATGGCGGCCGTGACTCCCTTGGCGACGCATTCGTCGATAATGGCGGGAACGCTGGAGGCCTTCAGGATGAGGACGGCCAAATCCACTTTTCCGGGCACCTGGGAAATCGAGGGATAGGTTTGCACTCCGGCGACGGTCGGGCGGGAAGGGTTGACCGGAACAATGCGCAAGCAGGACGGGTTCTTCAAGAGATTGTCGAAAACGGCTTTGCCGACCGTTCCGATTTTTTCCGAGGCGCCAACTACGGCTACGGTGCGGGGATTAAAAAACATGTCCAATCCCGGGCTGCGGAGGCCGAGCAGGTCTTGGGAGGGGTCGGAACCGGTGACGAGTTGCGAAGTAATCATTTTGACTCCATGAGAATGCAGGTATCAATCAGTGACACTGCCAATATCTGAAATATTTTCCATCGGTAGCAAGCGTGATTTTATGACATCTCTTCAATGCGCGGCAGGCTGGGGATTTTTCTTGATGATGGCGCGGATTGAAATCACGAAACGGGTGATGGGATACGTTTCCACCCCACGGGGTAAAGCGAAATTCCCAAAATCGAAATTTGGACTATGGGTTGTGGGACGAACAGCATCCTGCCGCAGGACCCTGCAGCAGCCGTGCGGTCGCAGAGTTTTAAACGCGCTTCAGGCTTCCTGGGCGGGCTTCCCGACCGTTTCCGGCACGACGGAACCTTCGGGATCCCATTGATATCCGAATCCGGTTACGGTGCGGATGCATTTTCCGTAGGGCTTGATTTTTTCGCGCAGGCGTGTTACGGTAACATCCACGCTACGTAAGCCCGCCTTGGATTCCATGCCCCAGGCCCGCTCGAGCAAGGTCGCGCGCGCGATGGTTTTGCGCTGTCCCTCGATGAGGACTTTCAGCACCATGAATTCGCGCGGGGTGAGGCTGACCCTGCGGTCGTCCACTTCCACGATATGCCGCTCGAAGGATATTTCCAGTCCCTGGAACGCGAAACGATCGCGCCCGCCTTTGGAGCGTTTGACCAGGGCCTTGGCCCGGGCCACCAATTCCTTGGGCGAGAAGGGTTTGCACAGATAATCGTCGGCCCCGACCTTGAAGCCGATCAGTTTGTCGGTCTCTTCGTCCTTGGCGGTCACGAACAAAACCGGAATGTTTTCCAGCCTTTCCTCGCGTTTGATGCGCCGGCATAAATCGATGCCGGACATGTCCGGCAGCATGACGTCCAAGATCGCCAAATCCACGCTCTCATCGTTGAGTATGGAAATCGCGTCCGCTCCCGTCTTCGCGGAGTGGACCTGAAACCCCTCGGATTCCAGACTGTATACAATCAATTCCAGGATGTCCGAATCGTCTTCTGTAACCAATACGCTGTTTGCATTCATCGCTTTGAAATCTACATGGCCGCCGCCCTGCTTACCACGAACCGGGCGTTTCAACCGTGTTTCAATCGGGTTGGTGTCCTCAAGGAACGGCGATTTTCAAGGTCAGACGTCCGGTCCTCCGCGATGGAATCGTTTGTGATGCGTCTCCGGTGAATGCCGCCGGGGTCGCCGGGGCCGCCGGGGCCGCCGTTGGGCCGGCCCAGCCCGCCGCTATCCATTGCAAGTCCAGGACGTACAATCCGGGAGTCAATGCCAAGCCGGACTTTTCCATACGATAGATTCCTTGGGGCAAGGTCAGGTTTTCGGCAGCCACCGATTTGCCGTTCAGGGACCAGAGCCGCCACTGCATGGAGCCCGCCAGGGGCAAATGCAAATCCAGGGAGAGCCGGCCCCGTTGGGCGTTGACCGCAGCCGAAAAACCGTCCACGGTCAGGGGCAAGGCGGCGAGGCGCGCGTCCAGTTCCGCGGCGGGGCCGACGTAGACGGCCAGGCTGTCGGTGAATCCCGGCATGATTGGAATGACGCCGCCCTGGGTCAGCGGGAATTTCATCCCGCGCAGTGTGGAAACGGCCCAGGCCGCGTAGCCGTTCGGAAGGCTGGGCGCAGCCACGCGGAGGCATCGGCAATCCGAAGTATCGTGCAAGTTACCCGTAGCTTGTAGGTTTCCCAGGCCCGCGACGATGCGCCAGGAATACGCTGACCCCGTGGACCAGCGCAGTAGGTCGGTTTCCAATCGGTTGGCGCCGCGCGCCGACCAGAGACTGGGCCCCTGATCCGTTTGTGATGGCGGTCTCGACTCGTCCTCCATGCCCACGGCATCCTGCGCGCGCGGGTCGGCGCCCAGGCGCAGTTCGGGCAGGCGGCCCAGGAAGAAGCGCAGGCTCAGGGTTTGCGAAGCGGCGGATTTGGGCGCGGGGGAGGCGGGCAAAGGTTGGTATAAGAGTTTGATGGTCGTGTCTCGGGCAACGGTGGAGAAGACGAAATATCCGCGCCAGGGAAGCAAGGAGTCGGAATAGGCGTAGCTTTCCGAATTCGCGTCATACCCATGCAAGCCTTTGATCGGGGAGCCGTCGTACACGGCGGTGTTCGCGTGCGATACGGGCCAATACAGGATGGATAGGGAGGGACTGGCCACCAGGTTCCAACCCTTATGCAAGGTGAGGGTGTATCCGGTTTCGACGGTGCGCGGCTGCGTCTGCAAAGCCGGGAAAACCAGGGAGGCGAGGCTGGACTTGGCGCCCAACCAAACGGCGGATCCCGGAGCCATGGCTTCATCGTCGCCCAGAGTTCGATACGCTCCCTTGGCCGCGTCCCACAGGTCCGCCTGCAAGGCGGGAAGACTGTTGTTCTTGCGCAATTGCTTGATGGTCAGGGCGGGTTCGACCGCCAACGGAACGGACACCAGGTCCCAAGGATTCGTCGGACTCAAGCCCACTTGGAGCACCGCCGGCGAACGGGCGGGAACCGAGGAACGCTGCGCCACGAAGTGCCAGGCTCCGGCTGTTGGAGGGTAAGCGGTCTTAAGGGTATGGTCGTCCACGACGATGCGCAAGCCCAAAGGCGCGATCAATCCGGATGGGTTACGTAACACGGCTGTTACGATGGCCGGATTGCCGATGGGTTTGCCTCGAAACCCCAGCGACGCCTGATCCGTGCGTTCCAGATCGAGGATCAGGTTGGAGACGTTGTCCGTGACGGTCAAGGCCGCCTTGGTGGAATCCCCGTCTACGAAACTCTCCCCGTTCCAGGAGATTTGGGGCGGCAGGGTATCCACGGCCAGGAAAAACATTCCCGGCGAAGGAAGGCCGACGCTGTCCTTTCTGGAAATGAAATTGACGACGTTCGGGGGCGAGAAGCAGTAAAGCGCGCGGGGTTCGCCGGAAGGGGATTTCAGGTAGATCCGGGGAAAGGCCGTGGAGCCCGGCGGGAGCGAAAGCCGGATGGCGAATTGGATGTCGCGGAAGCCGACGAGGTTGGGCATGCTGTCGGGCTTGAGTACTTCCACCGTGATCGGCGCGGCCCCGGCCGTAGGGCTGGTCAGGCTGTAATTGCTGGAGAGGTCGAGGCGGGAGCCGCCGGTAAGCGTGTGCTTGCCCGGCAGGATGAAGGTGTAATTTTCCACCCGCAAGGAGCTGCGCGCGTAAGTCGCGCCATGGCCGGCCACGGCCACGGCCTTCAGGGTCGCTGACGTATCCAACTCGATCGGGCCGGAGTAGGCGGGACGGCCGTTTTCCGGACCCGGCGTGGATCCGTCCAAGGTGTAAAAAATCCGCGCGCGGTGGCTGCTGCAATTCAATTGGATGGAAATTTTGGAAACATAATCGCCTCCGAGCGGCGAAACTTCCGGCGGGCCGGGGACCAAGTTATAGGTTTCCGAAAGCACGGCGCTGGTGTCTGTCCCCAGCACCGAGATCGCTTTCAAAATGGCGGTCGAGTCCAAGCGGATGGGACCCGCGTAGGTTTTCGGGTTGGGACTTAAATTCGGGTCGAGGCCGTCCAGGGTATACAGGATGGATACGCCCGCCGATTTCGTGGACAACGTCACCGCCACCGAATCCGGAAAGTTTTTGCCGGTGGGAAAGGCATTGGGAGCCTGCACGCGGCGGGTAAAGGTAAAGGCAGCCGTATCGCTGGCCAAGGCCCCGGAAACGGCGATGGCCTTCAGGACGCCCGATTCCGTAAGGACAATCGGTCCGACGTACTTTTTTAGTCCCGAGGCGCCGAACAAATAATAAATGGACGCGGACGCGGCTGAATCCGGCGGGGACAATCGCACCGTCACGCTGTCGGAAAAATACCCTCCGGCCGGCGAAGCATTCGGCAACGCGAGTTTATTTTGTCCGTCCCGAGTATAGATGCGGGAAACGATTGCGCTCGGGCGCAGATTGGGCTTGGTGGCCAAGGCGCGTAACGTCGCGGTGGCCCGCAGGACAATCGGGCCGGTGTAACGGAGCTTGGTGGAATCCGGATCGCTTTGATCCCGCGTATACCAAATGACGCTCCCGGCGGTGGCGGACGCGAGGGTTACCAGCAGGGAATCCTTGAAGTGGGACGAGTCCGGCGTGAACTTCGGAGCCTCGACTTGCGGCGTCGGTTGTTTGGGGAAAACCCAGGCTTGCGATTGCGAAGTGTCGGGGCCCAACACCGCGTAGGCCGAAAGCCGGGTCGAATCCTTCAACGTCAAACTCCCCGCATAAGCCTGCGGAGTCCCGCCGTTCATGGTGTAGAAGACTTTGGCGCCGGACGCCGATGGCGTCAATTTTATGGTCAGCGAATCCGCGAAAGGTTGCGGCGCGGGCACCACGGTGGGCGCCGGGAAGGTCACGGTCAAGTTGGCCGCACTGGAGGTGACGCTCCCGACTTGGTTCGCGACCAGGCAGCTGAAAGCCGCGCCGTTGTCGGAAAGCCGCGCGCCGGAAAGGGTGTAGACGGAATCGCGCTGGCCCGCGATATCCTTGTCCTGGCGTTTCCACTGGAAGGTCAGCGGCAATTTGCTGGCGGCGGAAACTTTGAAAACCGCGTTCTCGCCGACCTTCACGGTTATGTCCTTGGGCGGGACGACGATTCCCGGCGGCGCGGCGAAGATCCAATTGGAGTTGCCTCCGGCATCGCTGCTGGAGAACGCGTAGCCGGCGCTTAGGGTAGCATGGGAGTTACTGAGGTAGCAGAAACGGGCGATGAGGCTGTCGTTCACGGCGATGTTCCAGCCGCGCGGGGTTCCGGTGGTAGGCGACGCGGAGATCAAATTCAACAAGGTGTCCTTGGAGACGCCGTCGAAGCGCGCGCTTTTGCCGACCGACAAATTACGGCCTTCCAGATTGAGCAGCGAAGCCGCCGATCCGTTGCTCACGACAAGGTCGCCCTGCACGGACAAATCATTTCCGTTGAGATCCAAGGCGCCCTGGGTTTGGGTGAAGGCCATGGCATACAAGGGCTGGTTGGCCAGGCGCAATGTTCCTGGGCCATCGTGGCGCACGGCGGGCAAAACCTGGCCGCCGACGGGGCCTGTCAGGGAAGCGGCCTTCGCGCCGGAGAAGCGAACTTGTCCCCCGGACGCGGCCGCGTACAGACCGCCCGTGAAATCGGCGCGGTACAGCGGTGTCAAGCTCGCCGAGCCGAAGTTAAGGGTTCCTTTGTAATCGGACGCCACGGTAATGGACTTCACGACCGCGCTCTTGTTCAGGAAGCAATTCTTGATCGAGGTTCCGTTGAACACGACATGGGTTTGGGAATCCGGCTGGGATCCGGCGCTCCAGTTCTTGCCCGCGGTCCAAAGCGAATCGTTCGTGGCCTTCCATACGGACTGGGTCTCCCAGGAAATATCGTCGATGTCAACGGCGCCGGATCCGTTTTCGTCGCGGAGGACCACGCGGTTCAGCGATCCCACGCTGTTCATGGCCGCAGAGGCTGCGGCTATGCGTTCATCCGTGCGCAGGGAATCGGTGGCGATATAGAGCGAGAAGACGTTCAGGTCCTGATCCAAAACCAGGCGCATGTAATACCACGTTTGTACTTTCCAGATCTGATCCGAAAGCGTATTCGCCAGTCCCTGCGTCTCAATCCAACCCTGTGGATCCAGGCAGGCGGAAGCGCGATTCGCCAGGCGTGCGCCGCCGGTATTACCTGAAATGCCCAGGCAGAAATGCACGCTGTCGTTTCCCGCCCGCCAGCGCCAGCGCAGGTCCACGGTCGTACCATGGTCGGTGAAGGGGCGGTACAGGACGCTGTATGAATTGCTCAGGCAATGGGCCCACTGGTTGCCCCCGACAGATAGGATTTTGAAATTTTCCGCCTGGGCCGGGACCGGATCGGTGCCTTTCACCCAGCCGTCCACGTCGGCGAAAGTTTTATCCGCCAGGTACCCGGCCGATTCGAAATCCACGGTCTCGGCCATCGCGGGAGTCAATGCCCCTAATGCCATTAGCACCACTAGCACACCTAATGCTCGCACCCCACCCAACGCCGGCGTCCAACCCCAACGAGATTTCCGAATTTTAATTGGTGTCATCCGCCGTTCCCCCATCCCGCGCGTTCAACCCGGCGGGCATCATCAGGCCGTTGACCTTATCTGGATATGATTCTCCCATTCGATCAGAGGCGAAACAATCCTCCCATTCTGGGGTTTTCGGGTCGATTCGGGACTGAACAGTTTATACGTATCGGATTCGCGCCGGAAAGCGGAACGGCGTGTCCCGCAGGCGCGCGGAGACTAAGGCGTGGTCGTGGTCGTAGGACCCGGGCCGTTCCCGGAGTTTTCCGTTGCTTGGGAGGGAGTCGCTTCCGGAGTCTGCGGGCGCGGGGCGATCATTCCCGGCGGCGTCGGTAGAAGCAAATCCGGGACCTCGGCGCGTTTGACCAGCCACTCCTGGGCGTTGATCGCGGTTTCGTCCTTGGCGTGGGCGGGCCTAAAGTAATTTCCCGAAGGCGCCATGACCCGCGATTTCACGTTGTCCGACCAGTACAGTTCCAGGATGTCTTCCAACTGGCGGATCAGCTGCGCGCCCTTGATCGGGATGGCGACTTCCACGCGGTCGCGCAAGTTGCGTTCCATCCAATCGCCGCTGCCGATGAATACGGAGGCGTTCCCGTGGTTGTCGAAATGGAAAATCCGGCTATGCTCCAGGAAGCGTCCCACCACGCTCTTGACGACGATGTTCTCGCTCAGGCCTTTCACGCCGGGCCGCAACCCGCAAATGCCGCGCACGATGAGGCGCACGGGCACGCCCGCCTGCGAGGCTTCGTAGAGCGCCTGGATGACTTCCTTGTCGAAAAGGGAATTCATCTTCGCCAGGATGCCGCTGCGGCGTCCCGCCAACGCATGGTCGCGCTCGCGCTGGATGAGGCGGAGAGTTTCCGAGAGGAAGTTCACCGGGCCCACTTGCAGGGCCTGGAAATCCGGGCTGCGCGATTGGGAGGTCAGGAAGTTGAAGATTTCCGAGACGCCGTCGGTGATTTCCGGATCGCTGGTCAGGAAACTCAAGTCGGTGTAACGCCGCGCCGTTTCCGGATTGTAATTGCCGGTGCCGACATGCGCATACTGCACGAAACCGGATCCTTCTTTGCGCACGGCGAGGGACAGTTTCGCGTGGGTTTTCAGGCCCACCAGCCCGTAGACCACCGTCACGCCCTGTTCTTCCAACTGCCGCGCCCAACCGATATTGCTTTTCTCGTCGAAGCGCGCCTTCAATTCCACGACCGCGACCACTTCCTTGCCCCGCTCCGCAGCCTCCAACAAGGCGTACATGATGGGCGAGTCCTGGTTGGTGCGGTAAAGCGTCTGCTTGATGACCTGGACTTTCGGATCCTCGGACGCGGCCTGGATGAAGCGGACCACGGTGTCGTAGGAATCAAAAGGATGATGGAGCAGGATATCGCGCTGGCGGATCTCACGGAAGACGTCTTCCGCGTCGTGGAAATGCGGGGTATGCGCCGCGTACAGGGGCGGGTATTTGAGGGCGGGCAGCGGCACCATGGCGTACAGGCTGGCCAGGCGGTTGAGATTCACGGGGCCGTCGACGCGGAAAACCAGCGAGGGGTCGATGTCGAAGTTCTTGGCCAATTCATCCACGATGCGCTTGGGCGCGTGCTTATCCACTTCCAGGCGGACCACGTTGCCTTTGCGGCGGCTGTGCACCACGGCCTCGACCGCGTCGATGAGGCTGCTGCCTTCCTCTTCCTCCAGGTAGAGATTGCTGTTGCGCGTGGCGCGGAAAGGCGAGCAGCTTTTAATCGCGTAGCCTTTGAACAGCTCCGCGATGTAATGCTGGACCACTTCATGGATGAAGACGAAACTGTGGGATTTGTCTTTACTGGGCAGGCTCAACAGTCGCGGGAGACTGCGGGGCACGGCCACCACGCCCAGGCCTTCGCGGCGTTTGTCCTCGCGCAAAAGAACCAGGAGGCAAAGGGACTTGTTCAGGACCCAGGGGAAAGGATGGGCCGGATCCACCTTGATGGGCGTAAGCAGGTGGTAAATCTCGCGGCGGAAATAATCATGGACGTGCTTTTCCTCGTCCTTGCCCAGCTCGGTCATGGATAGGACGTGGATGTTTTGTTCCCGGAGTTTGGGTCGCAACTCCTCGTTCCACGCGCGGTACTGGAGGCGCACCAGTTTCTGGCACAGCTTGAGCAGGGTGTCGAGTTTTTTGGCCGCGTCCAGGCTGGCTATCCCGTCCACGGCCAGTCCGGATTCGACCTTCTGCAGCAGGGAGGCGACGCGCACTTCGAAGAATTCATCCAGGTTGTTCGCCACGATGGCCAGGAACTTGATTCGTTCAAGCAGTGGGTTGGCCCGATCACGCGCCTCTTCCAGCACGCGTTGGTTGAATTCCAGCCAGGAGTATTCCCGGTCGATGTACGCGTCCTGGGCGCTGGGTAACCCGCGGGTTACGCCTTCGTCCGGCGTGTTCATGACCGCTTGGCGGCCTCCGCCGTGCGCGGAGCCGGGGAGGTGGATTCGATGGGCAGGTTCAAATGTCCGTTGCGGCTCCAGAAGTAGGCCACGCCCTCGCGCAGCCCGGCCTCGGTCACCGCAAGCCTGCGGATTCCGAAAAAGCGCATGCTGGCCGACAGCACCACGACGGCGGGCATGATGATTTTCGCGCGATCCAAACCGATGTCGAATTGGGATTGCAGGTACTGGGGGGTTTTGCCGATGCTCATTTCGGCGAGGTCTTCCAAGCTGCCGGGGGTGATTTCCGGCATGAGCTTGGTAAAGGGCAGGCTGCGGACTCCTTGGACCATGCGCGCGATGGCGCGGATGTTTCCGGAGCTGCCGAAGGCCCGTTGGGAAGGGGGCGGAGGCTTGATCTCGAAGCGGGTCTTGAACTCCTCCAACGCCAGGGCCTCGATTTGATCGTAGGCCTCGCGGGCGAAGGCCTTGCCTTTGAGGTTCTGCTGGGAAAGCCGGATGGCGCCCAAATCGTAGCTGTGGCCGAAGAGGTATTCGTACCCGCGGCTCCAACTGATTTCCGCGCTGCCGCCGCCGATGTCGATGGACTTGATCAATTCCTGCGGCCCGATATCCGCCTTGCTGGCGATGCCCATGTGGATGAGAAAGGATTCTTCCTCTCCCGAAAGGACGCGCACGGCTAGCCCGGTGCGCTGCTGGATGCGTCTTGCGAAGGCTTCCGAATTTTTCGCGGAACGGGTGGCGGAGGTGGCCATGACGAAGGTGAAGTGCACCTTGTCTCCGTTGACGGTTCCGGGCATTCCATACAGGAACGCCGCCACTTTCTCCTGCGCGCCTTCGGAAATGGATCCTTGCGAAAACACTTCTTCGCCGATGGAGTAGGGCAGCTTGTCCTTGGAGATCTGCTTGTGGGTTTTGTTTTGGACATCGAACACGGAGGCTTTTACCGAGTTGCTGCCGATGTCCACGACGCGGATAAGCATGGGGCTATTGTAACAAATTATCCAGGGGGTTGTCGCTACGGCTTGTTACGCGAACGCCTTAGGCTAAAGTCCGCAATTGATCCGGACCCATCCACCAGAGCAACCGGCCGCGGCCCGGAGTCAATCGATCGGCTTCCAGCTTGCAGGCCCCGCCCTTGGCCAGCTTCAGGCCGCCTCCCCTTTTGCCGAAAATCAAAAGCGAGGCGAACTCTCCGAGCCAGGGCTCATGTCCGACCAAAACGATGGGATGCTCCGGCGTCGATTTTTTCCCGCGGGCGACGGTTAGAGCGAGATTAAGGCCCGGCAAGGATTTCACCGGATCGGTTTCCATGGCCAACTCGCGCAACAAGATGATGGCCGCCGGGTCTTGGCCGCAGGCTTTGGCGAGGATTTCGGCGGTGGCTCGGGCGCGTAAGGCCGGACTCGCGAAGATGCGCGCTTCCGACAAATCCAGGGCAGCCAATCCCAGGGCGGCGCGCTTGAATTGCTTGCGGCCTTTGTCCGTGAGCGGGCGCAACGCGTCATTCGGAAAACGTTTGAGATCGGCCGTTCCGGCCTCGCCATGCCTGACGAGAATCAATTCCATGCTGGGATAAAATAATCTTTCGGGTGGGCGTCGTCCGTGCCCACGTCGTCCTCGCGCTTGGGATCACGGCCGGCGGCGAAAAGGTCCAGGGCTTCCGGAAGCATGGTTTCCGGATTCGCCATTAAAAAGGCTTGCGCGTCCCAACGAGGTTGGGGTTCTCCGCAAGGGACCTTGGTGTAAATGCCGAGCGGCGACATGGCATGGGACTTCGAATTATCGGCCCAATAAACGCTTAAAATATCTTCCAGCCTCCGAACCAGATCCGGATCTTTGACCGGGACGAGGACTTCCACCCGTTCACGCAGGTTTCGGGTCATCCAGTCGCCGCTGCCGATGTAAACCTTCGCGTCGCCGCCGTTTTCAAACCGGAAGATGCGGCTATGTTCCAGGAATCGTCCCACCACGCTGCGGACGCGGATGTTCTCGCTGAGATCCTCCACACCGGGACGCAGGGCGCAAATGCCCCTTACCAGTAGGCGGATTTTGACCCCGGCGGCTGAGGCTTTGTACAGAGCGTCGATGACTTCGGAATCGATAAGCGCGTTCATCTTGGCCGTGATGCCGCTGGGCCGACCTTCGCTGGCGTTGTGTTCCTCATTGCGGATCAAGCGCAGGGTTTCGGACAGGAAATTGATGGGCCCCACCAGGAGCCCGGCGAAATGTTGCGCCTTGGCCTGCGAGGTCAGGTAATTGAATACGTCGGAGACGCCTTCGGTAATGGCCCTGTCGCTGGTCAGGAGGGAAAGATCGGTGTAGAGCTTGGCGGTTTCGGTATGGTAGTTGCCCGTGCCGATATGCGCGTACTCGCGGATGCGGCTTTCTTTGCCAGGACCTTCGGATTCCCTCCGGAGCACTAGTGCCAGCTTGCAATGGGTCTTGAGTC
>JADGQO010000018.1 GCA_017881725.1 Fibrobacteria bacterium
CATCCCGATACCCGCTTTCTCGTGGTGGGCGGCACGGGTTTGTACCTCAAAGAGCTTTTATACCCTTCCCCGTTCGATCGCGGTCCAACGCCCGACGACGTCAAACAAAAAGCCCAGGATAAAATTGACGCGGTCGGATCGGCGCAAGCCTTGGAAGAATTACGCGCGGTGGATGCGGAAAGCGCGGAAGGCTTGCATCCCAACGACGCCTACCGCATCGCCAAGCGCTGGGAAAATTTGATCCTGACCGGGGAAAGCTACAGCAAGCTCACCGGCCCGCTGCAAGCCTCGCCGGACTTCGCATCCGTACCCGTAATTTGGATGGATGTCGATCGCCAAGAGTTGTATCGTCGCATCGAAGCCCGTATCGACGCCATGCTGCGCGACGGCTGGTTGGAAGAGACGCGCGCCCTGCTGTCCGCGCCCGGAGCCTCGGAATGGCCCGTTTTTACCTCCCTGGGTTACAGCGAGTTGGCCGACTTCATCGCCGGCCGCCGAGATTTCGAAGCGACCGTGACGGAGATCAAAAAGCGCACGCGCAATTACGCCAAGCGCCAAACCACCTTCTTCCGCCATCAATTGCCCGTCGCGCGGCGCTGGGAAGCCCCACGCCTGGAAAGCGTCCTGGAACAATGCCGTTGGGATTGGGACCGATTCATGGCCCGGATTATTCCGCCTCCGGACTGAGCCCGTACAGCTCAAAAACCTTCCTATTGGCATAAATTCGCTAAATACCTGCTCCGCCAGGGTCCCTTCACCTTGACAATAAAAGCCACCGGAAATTACTTTGGCCCTGTCCTAGGTCTGTAGCTCAGTTGGTTAGAGCATCGCTCTGATAAGGCGGGGGTCGGCAGTTCAAGTCTGCCCAGGCCTACCATTTATGCCCCTCTGGCTGCCGGTTCGCGAGAATCGCAGCCACGAGGGTGCCTAATTGGCCCCCAAGATTTTTCCCTCTTCGAATATTCCTTTCCGACATGCAAAAGTGGATCCCCAATTGGTCTACTCGTTTATGTTTAACCGGGTATCCCTGGCGGGTTCCTTGTTGGGCATTAAAAACGATGTAAAGGAGAGCATTCCTGACCTCCCATGCGACCGATTGATCCCAGTTATCTTTTGTGCAGGTATTTGGGAAAAAGCATTGGAAGCAGGACGCGACTGATATGAAAGAACATCAGCAAATAGAATGGAAGGAGGTTTGGCGGGACGAATACCTGAAATGGATTTCCGGTTTCGCCAATTCCAAGGGCGGCAAGCTCGTTATCGGAAAAAATGACAAGGGCGTGATCGTCGGACTGCCCAACGCGGCGAAGTTGCTCGAAGAGATTCCCAACAAGGTACGGGATATCCTTGGCATCATGGTGGCGGTGAACCTACGCAAGCTGGCCGGCAAAGAATACCTGGAAATCGTCGTGGACCCATACCCGAATCCCGTGAGTTACCGAGGCGAATACCATTTTCGCAGCGGCAGCACCAAGCAGGAATTGAAGGGCGCGGCCCTGGACAAATTTCTTTTGCGAAAGTACGGGAAGCATTGGGACGGCGTCCCATTTCCCAATGTGAAGGTGAATCAACTCGACAGAAAGGCACTGTCCCATTTTCGCGCCAATGCTTCGGAAAGTGGCCGACTCTCACCCGCAATACTGCGCGAGTCCATTCCGGGCCTCATCAGGAAATTGCATTTGATGGATGGTGCGTATCTCAAGCGGGCTGCCGTGCTTCTCTTCCACGAAGATCCTGAAATTTGTGTCACTGGCGCTTTCGTCAAGGTCGGCTATTTCCGGACCAATGCCGACCTTTTGTATCACGATGAAATCCACGGGGACCTTTTCTCCCAGGTTGAAAAAACCTTGGACTTGGTGATGACCAAATATCTCAGAGCCAGCATTACCTATAAACGGGTGCAGAGGGTGGAAACCTATCCCGTACCGAGCGATGCTATGCGCGAAGCCCTGCTCAACGCGGTTATCCATAAGGATTACGCCAGCGCGGTACCAATCCCGATATCGCCAACGCCTTCTTTCGCGCGGGCATGATTGAATCGTGGGGAAGAGGCATTGAGCGCATCTTCTCCGCTTGTTTGAAGGCTGGGGTTCCGAAACCGATCCTTCGCTTTGAAACGACGGGGTTATGGGTGGAGTTCAATTTTAAGTCGGAGGAAAACCAAGCCGCAACGGATGCTTCCGGATGGAACACAAGTCCGAAAACTTCGGCAAAAACGAGGGCAAAAACGAGGGCAAAAACGAGGGTAAAAACGCCGGAGAAAATACTCGCATCACTATCCAAAAACCCCAACCAGACCTTGGCCGAAATCGCCTTGGCGCTCGGAAAAGCTCTGAGTACAGTCGAACGAGTGAGCTCTAAACTGGGCAAAGAGGGTCGATTGAAATATGTTGGGCCTAAAAAAGGCGGGCACTGGGAGATTTTGAAATGAACGATGTCGGTCATTCCAAGCAAGTCACCATCGCCGTCACCGCGGAATGAGTTTCTTGTTAGCTCTTTATCCGAAAATCCACCAAAGAAATTTTGCGCGTAAGACAAAAGAGATCGGAACCAAAGATTGAAAATCAGCGGGAAGAATTATCCATGAGTACCAGAAAAAAAATCAGGTGTTGCAGAGTAGGCCCGAGAAGCCATAACCGCTTTGCATGAACCAATTCCCGGCCCTTGAAGTAACTGTAAGGATCATTGGGCTGAAGGACGCTCAGTCGATCTTTGATGGTGAGACCGGGTGATACCACCAAAAAGCCCCGGGTGAACTTGCGGCTGTTGGGATGCCTCACTTCATTGATCGTCTGCCAAGCGATGATCATCGCCATTACCGTAGTTTTTCTGGCGCTGGTCGCCAGCTTTAGAGCGAGCCGGGACAACTCGGGATTGGTGGATTGATTGACTTTATCCAGGTGCTCGACGAACCGCTTTCCGATGGCATAGCCTGGAGCGACTTCCGTCAACCAGATCGCAGTTTCCACGGCTTCAATTTGGCAGAAGAAAGGACGAACACCTTGGAAGGGGTGATGAAGGAGACTTGCCGCCGGGCTATCAGGATTTTCTGGGTGGGCTGGCCGTCGGGCTCCAACTCCCAATGCCGCCGTGGATAAGCGTAAGGGGAATTGAGGATCGGCTTTTCGAAGAACGGGTTTTCCGGTACGGTCATAACTGAACAACGGTATGTATCGGACGGGTCAAAATCTTTCCCATTGGAGGGTTTTTACGGATTTTCGAGCCCAAAAATATTGCCGATCGCCCATTAAAAGCGTCCACGAGGCGGCCGATTCCTAAAGGCAAAATCGTAATCTCAAAAACGTTGCAACGGTTTATGAAAGCAAAAACAAAATGCTTGGTGATCGCGCTCGCCTTTTAATAATTCCGCCGTCGAATACAATGAACCATTAAGAATATTCCGTTAGGATGGGAGAGATAGTTTGTGGCTGATTTTAAGTCCTCAAAACCGTCACCAATGATTCCGGATTAGTAACGAAGTGGGGCATCAAAATTCGTTTGCAACGTGGATTGCAGGCAACAACCAAAATTTTCTTGGGTTGAAATACCCTTAGCAAAAGTCCATGAGTTGTATTCGACTCAGTCAGACTACATTTTCCCGACTTGATTTTCCTAACCACTAATTGATTGGAGAGTTCATGCAAGAATCCGGAACACTGGAAGCAACCCATTCGACCGTTCATGAGATCCTGACAAATCCGGATTTCCAAGCGTTGGTGGGAAGGAAAACTTTCGTGTCGGTGGGATTGACCTTGGCCACCATGGCGGTTTACTACGGCTTCATTTTCCTGGTCGCGTTCCACAAGGCCGTGCTGGCGAAAAAAATCACCGAGAACATTACCCTGGGAATTCCCGTCGGCATCGGCGTCATCCTGATTACCTGCGTGTTTACGGGCATTTACGTCGTCTGGGCGAACAAGAATTATGACCCGGCCGTCAAGGCCTTCAAAAACAAAATGGGGCACGACTAATGCAAACGACGATCATTGGGCACAGCAATCCCATCGCCATTACCTTCTTTTTCCTTTTCGTGGCAGCGACGTTAGGCATTACCTATTGGGCTGCGAAGCGGACCAAGACGGCCAAGGAATTTTACGCCGCGGGCCGCAATATCACGGGCTTCCAAAACGGCCTGGCCCTGGCCGGAGACTATATGAGCGCCGCGTCCTTCCTGGGCATCGCCGGTCTCTTCTCCTTGAAAGGGTATGACGGACTCATCTACTCCGTCGGCTTCCTGGTCGGCTGGCCGGTGGTGTTGTGCCTGATCGCGGAACCATTGCGCAACCTGGGCAAGTTCACTTTTTCGGACGTCACCGCGTATCGGCTGAATCCCGGCCCGATCAAAACCGTCGCCTCTTTGGGCGCCATCATGACCGTGCTGTTCTATCTGATAGCGCAAATGGTAGGCGCGGGCAGCTTGGTCAAGCTGATGTTCTCGCTCCCGTACGAACTGGCGGTTTTGATCGTCGGCATTCTCATGACCGCGTATGTTTTGTTCGGCGGCATGTTGGCCACCACGTGGGTGCAAATCATCAAAGCCTGCCTGCTGCTCGGCGGCGCGACCCTCTTGGTGTTGATGGTGCTCATCAAAGCCCATTTCAATTATGGTTGGCTTTTCCATGAAGCGACCGTCAAATACGGCGAAGGCTTCCTCAGCCCGGGCGGCCTGGTTTCCAATCCCCTGGACGCGGTTTCCCTGGGTCTCGCGCTGATGTTCGGCACCGCCGGACTTCCGCATATCCTGATGCGCTTCTACACCGTGCCGAACGCGAAAGAGGCGCGCAAGTCCGTGTTCTACGCCACCGGATTCATCGGATACTTCTACATCCTCACTTTCACCATCGGATTCGGCGCGGCCGTATTCGTCGGTCAGGACATCATCAAGGGCATGGACAAGGGCGGCAATATGGCGGCCCCGCTGCTCGCGGAGGTGTTGGGCGGCAACGTCTTCCTCGGATTTCTGGCGGCCGTCGCTTTCGCGACCATTTTGGCCGTGGTGGCCGGCCTTACGCTGGCAGGCGCTTCCGCGTTGTCGCATGATCTTTACCTGGGCGTGTTCAAAAAAGGCAACTCCTCGGAGCAGAGCCAAGTCAAGGCAGCGAAAATCGCCACCATTATTCTTGGTGCTCTGGCCATCGCCCTCGGAATCCTGTTCAAGGGACAAAACGTGGCTTTCATGGTCGGCTTGGCCTTTGCCATCGCCGCCAGCGCCAATTTCCCGGCCTTGCTCATGTCCATCATGTGGAAACGCTTCACCACCGCCGGCGCCGTCTCCAGCATTCTCACCGGCTTGGTGTTGGCCGTCGTGCTCATCATCCTGAGCCCCACGGTTTGGGTGGATATTTTCAAACACGCGACGCCCATCGTGCCGTTTAAAAATCCGGGTCTATTCTCCATGGCCGGAGCCTTCATCGTCGGTATCGTCGTCTCCTTAGGCAAATCCGAACCCAGGGCGGAGGAAAAATTCGAAGAGGAAAAAGTCCGGAGCTACCTGGGGGTGGGAGCCGAGTAAAACAAGAATAGTTTTTTCGGTATGATCCTGGGGTTGTCCGCGGTCGGCGCTTTCGCGCAAACTCCCGCGCCTACGACTTCTCAAGCCGGAATCACCGGCAAAGGCGGCGGCGCCTAGATTCAAAGCGAGGATGGACGGGCGGTTTTCCGCATGCTGGGTTACGCACAACCAAGCTTCATCGCGACCGCCGAATCCAACAAGCAACCTTACAAGGTGCCGAGCTTCTTCGTTCGCCGCGCCCGGGCGGATTTTAAAGCCGAGTACGACAGCCTGTACACCCTTTACTTCGAGTTCGACGGCGGTCCGGCTTCCGGCGCTACACTCGTCGAAGCGTATTCCCAAACGACTTTGCTGCGCGATGTTTTGACTTTCCGTCTGGGTAAATATATCCAGCCGTTCAGCGCGGAAAACCTGCGGTCTTCTCGTGGCTTGGAAACCATAGAGCGCTTCCAGGCCTTGAACGCCTATATCGGACTTCCCGGTCTGGACGCCCAGAACGGCGTCATGCTTTTCGGGACGGACCCGGGTAAGATGTTCAAGTATTACCTGAGCATCAATAACGGCATCAACACGGCCAGCCAAGGCGGCAACGTCAAAGACAATAATTCCGATAAGGATTATATCGGTCGCTTTGAAGTGTCCCCCACCAAGACGGTTAAAGTCGGGCTCGGATTGGATTATGACAAGGAACTGAATCAGGGGCTTGTTTTGAGAAGCTATTCCGGGGTTTTCTACGACAGCATTAACGTCCATGGTACGCGCCTGGCCGTCGACGTGGACTTGCATGCCGTATTAGGTAAAATCGGACTGGACGCGGAATGGCTGTTCGCCGATTTTTCGGACACCAACGCGACCCTGCATGGCGGTTATCTCCAAGCCAGCGACTGGGTAAAGGGTAGTGAAGTGGAAGGCGGAATCGAGCCGCTCGTTCGTGTCGAGTATTCCACGATCACGGCGAAAAATCCTCCGGGACCCGCAGCCACGGCAAAGGAAATCGATGGAGCCATGATGATGTCCGCTACCCTGGGAGTGAACTATTGGATGAACCAATGGGTGCGCTGGCAGGTTGACGCCATTGGAGAAACCACTCCCCATTTCCAATCGGGAGGCGCAATGCCTCCTGTCCTACTGAGACATATATCACGTCCCGCCGCCCGCGCACCGGAATGAGGGATATGAATACCACTAATCGGTGGCTCGTTTCAATTAAATAAAATTAAAACATAGTGTACGATACGTGCGTAATCATCGGGTCGGCGCGGCCCTCTCATTTTAGCGTGAATATTGCCGAAATAATTGTGACGGCATATTTAGTTAACCTATTTCCCGATGGTGGAATCGCTAAAAAACCAGTTCCGTGACCGAACTTACATCGTAGGGAGCATTCATGTATTCTGAAAAGAGAATCCGCGTTCTTCTCATAGATGGCTCAAAGGTGAAAAGGGAAAAAATAAAGTCCATACTGGACAATCCGCGATGGGAATTCGTGGAAGCCGAATCCGGCGAGAAAGTGTTCGATCAGATTCAGGATCACGAATTCGCAATGGTCGTTCTTGACTGGGAGCTTTTCGAGAAAATGGAAACCTGGAAACGTCATGGGGACATGCTGGAATTCCAGGACATCATCGTTCGCAAAAATGAGGAAGGCCATTTGCGCCGCTCCGAGGATCGCTACCGGCGCCTATTCGAAACTGCGCAGGATGGAATATTGATTCTGGACGGCGAAGGCGGGCAGATTGTCGATGCGAATCCCTTCCTCACGCAATTCCTGGGGTATTCGCGCGAGGAGTTGTTGGGAAAGCAACTGTGGGAAATCGGACTTTTCCAAGATATCGCGGCCAACCGCGAAGCGTTTAAGACGTTAAAGGAGAACGGCTACATACGCTACGATGATTTACCGTTGAAAACCAAGCAGGGGGGAAGCCTAGCGGTCGAATTCGTCAGCAATACCTACGACGTGGACCATCAAAAGGTGATTCAATGCAATATACGCGACATCACCGAAAGAAGACGGGCGGAAAAAGCCCTCACCATCAGCGAAGAGGCGCTCCGCCAATCGAAAAAGCTGGAGGCGTTGGGAAAGCTGGCCGGCGGCATCGCGCATGATTTCAACAACGTCCTCACGGCGATCAACGGCTACGCCGACCTTTCCTTATTCATGGTCCCCCCCAACGGGGCCGTGCATGATAATCTGAATGAAATCCTGAAGGCGGGAGAACGGGCGACCGCTTTGACCCGACAATTGTTGGCTTTCAGCAGGCAGCAAATACTCGCACCCAAGGTCCTTGGTCTTAACGCCATTATATCCGACATGCACGATATGATGAAAAGGTTGATCGGCGACGCCATCACGATTCGAGAAGACCTGGAACCCAACTTGGGGCGCGTGAAAGTGGATCGGGTGCAAATGCAGCAGTTGCTGATGAACCTGGTGATCAATGCCCGCGATTCCATGGCCCAGGGAGGAGAGATAACCATTTCGACGCAGAACCTGGATTTGGGTCGGGAATATGCCGCACAGCACCCCGATGTGGCGACGGGCGCTTATGTCATGCTTTCCATGCGCGATGTGGGTGCCGGTATGAACGCCGATGTCAAGGCCCGGATTTTTGATCCGTTCTTCACCACCAAGCCGTTGGGAAAGGGCACAGGGATGGGCTTGGCGACCGTTCAAGGCATCGTGGAACAAAGCCAAGGGCACATCACCGTGGAGAGCAGTCCTGGATTGGGATCCACCTTTCGGATATACCTGCCCCGCACGGAAAAAAAGGAGGAGCGTTCAACAATCATTCCTGTTGCCGTGGCTGCGGCGAGTCACGGATCCGAGACCGTGCTCCTGGCCGAAGACGAGCCGATGGTCAGTTCCTTCATCCGCAAGACACTGGAATTGTACGGTTATCGGGTTCTTGAGGCCAAGGACGGAATCTCGGCTTTGGCCATGCTGAAGGCTCATGATGGCGACATTGGATTACTTTTGACGGACTTGATGATGCCTAACATGGGCGGCCGGGAATTGGCTAAAAGCTTTTTGGAGCTGCGGCCCGAAAGCCATGTCCTATTTATGTCGGGATACACCGATGATATCACGACCCAACAAAACCTGATCGAACAGGGAGAACGATTTATCCAAAAGCCGTTCTCCGCCGCGCAGTTGACCTCAGTCGTGCGCGAGGTTCTGGACAAACACGTTGATCTTACCCGACTTTTGCCTACAGGGGGTTAAGCGCTTTCTTCCTGAGCCTGTCCCGCCCTTTGATTTGTCTCCGGCCTCACGCTATGCCGCTTTTCATGCAAAGTAAACTCGTCTCGGCGGTATTCGACGTCAATGCCGGAAATTGATTCCGTTGCCGACGTAACCGTGGGATTACCTCTGGGGTCCCGGCCAATTCGAAATTCTCAGGTTCGATTCCGAGGACGTCATTGCCCGGCGCAACCACCGCTTCGACGATGAATTGGATGACCTTCGAGCCATGGTGCGGGACGCGATTGGAAGCCGCAGAGAAGTGATCCGCAAAGAGGTCCGCATTAAAATCCGGTTGGAAGTGAAACGCGACCTTTATTTATACGCCGCTTGCTGCATGCTGTTTTCGGTATTCGCCGCTTCGGCAACCCTCGGCATTCCCCTTGGTGTATTGCAATGCGAATCGCCTTTTTACCTGGGCTCGGCCACCCTGGATTTCGTATGGGTGCTGCTCATACTGGGCTGCTTCTCCATCTTGAAAAAAGCCCTCATGCCCGACATCCGTTGGGGTTGGATCCGCTTCGCGCTATTGTTCGTGCTGCCGCTTATCGCTTATTTCATTCTGCTTTCTTGGGCGCAGTCGACGGATTATTTCCCGGAAAGCCGGTTGCTCTTGATGAAACGCTGCGGCGTCGCCCTGGTAGGCACCTGCATCGCCGGCTCCCTGGCGCTGGGCTTCGCGCCGTTGTTACTTATCATCGCCCTGATGATAATGAAAAAATCGGTTCCCGGAATGCTGGGCGGAGTGAACCTGGAGGGCAAGGCTTACTTGATTCCCGCAGCCACGCCTACCACCTTTGGACCCTGCGCTCCCAGGAATCCACCGTTGTCGCCGGCATGGCATCGTTCTTCACTTTTCCGGCGGGAGGATTCGGGGGATATTTGATCCTGTCCGGGCCGTTGCGCGGGAAGGGTTTGCTTCGCGAATTGATTCTCCGCATGGAAGAAAGGATGAAGGGGGACGGCCTGGGGGCGCGCGGCTGGTTTATCGAATGTGATCCTCGTGATGGTATATCGGAAATATTTCGCCGCTGCGGATTTCGCTTGCTGGATTATCCCTGGGTCCAACCACCCTTGCCACGATTCGATGCCGGAAGCCAACTTCTGTCGGCTGCCACGCCCCCGGCCGAGCGCGCAAATTTGCGCGCAAATGCGGCAGAGACCGCCTTTCCAGACGGTCCCGGCACATCGAATTCAGGACCGCGATTGGATTTATTTTATAAAACCTGGGGCTGTGCCGAAGAATCCCAGCTCCCGAGTCCCGGTGAAACGGAATGGCTTTTATCCTGGCTGAGGCGCGTCGTGTACAGGGCGGACCAGGGAGTTTAGGGTACTGTGTTCCTTCTGGCTTCCATATTGCTGGTATATCGGGGTTTGGATTTAACAGGAGACGCGCATGAAAATCGAGCCGTCCATTACCGTCCGATCAATCCTATATCAGCGTCCGAGGTCGGTTGCGATTTTCGAGGCCGTGTCGGGAAGTATTTTTTGGCACCACTTGGATGCCAACTTGTCCAGTTTCGCCCAGGTCGTCGGCAGTGCGGTACCGGATTTGGTGCGCCGCTTGGGCGAGTTGAAGCCCGCCGCGACCGGACAAGACTGGGGCGCGCGCCCCCTGTATGACCTCATCGATCACCTTCGCGAAGACCATGAGGATTTTCGGGGCAGGCATCTTCCCATCATCGAGCAGGCTTTTCATGCCCCCGCTTTAGGCCACTTGGAGCCGTCGCATCCGCTGGCGCTGGCCGGACGCGACTTTCAGTCGTTCACGCAGGATTTCCTGTGGCACATGAAAGAGGAAGAGGATTTCATTTTCCCGAAATTGCTGCGCATCGATTCCTGTTTCCGGCACCCGGAGCTGTATACCGAAATTCAAAAGGGAAACGTGGGATTATACCCGAACGCTTTGATTCACTCCCCGGAGCAACACTTCAAGCATTTTCTCGCGGAGCTGCGGGATAGTTTGCGGAACCATGCGGTGGAGGAAAATCTGGCCAAGGAGACCTACGAAATCCGCGAAGGCTTGGAGACTTTCGAACTTCGGCTTTTGAGCCATGTTTTCCTGGAAACCGATCGCCTATTTCCCACCGGCATTCGTTTGGAAAAAGAAGTGGCCCGCAAAATGCGCATGCGCATGGTTTGAGATTCACATGCGCTTTGGTTAGCGCGCTTGGCTAGCCAGCGGAAAATCGCATCACATAATTCATCGAGGGCAAAAAAAATCGAGGCATCCGTTGGGATACCTCGAAGTATTTAGTCGGACGTTACCGATGAAAGTCCGTTACGACCGATAGGAACTCCCGGCCGAAACCAGTTCGCCTTTCTCTTGGCCCTTCTGGGCAGGGACGATTTCCTTGGGCGTCATTGAGACGTGCTCGCCAGGGCCCGGGACGTCTTCCGGCTTTTGTTCCGGTTCCAGGAGCGAGGCCCGGTCCGGGAACAGTTCGTAGACAACCGCCGAGCCGAACATGGTGACGACTCCCGCGATGAATAGGACGGGGCTGAACGGCATGATGGGATCGGAAGTCGGCTCGGTCCCGAACCGCGCCGAGATCAGGAATCCCGTGATCGCCATGGCCAGTCCCAGCGCCAAGGTCAACCACATCGCGACCGTGCGCATACCGGACTCCGGCAGCTCATCCTTTTCCGTTTCGGAAACTTCCTCATGCGATTCCATGGGAACGATAGGGAATACCTTCAGGAAAGTGATGTACATCAGGGTTCCCAACCCGAATAGGCCGATGATCAAACCCAGCTCCACTTTGGATGGGGTGTAGCTGCCCGGCTCCCAGGGGAGCATGGTTCCGTAGGTTTGCGAGGGTACCACGATCAGGAAACGCTTGAGCACGGCGGCGACGTTCACTAGAAGTCCGGCCGTGACCGTCCAGGCGATCATGGACTTGCCCGTGACGAATTGCAGGAACAGGATAGCGAAACCCGCGACCAGGCAACCTACCGTAATCCAGAACGGAACGGCATAGGCCCCAAAAACGATTTCGTGCGAGATGCGTGCTTCCGCCGCGACGCCGGCGTAGTTCGCCGTGATTTGATCCGCGATCATGAAGTAGATGTACACGCCGCTCAAGACCAGCAGGGAGTTCCCGAGCCAGCGGAAAGTGGGCAGGCCGATATCTTTCTCCAAGCGCAGCAGCCAACGCATCAAGGCCACCGCCACGATGATGACGCCCAAGCCGGAAACTCCCGCCATCACGACGAACCCCGGAGCCTGCAAGGCATTGAACCAACCCGGCCGGCCGCCCTGGATCCCGAAGATGAATCCCAGGGTCGAATGCGCCGTTATCAGCAGGGGCAGGATCATCAGCGACAGCCAGAAGCTCGTTTTCTGGTGGCGGTTCCGCTCGGCTTGCGTCCCGCGATATCCGGTGGCCCAAAGGCGGTAGAAAAATTTCCCCCACGGGGCATACCGCGCCATATAGGCCGCATCGGCGCGCCCGGCCAGGAAGAAGTACAGCAGGCTGGCGGACAGGTATCCTCCAATCACCATGCTGAAGGTGCCGAAAAACGGGGACATGGTCCGCGCGTAACGCGGAAGATTCAGCAGCCCTTTGAGCGGATCTCCCAGATCGGCCATGATGCACAATGCACCCATCATCAGCGCGATGATGGTCAGCAGTTCGGCCATCCGCGAGATATGCTTGATGGGTTGGATGCCGAACAATCGGATCAGGGCCGCCACGGAAATGCCCGCGAAGCTCACGCCGATGAAGAAGACGGCGAACACGATATACAGTCCCCAAGCGGCTCCGCCGGAACCGATGGTCGCCATCCCGGTAACGGATTCCCCGTAGATTTCCTGCTGGGCATAGGAATATAGGCCGACGAGGACGAGGCAAGCAAGGATGGCGACCGCCGCCATCCAGCGGAAGGTCAACTTGCCGATACCCAGGTCCGCAATCGCTTTGACCTTGCCATGGGCTGGAGTTGGGGCAATCATCACAAACCTCCCGTAAAGACGATTACCGCAGCCGACACGGCGATGACGGCCAGAACGCCCATGAAGCAGGTGAGTAATCCCGTGACGACGTAAAAGGCTTTGCCTTCAGGCGCCAACGCCTCAACCAGCTCCGGCGATTGCGCCTCAATCAGTTCCGGAGTCTTTTCCGATGCCATCCGTACGATCGGAGGCACTACAAGTTTTTGGATCCTGGTAACCATGGTTCACCTTGCCTTTCTGGAAGTGGATAGATCCATTCCCGCTTTTACTTTTCCGGCGTGGGCATGAGCGGCATGGCCCGGATACCAGGACGTGACGGTCGCCTTGTCCCGGCGTATCTCGCCGAACACTACCCATGCGGCTCCC
>JADGQO010000133.1 GCA_017881725.1 Fibrobacteria bacterium
AAATCCCCGAAGCGCATGGCTTCGGTGAGCTTGATGACTTGGTCCTTGGAAAAATTCAAGCGCCTGGCGATGAGGGCTCTCTCTTCCAACTGGTATTGGCGGATGGTTTGCGGATTCAGGATTTGCGAACACAAATCCACTACTTTTTTATTGTCGGGAAAGAAATGCGGCAGGTAGGCCTGGATCTTTCCCTCATAACTTTGCTGATCGAAATCGATGGCGCGCACGCGGTATTGTTCGTCTTCGAAGTCCGGGGTGATGTCGACGACGTAGTTATACGCGCGCATGTCCCCGAGCAGGCGGGCGAAGCAGCGTTCGTTGAACTTCACGAATTCCTTCGCGATGCGGACCTTGTTGGTGGAGGGCCGGTCGAGAATGTCGGACAGGAAAATGTCGCCGGGAATTCCCGCGATATGCTCTTCGATGAGCGTGTTGCCGCTGACCATGTAATTGATGCGGTTCGGGGACAGGATATCCTCCAACTCCAAACCGTAAATGCGGGACGCGTCCGCCTTCTTGACGTAGAAATGATCGTAATTGTCGTTGTATTGGTTGACCACGCGCACGCGGAAGGGATTGGAGTTTCCGAACTGGCAATAGTCCACGCGTTCCACGAAAAGGTGGTCGGTGATGGCCTGATCGCCCGCCGCTTTCAATTGCGAATAGATCTGGGTCAGCCCCTTATAAATCGAATCCTCGTCGGCATGGTAATACATGCACGTGGCCCACAGCGTGTCCTTTTCATTTTTGTCGATGACCTGCGTGCTCGCTTGGTAGCGCAGCAAATCGTCATAACTGACGGGCAGGTTCCGCTCTCGGGCGTACAATTTCAAATACTGCGAGAGCGGCTCGCTGATGGGGAAAAGCTTTTTCTTGCGGGATATGATTTTCATAAGGCTCCGATTGTCAGCCTAATGATGTAGCCGGGTCACCCGTCCCGGTCAAGGAGGAATTTTGCCTTCGGGGCGAATCGCCCTTCGGAAAAATTATTCCGGCAAGGCTTTGACGAGATAAGCGCCGTATAGGGCGCGGACTGAATTTCGAAACCGGGGGTTGGAGAGGAAAATTATGCAGCCGGCCTAATTAAAGGATTTGACGGCTAGGAGTGGGCGACCGTGATTGGCCGCCTCCACAAAAAAAAGGCGGCACAAAATTGTGCTGCCTCTCTTATCGACGTTCACCGGAACGGAAGATCAAACGACCGGGGATTCCCAATCATCGCCCGCAGTGATTCCGCCTTCGTTCCAAGTCCATTCGATTTTCTGATAGGTGAAAGCCACCTGCTCGTACTCGGCGAATTTCATCAGGTCCGGGTGCTTGTTGTTGTCCATGCGGAAGTCGATGGACGCAATGTTGGCGTTGGTCAATTTCACGGTATAATGTTGCTTTTCCGTGCCCGTCGCCGAGGGTTGGAAGAATTGCAATTCCCATTCCGTGAGGTTTTCGTTATTCACCAGGACGTTATATAACAGAGGCGACGACTTGTCCAACTCCTTGGTGATGACGAAGGGCTTGTGCATGCGCTTGCCCGTGGGTAGGCCCGAGGCCGCGTCCCGGGGAGAAATGACTTCGTGCGAAACGGCGATGACGGCGATTTTGCCCTCGCGGCCCTTCTGGGTCACGGAACCTTTGATCTCGCCTTGTTTTTGTCCCTTTATCTTGAGGTATGCGTTCAGTGCCATGCGGAGTATCCTTTTTAAAAGTGTGAGAACCTGAACTTCCGCGGCCGACTACCGCTTCCGTTGCGTATGCAGATAAGTTAACCCTTTTGTTTTTTGGATTCCGTGAGCGCGCTCACACTCGGGGCGTCAGTGTGACGAATGATCCCTTTGGCATCGAAGGGGCTTTTTCAACTGGTAAGAATATCAGCGCGAAACGATGGTCACCTTAACCGAGGATTCGGAAACCAAGTCGCTCTTTTCGTCCCGAGCCGTAACCTGCGCCGTACCCGGGGCTACGCCAACGAGGGCTTGCCTGGAGTATATCTTTACGACGGTGGTATCCGAACTGACCAGATGGAAATAGCCGTAATTTTTTTCCGTGGATTCGCGGGCGGTGGCGGAAACCGTCGTTCGGTCCGTTTTCCAATATTCGCTGGTATCCCCCACATGGAAGGGCGACGGCATGGGCGAGCCGCTGATCTCGATCCGGTCGCCTTTCGCGCCGGGATCGGTCCCGCAAGCGCCAAGCATCAGGGAGGAAATCAGGATCGCCGAAAAGCAAGCATAGGTTGCGGACTTCATCATGGGTACTCCGGATAAATGGGAACGGGAATTCGCGCATGGAATATAGAATTGCTCACTGAGGGCGTGCCGGAACCGGAGAATACCGCAGTGCGAGTCGCTTTGTGGCAAGCGCTGCATGTGGAAGCCAATCCCGGCGCGAAGGAGTTTCCCGCTTGGCCGCTCCTTACTTGCTTTCCCCGCCAATTCCTGTATTTTACCGGCGTACCGTGGCATGTCCCTTGCTTTCAAAAAGAATCCGGGTCGTTTCACGGCGATTCCATTAATTTCATTGAAAAGCGGTCCGTAGTTGACCATCAAATGGAGAATGCTTGACTCTTAGGTGCCTATGGATTTTATTATCGACATTACTTACCGGGTGCCTATATTCCGTTCATCATTTCCACACGGGAGTCCTTATGCCGGCGGGCCACAGTCAGGCCACCTTGGGAATGGGTCAAGGCCCTTTATGGCATTGCGACTCCGCCTTGCCGGATTCCTTACGCGCGGGAAAATCTTGTAACGAGGACGGAAGCGGCGTGGAAAAAGCGGTGGTCGGCGCCGTTTCGCAGGCCAGCTTCGATTATCGCTTGGGCATTCTGGATTCCGTAGGAAAACTTCCCGGATTGGAACTGGAATGGCATGTGGAAGCGCCTACCAATCCGGCGACCATGGAATTCGCACTCAACCTGGGTTTACCCGGCGGCGGTGATTTCCATCACAAAATCGGAGCCGGATGGGGCGTCGGAGCCTGGGCGGATAATTCATTTTTCGTGGAGTATGCCGTTTCCCGGCGCGTGGGGTTTCCGGTTTTCTTCGGTAACTTGCGCGTTACCTACCTGGCCACCCAAATCGGCACCGTGCTCGGGGACGATTTTTCCAAAGCGCTTCCCAGCGACAGGGTCCTGGTAACCCAGGCGGGCGCGGGACTGCTGCTGAAGCTTCCCCGATGGAGGGTAGCGCCGGATTTCCTGATTCCGCAATTGAACGTGACCGTGCCGCAAGTGCCCGGCGGTGAGCGCGCCTTCCGAGCGCAGGACATCCCCACGGCACAATGGAATATGAGCCTGGGCATGGGGTGGACCTATTGATGGCAGGTATTCCCGGGGACGGCAAGTTTTCCGGGACCGGAAAATTCAATTTTTGGTGGGTCGCCCTGCTATGCGTTCTTGCCCATCCGCTCCTGGCCCAGAACCCCGCTCCAGCGCCGCTTGCGGAAAATCGGCAGGGAACGGATACCGTCGCCGAGGGTCAAGCGGAAAATCACCCTGCAACGGGAATCCCCGTCAATGCGGACCGGTCCCAATCGTTGATGAAGGATTACTCCGATACTGCCGCGTTGGAACTTCCCAAACGAATCATAATCGGAAGCAAGCCCGTCAATCCCGCCGTCGGCATCGACAAACAATTCCTGCGCAAGCTTCCCGGCGCCATGAACGACCCGGTTCGGGGTTTGGGAACGACACCCGGCGTAACCGTGCAGAACGATTTGAACATCCGGCCCTATGTGCGCGGCGGCGACGCGGATCAAACGCGCGTCGTGCTGGACGGCATTCCCTTGCTACAGCCCTATCACGTGGGTGGGGCATTTTCAATTTTCAACATGTCCACTTTGGAGTCTGCGGAATTGTACCGGGACGATTTCCCAGTGGAATATCCCGGCGCCTTGTCGGGAGTTTTGCGGCTCAAAACCAACGGACGCATGGCGACGCAACCGCATGCGACGGCCAACATTTCCATGGTGCGGGGTGATTTGTACGCGGAAGCACCCTTGCTGAATCAAAGCCTCACGGTGTTCGGCGCGGCGCAGAGCTTTCTGTTCCGGCGCACCTTGCACGGCCTGTTGGACCTGAGCGGCGCGGCCTCGGGCGACAGCTCCTTCAAAGCCGACATGAACGGTTACCGCGATCACATCAACATGCCGGATTTCCAGGATTGGAATTGGGGCGCTTCGTTCACCCCTGGCGATCGTTTCCACGCGGAATATCTGGGAGGGTCTTCCGGAGACGATTACCTGGTCGTGGTCCCGCGCCAGTCGAATATCCTTTCCCATCTCAATCCCAATTTCGGCGATCCCAGTTCCGCTCCATCCACGCCTTTATTGGCCGCTCCCCCGGCGCCGCCGCGCCATACCGATAAGCTTTCCGTCGACAGCATTTCTTCCGTAAACATCGGGAACCAGACCCACTTCGTGAAAATGGAATGGCAGCCGGACGAGCGCCGGTTCATCGAAAACGATTTTGCCTATCAAGCCCAGGATTGGAGCGTGGGGTTCAAGCCCTCGGCTTCCGGCCCTTCCATATGGTCCCTGCAACAATCGATGCGCACTTTCAATTATCGTACCGAATCCGAATTCATCGCCTCCGACGACAACCGGTTCAAAGCGGGCCTGTCTTACGACTATACCTGGCACAGCTACAACATGCAGATGCCTTACGTTCTTTACGATCTCATCGTGAACGGAAACATGGACATGCTGGAACCGCTCGGAAACTTTTACGACCAAGGCTTTACCATCCCCAAGGACGACAGCGCGCGGTCCAATCTCGATTACCTGGGCGATTATCCGGCGCGCATCCGGTTTGTGCATCAAGGCGTGTTGGAGTCCCATACCACGGGGATTTTCTTTTCGCATACCTGGAAATCCGGAGCGGGTACCTTGACCTATGGAATGCGTGGGGAATACCAAAGCGGTTCCGGCGAGTTTTTTCCGGCCCCGCGCGCCGAGTACTTGGTTAAGCCAGACACGGCCAATGCCTACCGGTTCCTGGCGGGACTTTATTCCCAGGGCGATTTGCCTTTTTACGAACGCGACCAGAATCCCTCCCTCCGCTCGGAAAAATCCGCGCAGCTCGGCCTGCAATGGACCCATCGCTTCACGCCCGGATATCGGTTGACCTGGGACGGATATTACAAACGCTATTACGACCTGGTCTCGCCCACCTTGGTTTCGGCCCTGGACGGATCGCCCTTGCCCGCTTCCGTGGAGGACCTGGCGCAGGAAAATTATTCCCAACTGGCTTTCGAGTACGCCAATACGGGAACGGGAACCAGCCTGGGTTCGGAGCTGGCTTTGTACTATTCGCCCAACCCGAGCTGGACGGGATGGGCCTCAGCGGACCTGAGCCTTTCCAACCGCCAAGATGCTCCCGGAAAAAGCGTGTACGCTTACCGATACCATCGACCCATGGTTTTCAATTGGGTGAATACCTTCGCGATGAAAGGCGGATACGAAATCGGTTTGGGATACCGATGGGCCCTGGGTCAGCCGTATACGACCTACTCCGGCATCGGCGACGGACGCGGGTCATTCGATCCCATCGAAGTGGGAGCCCGCAACGAAGGTCAGCTTGCGCCTTACAGCCGCCTCGATTTGCGGCTGACACGGCAAGCGCATTGGTGGCGGCGCGACTACAAGGCCTATATCGAAGTCTGGAACGCGATGAATAGCCCCAACTATTTCGAACGCGATGCGACCACGGGAGAACTCAAGGCGGCCCAGTTGAATTGGCCGTTCCCGCTTTTCTTCGTGGGCGTGTCGGGCGAAATTTGATCCGCTACGGGAAATAGCGAAGAGAAAATTCGAGTATTGATTAGAAAAAAAATGCCGGGCTCCTTTCGGAGGCCGGCATTTTCATTTGATATTGGCGGCTACGGAGCCCGCGTCGATCCGCGCACCCTATTTTAAGGCCCGGGAGGCACCGGCGGAAGCATGATGGTGATGGACTTGGAGTATGTCGCATTGTGAATGCGGTTGTACCCATCGATGGCCCGATCCCATACGCTCAGTATAAAAGTATGCGCACACCAATGGGAGTAGGGATCCACCGGATTTGACGGCCCGATGGGAAGGTTCGGATTAATTCCTTTGGTTGATGCCCAGATGCCCGTAGGCACAGTGGCGCTGACCGGTCCACTCCATAACACGCTGGGCGGAGTGGGCGGATAGCTTTCCGACGCGATGCCGACCGATTGGTTGTCGCCCCACAGGACATACAGATACCACGACAGGAAATATCCATCGGGATCATGCGCCGTGATGACGAACTGGAACGAATCCGTCCCCGTGCGGACGATGCCGCATTTGTTCACGGCGACGCCGTCGTGCAGGATGGCATCGATGGACGCTTGCGGCCAGGTATTGTCGATCTGAACGTGCCGGGTCTGGATGGAACCGGAGGCCAGCACGGCATGGGCGGCATTATAGATCACAACGGAGATCTGATGGAGTCCGTTGCCGAAAGGCGTCGTGTCCAGGCGGAGGCCCAGGAAATGGTTATACCACAGGTCGGAAGGAAGCCGGACCTTGTAGTACCCCGAAGCATCGGCGACCACCGGGGTCGCATCGAAGGCATGGTCCGCCGCGACCCAGAGATAATCCGTGAAGTCACCGCGTTGTTCCACGCCGTCGACGAACACCTTGTAGTATTTGGCGCCGATGGCGAAGGCGGCATCGTGGTTGACGTTGATGGACAGCGTGCCGCCGAACGGCGAATCCTGGACTTGGAAAAAATATCCCGGAGCCGTGGTCGCGAGGCCGGTGCCGTCGTCGATGCTGGTGACGGGGACATGGCCAATGCCCAGGAACAAGGGGCCGGAAAGATCATAGACCGATAGATCGAAGCTGTCGATTTCCGTATCCGAAGCGACCAGGAACTTGGTCGGAGAGATGGGAGTCGCGCTCGAAGGCCGGAACGGAACCGCCGTGGCCACGACCATGCTCGTCGGCGGCGAAACCGATATGTCAACCATGGTGATGCGATTGGCCGGGTCCCGCTCGGGCACGAGGATTTTGGATCGCGTGTCGTCGGTCCAATCCAGGAAGAACGGCGCGACGAGGCCGGTAATCAATATCTGCCGCTGCCCGGAAGAAAGAATCACCCGTACCAAGCGCCCACCGCCTGCGGCCTGCTCGGTGATATAAGCGTTATCGCCATCGACCAATAAGCCGACCGCGTTTTCCAAATTCGCAGCCACCGTGACCGGAGCCCCGCCTGCAAGCGGGATCCTGAGCAGTCTTCCCGGATTCGCGTATTCGACAACCCAGGCCAAGCCCGAAGCTTCGTCCACGGAAATCTGTTGGGGCGCGTTCAGCCCTGAAGCCAACACCGTCGCCGAAGCGCGATTGGCCATGGCCAAGTTCACACGCAGCAAGGTGCCGACGCGTTCCGTCACCCACGCGCCGTGACCGTCCGCCGACAACACGACGTCTTCCGGTTGGTTGTAGCCGGTGCCCAAGACTTCGTACTTAGCGCCGACCTTATAGGTTTTCCATTGGATCTGGAGATCATAACCGTAGGCCAGGATTTTCACCTTGGCGTAATTTCCGGCATTGGTGAGCACGGCGAATACGTCGCCGACGACCAATTGATTGGTAGCATCGGCGTTCCCGTTGAGGGGCGTCGACGCATAGGCCAGGCCTTGCAGCACCGAGCTGTTGAGGCTCGTGAAATTCACCGCGCCAAGATTGACCACCTTGGCGCTGTTTTGCGGAACCATACCGCGATTCACGCTGGTGAATTGTTCCCAGAACACGTCCGCGCCCGCGCCCGAAACCATGGCGCCGGTGTCGAAGTCGAAGGAGTAGGTTCCTTTGAGAAGCCCGGTGCCCTGCGAGACCGTTCCCACCAAGGGCCGGACCAGATTCAGCCGGGATAATTTTCCCGCGTATTCCGTGAATACGAATTGCCCCGAGGTAATTGAGTAGTCGCCCCCTATGGCGCCGCCGAGACCTGATATCATCTGATTACCCACGAGTCCTCCTTGAACGTCCGCCTAAACCTGGGGGACGATGATTTTTCTGAAAGCCGATCTTAGACTTCCATTAGGGGGGATAAGTAACGTCGAACAAGATGGTGAGGAAATTTTTTTTTGAATTTGAAGTGAAACGCAGTGAAATCCGTCAAGACCGGCGCTGCGTGTTACGGAGTGATTAAGGTGTCAGCGTGCGCGAGATGAATAGTATTCGGCACATCCCGTCTTGTGAAAGGGAAGAAATTTATTATTCTCATCATGAGCGCTAACTGAATTGGGAGGACACAAGCAAACGAGCCTCCGGTTAATGAGGCGCGATGCAATTTTTTTTCTCGGACGGAGTACATGTATGATACGGGTGAGATTTCCAAAAATTATCCTGGCCTGCCTATTAATTGCACTTTGTGGGGTTTCCCGAGCGCAATCCAAATGGACCTGGAGGAATCCATTACCGCAAGGAAATGGTCTTAATGCTGTAACATGGACGGGCACACAACTAGTGGCGGTGGGTGAATACGGTACCGTTCTCACTTCGCCGGATGGCATCGTCTGGACCTTGCGGAACTCGGGAGTGACAAACCACCTGATCTCCATCACCTGGACCGGCAAACAATTGGTAGCAGTGGGTTTCAATGGCACAATTCTGACCTCATCGGATGGAGTCACCTGGACCGCGCGTCGCTCGGGAACGACAAACCGCCTGATCTCCATAACCTGGACCGGTAAGCAATTGGTAGCAGTGGGTTTCAATGGCACAATTCTGACCTCATCGGATGGAGTCACCTGGACTGCGCGTCGCTCGGGAACGACAAACCACCTGATCTCCATAACCTGGACCGATACGCAACTAGTGGCGGTGGGTTTTTACGGCACAATTCTCACTTCTCCGGATGGCATCAATTGGACCATGCGGACTTCGGGAACGACAAACCAACTGCTCGCCGTAACCTGGACCGGCACGCAATTGGTAGCGGTGGGTGACAGCGTGATTCTGACATCACCGGATGGCGTCACCTGGACCCCACATAGTTCGGGAACGACATACGTCCTGTATTCCATCACGTGGACCGGCACACAATTAGTAGCGGGGAGTTTTAATGGCACGATGCTGTCGTCTCCGGATGGCGTCACCTGGACCCCACGTAACTTGGGAACGACAAACGCCCCGCGTTCCATCACAAGGACCGGCACACAGTTGGTGGGGGTGGGGTTTAATGGCACGATTCTGACATCGCCGGACGGAGTCACCTGGACCTCGCATAGCTCTGGAACTGAAACCGACCTGAACTCCATTACCTGGACCGGCACACAGTTGGTAGCGGTGGGTGATAGCGGCGCGATTCTCACATCGTCAGATGGCATCACCTGGACCTTGCGTAGTTCGGGAACGACAAACGAACTGCTCTCCATCACCTGGGGCGGCGCGCAACTAGTGGCGGTGGGTGCGGGCCTGATTCTGACATCACCGGATGGTGTCACATGGACCCCGCGTAGCTCGGGAACGACAAACTACTTCCTATCCTCCATCACGTGGACTGGCACCCAACTTGTGGCGGTGAGTGGATACGGCCTAGGCACCATTCTCACATCGCCGAACGGAGTCACCTGGACCTCACGTAGCTCGGGAACGACAAACGCTCTGTACTCTGTCACCTGGACCGGCACGCAACTAGTGGCGGTGGGTGATGGCCTGATTCTGACATCACCAGATGGCGTCACCTGGACCTCGCGAAGCTCGGGAACGACAAGTTATCTAACCTCCGTCACGTGGACTGGTACGCGGCTAGTGGCGGTAGGCGCTCATGGGGCCACGCTCACTTCGCCGGATGGAGTCACATGGACTTCGCGTGGCTCGGATACGACAAACTTCCTATCCTCCATCACATGGACCGGCACACAGTTGGTGGCGGTGGGTAAGAGCAACACAATTCTGACTTCGCCGGATGGCATCAATTGGACTGTGCGTAGTTTGGTTACGGCATCGGACCTGTCCTCCATCATTTGGACAGGCACACAATTAGTAGCGGTGGGTGGCGGTGGCACCATTCTCACCTCGCCTCAAGATCCTTCTAACGCACTCACTCCTCAATTGGGGCAGAAGCAAAACATTTCCCTGCGACTCACCCCATCACAGCTTTTCGCCACCGTGCCGACCAACATGTCCGGCCAAGAAGTTGATGCGGCCATTTACACGATGGTTGGGAGCAAAGTGGTCGAACAAAATACGGTCGGTTCCACCGATGGAGTTTCCATGCCCATTAATCGGTTGGAGAACGGCGGGTATTTCTTCGAGTTGAAAGGCTCCGGAAAGAGAATCGTGGAACCTTTCCATATCTCTCGGTGAACACATTATGAAAATTTCAAAACAAATCATTCCTATGATTCTGTTGATAGCCATGCCCTGGGTCTCCTTCGCGCAGTCCAAATGGACATGGCGGAATCCCTTCCCCCAAGGCAATTGGCTTAATGCGGTCACTTGGACCGGAACGCAATTGGTGGCGGTGGGTGATTACGGCACCGTTCTCACTTCTCCGGATGGCATTAACTGGACCTCTCGAAGTTCAGGGACGACAAACAGGATGAGATCTATCACCTGGACCGGCACACTGTTGGTGGCGGTGGGTGATAGTGGCTCCATTCTCACCACGCCGGATGGCATTGCCTGGACCTCGCGTAGCTCCGGAACGGCAACCTACCTGCACTCCATCACCTGGACCGGAACGCAATTAGTGGCAGTAGGTGAATTCGGAGCGATTCTGACGTCGCTGGATGGAGTTACCTGGACTTCGCGTAGCGTGGGACGGACAAACGCCCTGAACTCCATCACTTGGACCGGTACGCAACTAGTGGCGGTAGGTGGTAACACCGTTCTCACCTCGCCGGATGGCATCACTTGGACATCGCGTGACTCGGGACCTTACATCCTGTACGCCATCACCTGGACTAGTACGCAACTAGTGGCGGCGGGTAGTGGCGGCACGATTCTCACTTCTCCGGATGGAATCACTTGGACCTCACATAGCTCCGGAACGGCAACCAACCTGAACTCCATTACTTGGACCGGTATGCAACTAGTGGCAGTAGGTGGTAACGATTATGGCTGCACCATTCTTACCTCGCCGGATGGAATCACTTGGACCTCGCGTAGCTCTGGAACGACAAACTTCCTGTCCTCCATCACTTGGACCGGAACGCAATTGGTGGCGGTGGGTTATTACGGCACCATTCTCACCTCGTCAGATGGCATCGCATGGACCTTACGAAGCTCGGAAACGACTACCCCCCTGTACTCCATCACTTGGACCGGAACGCAATTAGTGGCAGTGGGTTATTACGGCACCATTCTCACCTCGTCAGATGGCATCGCATGGACCTCGCGTAACTCGGGAACGACAGCCCCCCTGAACTCCGTCACCTGGACGGGCACACAACTAGTAGCGGTGGGTGATAGCGGCACGATTCTCACCTCGTCAGATGGCATCGCATGGACCTCGCATAGATCAAACGCGACATACACCCTGAACTCCATCATCTGGACCGGCAAGCAGTTTGTGACAGTAGGTGGAGACGGCAATGGCGGCACCGTTCTCACTTCTCCTGATGGTATCACTTGGACCTGGCGCTTCCCGGGAACGACAAATGACTTGAACTCCATCATCTGGACCGGCACGCAATTGGTGGCGGTGGGTGGTGATGGCACGATTCTGACCTCGCCAGAAGGCATCCATTGGACCTCTCATAACTCAGGTTGGTTATCCACCCTGCTTTCCATCACTTGGACCGGAACGCAATTGGTAACGGTGGGTGTTAGCGGCACCATTCTCACTTCTTCGGATGGCGTCACCTGGACTGCACGTAGCTCAGGGAAGACAAACCTCCTGTACTCGATAACCTGGACTGGCACACAACTAGTGGCGGTCGATATTGGCGGTTCCATTCTCACCTCGCCAGATGGCATCACCTGGGCACAGCATAGCTCGGGAACGATAAACGCCCTGAACTCCGTTACATGGACCGGTACGCAATTAGTAGCTGTGGGTGAGGGCGGCACCATTCTCACCTCGCCTCAAGATCCTTCCAACGCGCTTCTTCCTCGATTGGCGCAGAAGCAAAACATTTCCCTGCGACTCACCCCATCACAGCTATTCGCCACGATACCGACCAACATGTCAGGCCAAGGAATACATGCGGCCATTTATACCTTGGCCGGGAAAAAAGTGGTCGAACAAAATGCGGCCGGTTCCAGCGGTGAAATTTCCCTGCCCATTAATCGTTTGGAGAAGGGCGGGTATTTCTTAGAGTTGAAAGGCGCCGGTAAGCGAATCGTGGAACCGTTCAGCATTACGCAATGAACGAAAATCGCAAGCGCGAAGGACAAATAACTTAAAGCCTGCGCGCAAGCCTTGCGATGAACCTGAGAGGACTCCAAATTGTGACTCACCCGGGGCCGCCTGCAGGGGCGCGCCGACCGAGGCAAGCCTAACGAAGCGAAGCTCGGTAGGCACCAGGGCCCGCGTCGATCCGCGCATCTATTTTTTGGAGTCAGGTCCGCCCGAAAGCCATGCGTTCGAAGTCGAGCGATGGGTTCCTTGGGGAACCCATGAGTTACAGTTTCAGCCGTACCCGGGGATTGGAAGAAGCCAAAGCGTTTTTGTCCCAAGCGCTGTCCCGAGGAAAATTTTCGCAGGAGTTACGAACGGAAGATTGTCCGGGGAAACTCACCGAGTTCAGAGTTGAAAGGCGGCGGAAAGCAAATCGTGGCACTGTTCAGCATTACGCGTTGAATTGGATTAGCAGGTGCGCAGAACAAATGGACAGGGCGGAATCCCTTCCCCCAAAGCAATTGGCTTAATGCGGTCACTTGGACCGGCGCGCAAGGTTTGAGCTATGCCTGAAGTTGCTTAGAGCGGGATGCGTGCTATTCGAGCACGGGAACGCAGTGGGGCGCTATAGCCCCCAAAGCTCTCGCGCGAAGCATGCCTGAGTCACCACCTGAAAGCCAGCAATTAAATCGCGACCGATAGGGATCGTATTGGCATTTCCAAACAGGTATGGGTAGATATATGGGTTAAAGTATGGTATATTACCCTTATGGATTTTGAATGGGATCCGGCCAAGGATGAAACAAACAGGGAAAAGCATGAAGCGAGAAACGATACTTCTGCTTTGGTAAAATCCAAGATAAAGTGCTGACCGTCCGATTCACCTACCGAAATGGAAAGATCCGAATTTTTGGCGCCGGCTTTTGGCGAGAAGGAGGGGCGAAATATGAAAAATAAAATGAAATACGCTAAAGCACCGAAGGATGTTGCTCAAGCCATTTCCACCTCGGAACCGATTGAAGACTTTCTTCCAGCTCCTGGTAAGCTTGTCTTTAAAGAGGACGCAGTCAAAGTCACCCTTTCCTTAGGTAAAGAAAGCGTTCAGTTTTTCAAGAAAATGGCCAAGGAAAATCATGTTCCTTATCAAAACATGATTAGACGGGTAGTTGACCTGTACGCCCGACATTACATGCATACTTGATCTTGTGTATTTCTTGCCCGCCAATTCTTAGCCATGCCCCCTGAGAGGGATTACGGACTGAGCGTGTTTATCAAGCTATCAAGTCTTAACGTAAGTTTTCGGGCGCCTTTATAACTCAGATGATCATAATCGTTCGCATCTTCATCGATGTAATCGTGATTGCCAAAATTATAGGCGTCATAAAAATGCACATAAGGAGAAAGGGATTCCAGACTCTTAAGCTTTTGAATGATGTCGCCGGCGGTTTTCCATCCCGGACCGTACATCTGATAATGAGGCGTGTTTTTGTAAGCGGGATTTTGTGGGAAATTGACTATGACCAATTGGATATGCCGGCCGGAAACCAATTTGGTTACGTCCTCAACTTGTCCCATGGTCCGTTGGTAATCGGGATCAGCGACCGTCCAAGTGTCGGTTAAATATTGAGGGATAGGCTGGGCGCCCCAATTGACGGGATCGCGCGGTGTGAAACCCAAGGAGTCCACGTAACTCAATATCGGATTTGGCGCCTGATTCATCAGGTTTTCCAGGTTGGGCGGTGGACTGTCCGCCCAGAATCCATTGGATTGATCGTAAGAAAATCCCTTGGTCAAGCTCAACATTGGATCGAAGTTCAGGTTTGAGCTTGAGATAACCATGGTTCCCAAGTGCACCTCCATAATCAAAACTTTAATTTTGGGGCAAAGGTTCAGTATATAATCGACAATTTGGATTCGTTCCTGGTTCCAGGAACCAGCCGAAAACGCCATATTGAACGCCAAGTAGTGAGAAAACAAATTCGGATTGATGCCGTGTTCGGCATGGGAACTGCCAACAGCAAGCAGTTCAACATCCTTATGGAGTTTCCAGAACAACCGCATTTTATTGGCGAATTCCAGTTGCGATCCATTGTTGACCGGTTCATTATAATGGCCCAGGCTGTCCAAATCCAACCCCGCCGAAGGCAGGCTGTCCGGCGCCACGCCCAGCCACAGTCCGGGGTCCTCCAATTCCGTCCCCGTAGCCAAACGCGCATAGCTCGAGTCCTTGAGATTCAACAGGTAGAGATGACGGCGCGCGCCTTGCGCATCGCCCGCTCCGGATACGGCATAACCCGCTTCATTGGTCCACTCCAAATCCTCCCAACCGCGTTCTCCCGGCGGCACGGCATACCATCGCGTGACGAGGCCGACCGTGTCCGCGATGAAGGCCAACTCATGGATGTCATAGGCCCGGCCCACGAGACGGCTGGAATCGGGATAACCGAAGTCGAGAAAAAGCATGCGGCCGCTGGCATCAGGAGCCATGGACACATTGCATACCTGCGAAGTATCGCCCGGGTTCTTGCCGTTCAAAGGGGCGGTGAATAATGTCCGCGTCGTTCCCGAGCGCATGTCCCTGAGTTTCAAAAGCCGAAAACCGGTCGCGAGAAAACGTCCGTCGCGCGATAAGCCGTCATGGAATCCGCCATCGCTTGTCAATTGCACCGCGGCGCCATCGGCCAATCCGCCGTTGATTTTTTGCGACCAGGTTTGCGTGGTTGACCAAGCCGGGCTGGCATTATCCATGGCCGACTGGGTGTAAATCAAGTTCGTGACGTGCTGGACCGAATCGACATGCCAACGCGGGATGAACCCCGCTCCCAGGCGTTGAGCCGGAAGTTTCAGACTGTCCAATGATCGGATGTAAATGGATGAGCCCTGCACTGCGCCTTCGGGTTGGGTAGAGTAGGCCACGTAGCGGCCATCCGGCGAGATGACGGGATAAAAAACATTGTTGGCATCCCCGAACTCCTGCACGCGGGGAGGATATTGGGAGTAGTCCACGTAAACGAGATGCCTTTGGGCGGCATTCGCATTGACGAAAACCAACTTCGCGGATCGGCCGCCCACAAGTTTTTGGATCCTGCCGATGTCGAGCGTGACGGGATCGGTGGCCACCCATGCACCATCCGACGAGGAATAATGCGGATGCGCGATGGCCCCGAGGGCGCAGCGGAATCCCACGTATTCGGCTTGCGCCGACCGGATCGCCGCGTATGTCGCCACTCGATTGGCCGGGCGCAATTCTTTCACGCCGTATTTGAACGCGCCTCCTTTAATGGGGATGTCGAAGGTCGGACCCGGATCGCGCGCGCCCGCGAAGTCCGCGCCGCCGGATTTGGGATAGGCGCCCTTCCAATCATTGACCCATTCCATGACATTGCCCGCCATGTCGTACAGGCCCAGGGCATTGGGTTTCAGTTTAGCCACGGGATGGGAAGCGTTCCCGGCATTGCCGTTATACCAGGCGTAATCACGCGCCGCCAGGGTATCCTGTAGGTTACCCCAGGGGAAAATTCCGCCCGTCGCCGCGCCTCCTTGGGCCGAGAATTCCCATTCCGCTTCGGTGGGCAGACGGAATCCCGCCGCTTGCAAATGGATGCTCAATCCGTCGAGCCCGTAAACCTGCCCGGCCTGCGTCTCCTGCCGGCCTGAATAAACATAAACCGTATCCAAACCCGCCGCCTTGCTGCGCGCATTGCAATACAAGACGGCATCGAACCAGCTCACATTGTAAACCGGGTATTCCCCGCCCGCGCCATACGCGCTTTGCGCCGGCACGGGATTGCGGCCCATCAAGGCCGAGAATGCGCTTTGGGTCACTTCGGTGGTGTCCAGGGAAAAATCATAGGTGAAACTGTTTTCCAGAACCGGGCTTTCATCGGCCGTGGCCAGCGGATCTTGCGAACCTTGCCGGAAAGATTTCCCCGTCGCGTGAATGGACCGCATGCCGGCCATGGGATGGATAACCGAAGGCGTTACGCTGCTTTCCGAAAACAAAGAACATCCCGTGAAGAAAAACGCGCTGATACCGGCTACGAGGCTGAGGGTTGATTTTTTGGGAGAGTAGGAAAATCGAAGCCCCTTTTTGTGCATAGGTAAATCGAACCCATTTTTCCTGATCATAATTCCAATTCTAAATTTTTTTTCCAAGAATAAAGTCCTGTGCGCTGACCCATTGTTCACGCCGACACCAGCCACCGAAGCGAATCGGCTCTTGAATTTCTATCCTGGCCTTGGAGAACATCTCTCGGACCATTACTTCTGGAATACTTACCGCTTCTTCTGGGACTTTCTTGTTTTGCACAAAGATGCCATTCCCTAAACTTTCAAATTTTTTAAGCGACCGCCCTTCCTTGATAAGCCGTTCTGCTTCAGGATTCATGAGAAAGAAGGTCAGGATGCACCTTGCGCCAGGCTTCATCACCCTCGAAGCTTCCTTCAAGTAATGCTGGATATCGTCCGCAAACATGTGAGTAAAAACTGAGGTAGCGAAAACAAAGTCAAACGTATTGTCGGGGTAAGGGAATTGGAACTCACTTGCTTTTAGTCGGCCAGTGGGGTTGTATTCTTTATTGTAAATATCCGCCAATTCGAATTTAAAATTAGGGAATTTTGATCCGATGTTTTCCTTACACCATTTTATCCCACCTGGTACTATGTCAAATCCGGAGTAGTGTCCTCTGGACGAAAGATAGGTGGTTAGAGGCAAAGTCATCCGTCCAATTCCACAACCGATATCGAGAATTCGTTCGTCAGGTTTTAGGGAACCATGAGACTTGAAAAGCCTGAAAAACTCTTCGCCCCCCTCTTTAAAATTATCCGGGGTTCCGCCAGTAAAGATCATTCTCCCGGGAGGTATCAGATCATTTTTACCTGAGATTTTTTTTATCAGATCAGGGAGCAGAAATCGGATGTTTCGAGCAATGGATCCGTAAATCGGTTTGGGCAGAAGATTTCGAATGACTTTTTTTAATGCTTCTTTCATCAATAGATCTCGATTCACAAAAATTAGTTGACCCGAAAGGTGGAACCAATATAGCAACCACCGACAACCTGGACGAACCCCATGCGGCCATCTACTCGGTGATCGGAAATAAGATGGTGGAACAAAATGCTGCCCGCTCCGGAGGTGGAATTTCCATGCCCGTTAATCGGTTGGAGAACGGCGGGTATTTCTTCGAGTAGAAAGGCGGCGGTTAGTGAATCGTGGAACCATTCAGCGTAACGCGATGAATGGAGTTCGCAAGCGCACGACAGAAAAAACTTAGCGCCTACGCGCAAGCCTTTCGATTGAATTCGGGACCGTCTTCAGAGCCGCGCCTACCGCGACAAGCCTACCGAAGCGAAGCTCGGTAGGTGCCAGGGCCCGCGTCGATCCGCGCATATTTGAATTGTGAGCAATCGCTAAAATTCCCTTTGCCTGGCGGTCGGCCGCGGCGACCGGGTTCGGGCGATTGCTACCTTGGGGAACCCATGAATTACAGTTTCAGCCGTACCCGGGGATTGGACGAAGCCAAGGCGTTTTTGTCCCAAGCGCTGTCCCGGGGAAAATTTCCGCAAGCGTTGCTCATCCATGGTCCGGAAGGCGTGGGGCAAAATCCGTTGCTGCTGGACTTGGCCGATATCTGGCTTGCCAGGCCTCGGCGACGGCGGCGGGACATGCCACGGGGCCGATAGTGGGAGCGTCGAAGAGTCGGCGCGACCCTCTAACTTTGATCTTGTACCCATGAAAGCCTTCACGAGAGCGGAAACAAGGCGCAATCTCGCCGCAGCGAGCGGTTTGGGTTGATCCGTGTTGTTCAATTCCCTTGCGTTCGTGCTGTTCTTTCCGTTGGCCCTGCTGGGACATTTTCTGCTCCCCGCCCGGTATCGGTGGATGGGTTTGCTGGTGGCAGGGCACGTCTTCTACATGTCGTATGTGCCCTGGTACGTGTTGCTACTGTGGGCGGCGATCGCGCTGGATTTCACCGCCGCGTTGGGAATCGAGGCTTCCAAAACCGCACGGGGCCGCAACATCTGGCTTTGGATCTCGGTGACAGGAACTGCCGGGTTGCTGGGCGTCTTCAAGTATTACGGGTGGGCGTCGGCGCTGGCCAAGCCATTGGCCGAATGGCTCCACATGCCACGTCCTGTCCTGGAGCTGGTGGTGCCTCTGGGGCTTTCGTTCCACACGTTCCAGAGCCTGGCCTACGTGATCGAAGTCCACCAACGGCGCTGGAAGGCCGAACGTCATTTCGGGATCTACGCCTTGTACGTGCTCTTCTATCCGCAGTTGGTGGCAGGTCCCATCGAACGGCCGCAGGAGCTGTTGCCGCAGTTGCGGAACTTCCGCGATTTCGATGCGGACATGGTCGCAGCGGGGCTGCGGCGCATGGCTTGGGGATTCTTCCTGAAAGTGGCGGTGGCCGACCGATTGGCGCCCTTGGCAAATGCAGCCTTCGCCCAGCCCGGTCAGATTTCGGCCTTGGCGGGTTGGATCGGGTTGGTGGCCTTCGCCGGACAGATCTATTTCGATTTCGCGGGCTATTCCGAAATCGCCCGCGGTTGCGCCCAGACCATGGGTGTGGATTTGATGCGCAACTTCGATCGCCCGTGGGGCGCCGCATTGCCATCCGAATTCTGGCACCGTTGGCATATGTCGCTGTCCACATGGTTTCGCGACTACGTCTACAAACCGCTGGGTGGCAACCGGGTGCAGGCTTGGCGCCGAGACCGTAACCTGCTGGTCACCTTCGGGCTCAGCGGGATTTGGCATGGCGCAGGTGCAGGATTCGTGGTTTGGGGCCTTTGGAACGGAACCCTTCTGGTGCTGGAGAGAAGATTGGTTCCGAAAGGTTGGATCGGCGCTTCCAAAACAAGACGGATATTGGCTCATGGGGCCACGGTCGCCCTGATTCTTCCTTCCTGGGTCTTCTTCCGCGCCGCGAATTGTCGACAGGGCCTGGATTATCTGTGCGGCCTTTTTTCCATCGGGGTGTCGGGCGATGCGGGTGGTTTGCAGGAATTGTCCCCTTCACGCACCGAAGCTCTGCTCGGATTCGCCGGATTGGTCCTGGTGGGATGGATCCATTCTCGCACCGAAGGCGATCCTTCCGCGTGGATCGCCGGAAAGTCGGCTGTTTTGCGGTGGCCGGCCTACTGGGCGGTAGGGCTGTTCCTTCTCCTGTTCGGAGTCTTCGATGGCCAGCGCTTCATCTACTTCCAGTTCTGACATGACGAATTCCGTTGGTGGCTGGCGAGGTTTGTCGCGTCTTGCCGCGAAGCTCGCGTTGTTCGCCGCACCGCTGATCCTGGTCGCTTTGGGGATCGAGCGGGGGATGCGGATCCATCCCGACGAAATGATGCGCAAGCGAAAGGCTTGGGAACGTTCCTTGGACAGCACGCGCATCCTGATCCTTGGGTCGTCGCATGCCCAGTTCGCATTGCGACCCGATGCGTTGGGCGAACCGGCGTTCAACCTTGCGGGATTCAGCCAGACCTTGCGCTACGATTCGGCGCTGCTTTCGCGCTCCATTGCCCGCATGCCGCGATTGAAAACCGTGATCCTGACAATTTCCTATTTCACCTTCGAAGATGAGCTGGGTCCCAAAGGCGAGTCGTGGCGTTGTTGGTCGTATCGCGATGCCTGGGGAATCGAAGTGCCCTCCACTTTGAAACGCTGGAACCCCATGCGCTTCAGCCGCGCGTTGCGCTACGGAAATTGGCGATCATTCATCCAGGCTCTGCACGGGTTCCGGCCGTTGCCGGAACTTGTTCCGATCGGGCCCGATGGCTGGGGCGAAGCCTACGAAGCGCATCCATCGCGCAAGCAGGATTCTGGTTGGGCACGCGACCGGATATCGCAGTGGAAATCCAGCGCGAATCCGATGTTGCGTCCAAGCGAGATCCACCGACTGGCGAGCATCCTGGAAATGGCGCGATCGGCGAATTTGAAGGTGGTGTTGGTGGCCACCCCGGTGCTGGAACCGTTGCGCGAATTGGAATCCCCGGCGGTGCACGACGAGAATCGTCGCGATGTGGACTCCTTGGCGCGCGCTTATGGAGCGAAGTGGTTGGATCTGGAAGCGGACCCATCGTTTACCAATGACGATTTCGTCGACATGGACCACTTGGGTCCTGATGGCGCACGAAAATTGACGTTCAAGGTGGCCGAGTTTGCGCGCTAGTAGTGGATTACCTTTTTCGCGAACGGTGCATAGGTAAATCGACCCTGAAGCCAAAATCCCCGAGTACACCGTCACATGCCGCTTGGGTGGTGGTACCAAAGCCGCCATGCGTGAGAGCAACGCTTTGGGATTAAGCCCGATGCTGCGCGTCTTAGGATTTGCGAGGAGCGCGCGGCGAGCCATTTTCCCATCCGACCAAGCGAGTGAAACACTCAGCGCTTGAACTCGATATCCTCTTGGGTGGGACCCTTATTGAAGCGCGGCCCCGAACGACAGCGTCCATGCTGGAGGGGCCAATGTAAGGGTTATTAAGGAAAATACAGGTTCATCCAAACGGAATATTTCAATGAACCGGATTAAACAATATTTATGTTCTTTTTTTGAGAGCGAAATAGCGGATTTGGAAAATTGCGTAAGCTACCTCAACGCGTACATTCAGTATAATAGTCTTGTGATGAGGCGGAATAAAAATTGTCGCAAGGGAGTCTGAAATGAACCAAACCCGAATGTACTTCCCCATCCTT
>JADGQO010000134.1 GCA_017881725.1 Fibrobacteria bacterium
GCGTATTCGATGCGTTGGTACAAGGCGCCGTTCTCATACCAGCTGCTCGCTCATTTTCCCGCAAGCTCAGGGAACTGGAATCCCTGCGCCGCATAGGGCGGAGAGAACCTTCCCTTTCCTCGTCTTAACCCGTATCACGCTTTGTCCTTGGGAAACGCCAGCCAAGCCGATTTCCATCGTGGAAACGCTTTTCGTGGCGACCCGGGTCCACTCTTTCCGTCCTTGGGCATCCAGAACGGTAACGGACTCTATGGATTCCCCCGTGAGGGAAATCCGGATGCGATTGCCATCCAGTAAGGTCCATTGGATGCGCCCGGACTTTTCCGGTGAGGCGGTCAGTTTGGGATCGCGTAATCCCGTGGCGAACCCGGAGACGCTCAACGCCCCTTCGTTTAGGGAGGCGTCGTTCAATTTGATTTCCCCCGGGATTGTCCCGGCTGAATATTCAGCGTCCCATTCGGCAAGGACCACAGATCCGGTTTGGATTTTCCGGTTCGCGGCTACGCCGATTTGCAGGGTCCCGGATTGCGATTCGTAAGTATAGGCAACCCGTGCTTTCGTGATTCCGGTAGCGATTCCGTTTATTCCCAGGATATTTTTGCCCACATTGAGGGAAAGCCTACCCCCGATCAGACCTTCCAGATTCGAGGCCAGAATGCGGAAATGAAAGCGGTTCCCCGTCAGGGGAATGGGGCCTTCCAAGTTCATGCTCGCCGCTTGCGCGGCCCGTTTAGCCAGTACCTTTCTGTCCGCGGGGAAATTCTCTATCATCCCGAGGCTGTACTGGAGGACGAAGGCTGCATCGTAGCTCGTAATCTCGCCATTCCCCGTTACATCCGCCGTCGCGAGGGTGAAATGGGGGTATTCGGCATTCGGGAGGGTGAACTGGCCGACCACATATCTGATCAGGAGCCGGGCGTCGGACGTATCCACCTGGCCATCCCCGTTGACGTCGCCCAAAAGCGAATCATGCGGGAGCACGAATATTTTCCCAGGTAAATTGCTTACCGCCTTGACCCGGCCTTCATCCACGGATATGCCGGACAGGGTCAGCATTGTGGAAGCGCCGGTTTTCGCCGTCGGCAGCACGCGTATTTTCAACCGCATGATTTCGCCTTCTTCGGGTCCGCTCAACCTGCTTGCGCCCGCGAGGGCCAAGGCAATCCGGGATTTCGAAAGACTGTTCCAATCCGAGAGCTGCCAGCCATGGGCCAAGGACGTATCCGGCTTCACATCGAGCAACTCCACTACGGTCGAATCCAATTCCAGATCGAATCGGATCGAACCAAGGGAATCCTTGCCTTCGCTGGATAAATATACGGGAACCCAGAGAGTATCCGAGGCCTTGGTACAATACGGTTTCATCCCGAAATGCAATCCGCTCGGATCCAGAATCGGCCGGCCGTACAGGACCGTCACCTCGGCCCCGCTCAGGGCGCGATTGAATATGGCGCCATCGTCTAGGGTTCCGACGAGACCCAAGCCCTTATCATTATCCAAGCTGTTGACGGACCTCATTCCCAGTAAAAGTGTTCCTACCGTGCTCGGAAGGAATGGACCATAATTCTTGGTAGCTTGAAGCTTGCCATTGACGTAAATCCTGATCGCGCCAAGGACATGATCGTAGGTCATGACCACATGGTTCCAACGCCCGCCCTGGGAGGAGGCGCCTTCGGTGTTGATGAGATTATCCGGTTAAGAAAGTATAAGCCCAACTCCCGAAATGGGCTAGGCCATTTCCGATGGCGCGCTGGAAAGACCATTCAAATGGACGGACAAGTCCGGTAGTGGCGGCCTGCCGTAATCGGGATGATGTCAGCCAAGGATTGCCGTCGGGCGATGGGATTTGGGCGTAGGCGTGGGCGGTGATGCCAGGGGACTGCGACTGTCGAGTCAGTGAGGATTACTTAATCTTCTTCCCCTTCTCGTCCCACTCTTCCGATTTCGTTTCTTGGCCCATGGCGTATTCGATGCGTTGGTACAATGTTCCGTTCTCATGCCAGCTCCGGTAGGTGCTGTCCAATTTGGTGCCGATATAAAAGCTTTCCGTGGACGGTCCGCCCGCTTCCCAATAATGGCGATGGACGATATGCGATCCGGCGTGGCCTTCTTCAGTGGATTTGTGGCCGTTCTCGAACCATTCGGTGGTGTTTCCGGTTTTACAATAATCGTTGTCTTCCAACGCGCAGCGGTACACCTTGCTCATTTTCCCGTTCTTGTGATAGGAAGTCTGGATGATGGAATCCGGACCCTGGTAGGTGTGCATGCTTAATTTTCCCGTCGCGGGATTAAAATCCTCCAGCACCAAGGTGTCGTATAAATAAGGCTGGCCTTTGCCGAAGCCCATTCGCTGTCCATTCAAATAGGAATAGTAGAGGGGAGACAGATTGATGCAGACCTTGCCGCCGAAATTCGCGACGGCCGTGACGCGGTTGGAATCGTCCGTGAAGACGATGCTGTCGATGTTCTGGCGGCGGTAGACATATTTGGCCGTTTGCAGGTAGATCAGTCGCGGGCTGGGAGCGACGAGTTTCCCTCCCGCCGGAACCGGCATTTTATAAACGGGGAATTTTTCCGTATACACCGCGCGCACCGTGTCGTGATCGATTTCCCATTTCGATTGGAATTCGCCTTCCTTGTCGAAACGGGTCCGGCTTCCGATGATTTCCTTCCCGGCCTGGGGAATGCCGTTGCAGCCGCCGAGGAAATCCGAGGCGTACACTTTGTCCCCGTCCTCGTTGAACACGGTCAGATCGATGACCGGGGAGCCGGGGCCTTTGGCTTGCAGGACTGCGGCTTTTTTCCCGTTCACATAAACGGGATAAGCTCCGGGGTTCAGGGCGCAGGAGGCGAGGAAGAGCAGGGGAAAAACGGGGATTATTTTCCCAAGGATATTCAACGCTTGTCCGGGAGGAATTTTCGGCGTCAGCATAGGCGGCGTTCCCGGACCGGCTACGATCAGTGGAACCGGTATTCCAAGCTCACTGCGGTAACTTGCAGGTTACGGACGAGATTGACTTCTCCCACTATGGGAGCGGTCATCTTGTCGTCGAAGCAGCCGTTCTGCGTAAAGGCCGCGTTCACGAACACGTGCTGGCCGAATTTATACCGTCCGCCGATGGCCAAGGCGTAGCTGTCCAACATGGGATTTTCCACCGAATAGGTGGACGGACCCGCGCCGGATACGATGTATTCCGCGCCCACGCTGGTCAAGAGGGGGATGGGCCATTGATGCTCAAGCGCCAGCGAGGCTTCCCAGCCGTTGTCGATATTATCTTCCGCGCCGCCCCAATCGGCCCATTGGTTCAAGTAGTAATTGAACGAGAAATCGCTGCGCCAGGTGGGCGCGAAGGCATAGCCGACGCCCAGTCCGATATCGCCGGGCAAATCGCGGCGGAAGGTGGAACCCGGAGCCCGCAACACTTGCCGCAAGCTGGTGGTGAATTTGTCCCGCGTGGTCGCGTCGGGGATCGCGGATTCCAGATTCAAGGTGCTCTTCTGGACTTCCCAGTCCAATACGGTCGGTCCTTCAAAGCGCAGGCCCACGGTCACGCCATGGCCGGGAAAAAAGTCCGCGCTGACGATGCCCGTAGTGCCTCGCGCTTCTTCCATATGGTCCAACAATTTGGACGTGTTTTGCGGCGGCAGGGAGAGCCCGGCGTCGATGGTCACGTCCGTGCGCGTGTACAGGGTGCGGGAGGCCAGCGAGAGGGAAACCCAATCCTTGATGGCATAGGCCCCGCCCACGGTGACTCCGTAGTAAATGGATTGGAGGAAAACGTCGACGTCATGGCCATATTTAGTCTTCACGCTGGATTCCAGGAGATAGGCGGTAACGGACCCTTTATTGTAATCCAACGCGCCGCCGCCACCGGGAAAGCTGAACGCCGCAAAACCAGACCAGTCGCCATGTTTGTATACGGCGAACGCGGTAGGATAAAGCGGGGCCAACACCGTGGATTCGAATTTGGACGCCGGTTTCTTCTGGACTTCCTGCGCGTTGTATTTCGTGATGAGTTGATTGTCCAGCTCCAATTGCAAACCGTCCTCGAAGCGCACGGTGCCGGCGGGGTTGTAGATCGCCGCGTCCGGGCCTTCCGTCGCCGCGTTACGGCTCAAGGTGCGGATAAAGGCCGCGCTGTTGTTGTTGCGGTTGTCCACGCTGCCTGCCTGGGCAAGACTGCCCATGCTGAACGCCAGCGCGAAAAAGACCCGGTAAGTGTCGTTGGAGCAGGTTTTCATTTTGGCCTCAAATTGGTCGATTCGGAAAAAAAATTGCGAGAAGGAAAAATTAAGATTTTTTTTTCTTCCACGAATATTTAGTTTCACCACCTACCTAATTTCTTTTCCCCATTCCGGAGACGCATATGCAACCTACGCTTCGAATTTTGACCCTGATTCCCCTGGGATTGGCCCTTACGGCTTGCTTCGACGGCACCACCAATTCCACATCGGACAAAGCTCCGGTGTATGTCGCCATCGGCAACAGCCTCACGGCGGGTTTCCAAAGCGGCGGTCTCCGCGCCGACTGGCAAAAGGCCAGCTATCCGGCCCTTTTGGCCCAACAAATGGGCGTCACGGATTTCCAAATGCCCTTGGTGGATTCTCCCGGCGTCGGCAGCAGCCCGGCGCTGACCGGGCAATTCGCTACGCCTTTGTACCTGGACGCCACCGGAAATCCCGCGCCGCATTTCGTGACCGGCAATCCATCCTCGCTTTTTTCCAATCAGTCGTACGGGCATCCCTATAATGATTTGGGCGTACCTGGCGCGACGACGCGCGACGTCCTCATGGCATATGATCATTCGACCTCCCAATCGGGCGCCAACACCCTTTTCGACGCGATTTTGCGCGGGCCGTTGCTGGGCAATACCACCATGCTGCATCAAGCCATCTCCCTCAATCCCGATATCCTGACCATGTGGGTGGGAAGCAACGACATTCTTAGCGGAATCATTGCGGGAACCATCACCGAGGGCGTCACGGTGACTCCCGTGGCGATATATACCGGGATGATGGACCAGATTTTCGATTCTCTCCTGACGCAAACCCATGCCCGAATTTTCGTAGCGAACATTCCTTCCATCACTTCCATTCCTTATGTCACCACGGTGCCGCGCAGCTTTTTCGATTCGACCTTCCACGTTTCCGATACCTCCACCCGTTTGCTGACGGAGAAAGACAATGTCAAATACGTGCTCCTGCCCGCGCTCGCGAGTTTAAAAAAAGGTGACGGATTCCCGACGGCCGCGGGCGGAACGGGGATAAAGCTGCCCAAAAACCTGACCTTGACCCAGGCGGAAGCGGATCTTGCTACCCAATTGATTGACGGATACAATGCCTATCTTAAAACCAAGGTGGCGGCCCATCCCGATCGCTTGGCCCTGGTGGATGTCAATGCCCTGTTGAATAAATTAGTGGCTGGCGAACTCGCCCCCCTGACCGGGAAATTTTTCATGTTCGATCCGACGCACACAGCCTTCAGTTATGACGGAGTCCATCCGAATGACAAGGGCTACCGCGAGGTGGCAAACGTCTATCTGGACGCCATCAATTCGGCCCTCGGCAAGCATTACGCAAAATTGTCGAACTAAAGCGCAGGTCGCGTTCAAAAACTCAACCACCGGGGAAAAACCTTGGACCCCATTCCGGTTGTGTGGCAACCTGCACACCGGAAAATGGAGCTGGAATCGCCCCGGATTTTTTTACCTTTGACCCATCCCGGTAGGCAAGCCCCCGGTTAAACGGAGTGAACTATGAAACCCATCGGAGCCGTTGCGCTCATCTTGATTTATATCATCGGACTGGCCGCCTCCCTAACCTGGGCTGCGTCTCTCAACGCCACCTATTTGATTGGCCTGACCTTGTGGACCTCGTTCTTCGGATTTTGCACGGCCGTGAGCCTAATGGCCATCTGGTCACGCGAACATTGGATGGGCTGAGAGCCCGTCTACCCGCAGGAAGCTAATGGCTTACTGCCTTTCACCAGCGCCACCGCTTGCGCGGACAGGCGCGTCATTTCTTCGAATCTCCCCGCCCGCAGCAATTCCGGCGCGACCATGAAGGAACCGCCCACGGCAAGCACGGCCTTGCAGGCCAGGTATTCCGGCAGTTTGGCTAGGCCGATGCTGCCCGTGGGGATAAAGCGCACCATGGAGTAGGGCGCGGCAATGGCTTGCAACGCCTGAATGCCGCCCAAGGATTCGGCGGGAAAGAATTTCACCGTGTCAACGCCTTCGTCCAGGGCCATTTGGATTTCCGTCGGAGTAGCGACGCCCGGGAACACCGGCACGTTCAAGGCGCGGCAGCGGCGCACGACCTTGGCGTTGAAGCCGGGTGTGACGATGTAGGTGGCGCCCGCAGCGACGGCCATGTCGACTTGGTCGGGTTGCAGAATGGTGCCCGCCCCCAGGGCGATGTCCGGATCCTTCGCGATGGCCTTGAGGGCGGCTTCGGCGGCAGCGGTGCGGAGAGTGACTTCTACGCAGGGTAGTCCGCCGGCTTTAAGGGCTTGGGCCATGGGCCAAGCGTCCTCGGCGCGTTCGATGACGGCCACGGGCATGAGACGGATTACGGAGAGTCGGTCAATCATCCTAGATCTGCTTGCCTTTGCGGAGGTGCAGGGTCAGGATTTTGCAGTCCGTGAGCGCGCGGTAGGTATGGGAGAGCACGGCGTCGAATTGGATGGCGTCGCCTTCCTTGAGGACGTGGCGTTCCTCGTTGAGCATCATCTCGATGCTGCCCGACAGGACCCAGCAGATTTCATGATCGTTATGATGTACTTCCGGGCGGTTGACCGCGCCGCCGGCCATGGCGGAACCGAGGAAGCATTGGATGTTCATGAAGTTGATGTGCTGGAACTGAAAACCGCCGGATACGTAATGTTGCGAGGACGTGATTTGCGCGGTGCGGAATTCCGCGAGGCCGAGCAGGTCGGTCGACGAAATGCCGAAAGCCTTGCCCAGGCGCGCTAGCGTGTCCAGCTCCGGGACCGCCTGGTTGCGCTCGATGCGCGAGATGACGGCGGTGGAAATGCCCGAGGCTTGCGAGATGTCCGCGATGGTGAATCCCTGCGCTTTGCGGAGGTTGCGGAGGATGGAGAAGTCGTAAGGGGATGATTTTCCCCGGCGGCGCACCGGTTCGGCCGCTGTACGGATTTCTTTCGTATTCGTGGTGGCCCCGGTCCGGTCCGATGAATCCTTCATGGGTTGTTCCTGCTTTCTTCGATTAAGTCAGCGGGCGCATCGGGAAGACGCACGGGTTCGAGGCTTTCCCAGTCCGGTTCGGTAAGGGTTCCGAAACCATTCCGGTTGATTTCTTCCAGGGACATGTAGCCGTCGTCGATGCGTACGATGGGATGGCCTCCGGGGCGCGCGCGGTATAAGGACGGGAATTCCGAAAGCGCGTCCTGGCGCTCCTTGGGCGACAGGACGTCGAAGCCGATGATATAATGGTGGCCGTTGCGTTCGCTGTGGCGGATCCCGAGCGCGGCCGCGACGCACAGGTCCTGGTGCAACGGGACCACGGGCGCGTTGGTCAAATCCTCGCTGGAGAGGATGGGGGAGGGCTTGCCTTCCGCCTCCACGGCTTTGATGCGCCGGTAGCTGTGCAAAGTGCGGAACACGCCCTTGCAATTCTTGGCCGTGATGCCCCGGTAGCCCAGCGCGAAGGCGCGATCCACGGCCTCGTCGCTGCCGTCGCTTTCGTCGATGATCACGGGCTTGAAGGCGTTGACCTCACGTAACGGGCCCGTTACGGCGTCAATCAAGGAGGCCCCGCGCGCGACCGGCTGTTCGATCCACAGGGTGCGTCGCCAAAGTTCCCGCAATTTCGGATCCGGCGCCGCGATTTTCACGAAGTCGGCGAACTCGCCCATGTCGTGGAATTGTTCATTCCCGTCCACGGTGGCCCGGTAGTCCCCGGCTTGCCCGTCCAACACGGCGGCGATACGACGCAGCCGGTCGATGGATTCGGACTTGTCGCCGGAAATCTTGATCTTGAAGAACTTGACCTTATAATGGCGGACCACGTCTTCGAGCGTTTCCGGCAGCCCGTCCTCGACGGGATCCCCCGGATCCGCGTCGGTGATCCGGTCGAGCAGGCCCACGGTATGGCGGACCGCCATGCGCGCCGTGGGTGCGGCGGGCATCAGGGCTCCGAAGTCTTCGCCGTAGCCGAGCAGGTTCCCTTTCAGGGCCATATGCAGGGTAACACCCGTGTAACGGCAGGCGGCGTCGATCAGGGCCGCGTCCACCAAGGCGGGGCCGAATCCCGCGGTCAATTCGTTGAGGCCCTTGGCCGCCGCCGAGGCGCGCGCGGCCGGTTCGGCGTTTTGGTGCAGGAACCACACGGGCGCGTCATCCATTTCGAAATATTGGTCGAGCGCCAAGCGCAGGGACAAAGAAAGATTATAGATGTTGTCGGCATGGGTTTGGGTCGCGCCCTTGTCGAACCACAGCGGCGGAATTCCGCAAGCGCTGACGCCGTTCAGAATGCGGCCGGCGGTCGTTTCCACGGTCAGTTTGAGATGCAGGATAGGCATTTGCGTCATGGTCGCGCGCCCGAAACGGAATGGCATCCGGGTCTTGACCTGTCGGGAAAAAACGGACGCCTCACGAAGTTTGAAAGCCGGAATATTTACCATGACGCTAATCTATCCTTCGAATATGCGTTAACCAAAATAAATCAGGATTGAATATATCACCAAGGGCATATTATAGCCATAAATAGTACTTGGAGGATACTTTAAGTTGGACATTAAAAGGCTCGCGTCAAGTAAATCCGTCGCTTGCGACGGTTCGGTGAATCGGGAGCCAAGCTGCTTTGGGGCATGGAAGCCGTGGCCGTCCGTCCCGATGGCCGCGCCCGCTTCGCGCGCGAGATCATCGGCGGCATCCGCCAGACCGCGCCTAAACTGATCATCGGCGTGCCCATTGTGAATATTTCCGCCGGGTCGCCGTATTACAATCCCCACATTCAACGGCCCGCTTTGTTTCCGCCTTCCGACGACTATTATCGCAATAGCGACGCGGGCGAGGCGGTGAGGAAGATGATGATGAAGAAGGAAAAGAAGAAAAACCTGAAGTCGGCGTAAGCCATCCGGAGCGACCGGGCAGGATTGGCCCTAAGATTTACCTCACCCCACTTCCCGAATCCTGGCTCCGCCCAGCAGCCGCTCGCCGTCGTAAAACACGGCCGACTGCCCCGGGCTAACGCAATAACCCGGTTCCTTCAAGGTTACCGTAACCCATCCGTTACCCTCGTCGCGGAGGGTCGCTGCCTTTACCGCAGCGCGGTAGCGGTATTGCACCGAACATTCCCGTTCGCCCACCATGGGTTCGAAGAAATTCGCCCGGTCGGCCCGGAAGCCGTGGCAGTACAATTCTTCCTTTTTCGCCAGCAACAGCGTATTTGTCGCCCGATCCAGCTTCTTCACGTACAGCGGCTCCGCGCTCGAAGATGCTACTGCCCCCGTCGCGGTTCCCAGGCCTTTGCGCTGCCCGATGGTATAGAACGGCAGGCCCAGATGTTTCCCTAAATCCTTCCCGTCCGGACCGCGCATGCGGCCTTCCGGGATTTTCGCGCCTTGGGCTTTGGCCCGATCGCCCACGAATTCCCGATAGTCGCCGTTGGGAATGAAGCAGATGTCCATGCTCTCGCGCTTCTGCGCCGTGCGCAGGCCCGCGTCGGCGGCCAGTTTGCGGACTTCGGGCTTCGATAAATGCGATAGCGGAAACAGGGTTTTACCCAGGGTAGCGGGCGGGATACCCCATAGGAAATAGCTTTGATCTTTCGCCGCGTCCTGGCCGCGCAGGATGAAGGTGCGGCCATCCTGATCGCGCGTCATGGCGTAGTGGCCCGTCGCGATATAATCCGCGCCCACGGCTTTGGCGCGCTTCCACAAGGCGTCCCATTTCACGAAGCTGTTGCAATTTACGCAGGGATTGGGCGTTTCGCCGGCCAGGTAGGCTTCGTAGAAAGGCTGGATCACGCGCTCCTCGAAATCCTCCTGCATGTCCAAGGTGAAATGCGGGATGCCGATTTGGTCGCAAACGCGCTTGGCGTCCATGGCGCTGTCGGCGGTGCAGCAGGTTTTTTCGCCGTCGATCACCTCGCATTGATCGACGTTGGCAGCGGTGGTGGTGGTTTTGGCGGCGTCGGGCGAACCAGCGCGGGTATTTTTTTCCGCCGAATCCGGCTGCTTTTGATCCGGACTCCAGAGTTTCATGGTGATTCCCACAGCCCGGTACCCGGCCTGTTTGATCAACAAGGCTGCGACGGAAGAGTCCACGCCGCCGCTCATGGCTACGGCCACCAGGATGTTCGAATTGTCGCGGGTCGCGTCGTGCATGGAAGACCTTTCAGGGGGAAAGCAAAATAGACGAAACGCGACTTGGGCGCAAGCACCAAGGGAATCCGTTGCCGCTAAGGCCGTATTCAGGCCGTACAGGCCCGTTTGTCCCGGCCGGGCGAACTTCCCCTTTACCTGGGAGGTGAAACCTTATATCATTTGATTGTTTTGCGGCGATTTGAAGAAGTAAAGATATTTGGCCTATGGACTTTTCACTCAATACCATCACCAACTGGCTTTCGGCCGGCAAAAACCGCGTCCCCGAACGGGGCAGTGAATACCTGGAAGTGTACCGCCAGGCCGTGGAAATGGATTTCAAGGCGTATGATCCTGGTTTCACGCTGGGCAAATGGTTGGGTTCCGGCGGATTTTGCGACGTGTTCCTGGTTCCCGGGGTCAACGTCCCGGGCAAGGGCCACCAAATCGTGGTACTCCGCGTGTTACGTCCTTCCCTGTATCGCACGCCCGACGCCATGGGGAATAACCGCGTCATCAAGACCTTCCTGGCGGAGATTTTTTACAACACCTACCTGACTTCCCAGAACGTCCGCAACGTGGTGAAGATTTTCGATTATGGAAATTTGCACAACAAGCATTATTTCACCATGATGGATTACGTGGACGGTCCCAACTTTTCCGATCTCATCAAGCGTGGGCCGCGCGACGTGAAAGAGTTGATGCGGCGCATCATCTTCATCAATGCCGTGGCTGGCGTGGTGGGCGAATTGCATTTTCGCGGCATCATTCACCGGGATTTGAAGCCTAGCAACATCATCGTGAAGGGCTGGGAGCCTTATCTTTCCGATCTCGGGGCGGCGCGCTGGATGCATGTCAAGGACGATGTCGGCGACGAGCAGACCACGGTTCTCGGGACGCCGTCGCACATGTCCTACGAGCAATTGGACGGCGACTTCTATAAGGTGGATCATCGCACCGATATTTTTTCGCTCGGGGCCATGGCCGCCTACGCATTTACCGGCGTGTATCCCTTCGTGGGCCGCGAAGACATCAATTATCGCGAGGAAGGCATTTCGGCCTTGTCCAAGGTGGAGCCGGAAGTGCCGGAAATCCCTTTCCGCAAAGGCGAGGTGCTGCGCAATGTATTGCTCCGTTGCATGGACAGGGATATCGAACAGCGCCCCAAATCGGTGGTAGAATTCCAACATTCGCTCAACACCTGGATCCTGGAGCTGTAAAAAGTGATCATCGCCGTGGACTTCGACGGGACCATAGTCGACCATCGATACCCCAAAATCGGCGCCTTGAAACCCGGGGCCAAGGAAGCCATGCTGGCCTTCCACGAGGCGGGCCACAAAATCATCGTGTGGACTTGCCGGGCCGGCCAGGAAGAACGCAACGTGCGCGCCTTTTTACAGGAGAACGGCATCCCCTTCGACACGGTCAACAACCCCATCATGGGCGCGGACCTGGGCACGCGCAAGGTATACGCCGACCTTTACATCGACGACAAGGGCGTGGCCTTCGAGGACAACTGGGACGAGATCAAGCGCATCATCACGGGGAAATAGCCGGATTAACTAACTTGAAGGCCATATGGCCCTTGGCGTCCCCTCCGCGTTTCGGATCCTCATTCTCCTGTGCATTGCTTTTCGGAGTTTGGCCACGAGCGCGCCGGTCACTGCGAAATTCAGAACTTTTCCCGACACCGCGAAAGTCAAATCCGCTTCCGACACCGCGAAAACTCTTACTTCGTCCGACACCACCAAATCCCGAACTGCAATCGACTCCGTGCATACGACAGGCCGCGGGGATTCGTCCAAGACCAGCCTCGAGTTTTTGAAAACCACGCATGACAGCATGTCCCGGGCCGCGTCGGATTCGCTGAAGGCCAGGCGGCCGGTTTACGCTTTCCACACCCCGTGGGCCGATGTTAGGGAATGCAAGGAGACCATGGAGTCGGCAGCGGAATGCTGGCGGCGCGAGGATGGTCTCGTGAACCAGGAGATCGGATTTCCGGGCACGCGCAGTTGGACCTTGTCCTTAACGAATTGGGACAAGGTTCCGGTGTCTTCTTCATACTTCCCGTTTTGGCGGAACTCGCCCTATTTGACCGGCGGCTTGCCGCCACCGGAGAATTACACGCTGCTCAAATCCGGCGGGGACGTGCAAGGTTTGGAAGACGTGTGGACGCCGGTTTCGCCCGTGGATACGCCCGTGACGCGCCTGGATTGGACGCGCGGGGCCTTCGGCATGAATGTTTTTGATTTGCGGTTGCGGCGCATGCTTTCCGACCGCGTGTACCTGGGACTGGAATTCTATTCCGCCACGGCGGATACGCAATCATTCGATTATCAATTCAACGTCCACCAACCTTATCTCGGCGGCTGGGGCTTCCTGGGCAAAATCTACGGTCCCATCGATCGCGACAGCGCCTCGCTGGTGATTAACGGGCGCTCGCCCTCGATACATGCCGTCGACATCCGCCCCCGCGTGGGCGTATGGTTGGATACCAACCGCGTGCTGGAAGTTTTTCTCGACGATTTGCGCAACTCGACCAACTTGACCTTGCCGCAGGGCCCCGTTACCAGCGCGGCGGGAGAACCGCAACCCGGTCTGGCCGATTCCATGAACGCGCTGAGCCCGTCATCGCTTTCCGCCTTGGGCGAGGGGATGATTTACGGCGAGTCGCATCAGGATTGGTCGGGCCAATGGGAGGCGTCACATACAAGTTACTCCGCCTCGGAAAACCGGCGCGGGGATTCGCTGACCGGTCCGGGTGGCGAAGACGCGCTGGACGCGGATATTTTTTCCGTACGCGGGATCATGGATGGAAGGGGGCTGCCGTGGCGGCCGGGCCTGCGATTTTCGGGGCGGAGCGAAACCTGGCAAGGGGATCCGGTGCTGACGAGTTATGGCGGTGGGAGCGCCGGGAGTGTCGGGAGCGCTGGAAACATCGGAAACACCGGATGGACCGATGCGGAGGACGCCGATTTTTCCCTGCGGCCGCGTCTGGGATTCCTGACGCTGGAGGCCGACGCCGGGGCCGGCCGCGACAGCCGTCTGAATGACCAAGTTTATTGGTTACCGCGCTTCGGGGCGGAAGCCAGCGCGGATTTGCCCTACGGCTTCGCCGCCACCGCCGGAATTTCCCAACGCGATTGGGACCCGGACTGGGAAACCTTGTATCGTCGGAATCCGGCCCGGTTCGAATATCCCAGCCCAAACCTAAAACCGCGAACTGACCGGGGCTTTCGGGCTTCGGCATCCTGGCAGGGAAAACATTTTTCCGCTTCCGCCGGATTCGATCTCGTCCGCAAAGACCGGCCCTGGCTGCCGCGCGTCTTGCCCAATCCATCCGTATGCGGCGATCTGAAGGACTCGGTGTATGCCGGAGTTTCCACCCCCTGCGACTCCGCCCTGGTTGGAGACAGCTCCTCCGCGCGCATCCCGGACTCGCTGGCGTTGGGGCAGCGCAATTACGATTCAGAAATCCTCAATGCCTGGAACCTCGGCCTGGGCTTCGGCGTCGGTAATTGGCGCCTGGATTTGAAGGACCGATTTCTCGTCACCCGGCGCATCGAAGACGGCGGGCTCTCGCAGCATCGCGTCGATTGGTCCTTGCCCGAGCGGGTTTTCCAGGGCCGTCTGCATTGGAAACGCGATCTGGTCGACAATCGTCTGCATCTGGACTTGAACTGGGACTGGGAATGGTTCTCCACGCGTTACGGTTGGGCGCCCGATCTCACGGGCCAATCGAAACTCATTAAGCTCGACGAATATCTCGTTTTGGATTTTCAGGCGGCCATGCGCATCAAGACCTTCACCTTGTATTTCCGGGCCATGAATTTCAACCACGACCGTTACGCGACCGAACCCGGCGTACATCCCGCCGGCGTGAATTTCCGGTTCGGCGTCGATTGGATTTTGTTCAATTGACGGGTGCGCGGATCGACGCGGGCCCTGCGGACTCGGTAGGCGCGCCTGGGAAGGCGGCCCGGTGAACGCGGCGGACCGCCAAGGATTTCTTAACGCTTCTCGCGCAACAAGTCGAGCATATCGCGGACGGCGCGATCGAATCCCACCAATACGGCCCTGCCCACGATGGCGTGGCCGATGTTCAACTCCCACAGGCCCTTGATTTCCGCCACCGGACCCACGTTGCGGTAATTCAAACCATGCCCGGCGTTCACCAAAAGGCCGCTGCGCTGGGCCACCTGGGCCATATTGTCGAGCTTGACCAGTTCTTCTTCCCACTCATTGCCTTCGCCGAAATCGTACGCGCTGGCGTAGGATCCCGTATGCAATTCGATGAACGACGCGCCCGTGCGCACGGCGGCCTTGATTTGGTGCAGGTCCGGATCGATGAAAAGGGAAACGGCCACGTCGTGTTTGCGCAGTGAGCTTACGACCTTGGTGATGTCCTCGCTGCGGGCGACCACGTCCAGGCCGCCTTCCGTGGTAAGTTCCTCGCGCTTTTCGGGCACCAAAGTCACCATGTCCGGCAATACGTCGATGGCGAATTGCAGCATCTCGGGCGTGGCGGCCATTTCCAAGTTCAAATGCGTCGTCACGGTTTGGCGCAACAGGCGGACATCGCGCTCCTGCATGTGGCGGCGATCCTCACGCAAATGCACGGTGATGCCGTGCGCGCCGGCCAATTCGCAAATCGTGGCCGCTGCAATGGGATCGGGTTCGCGGACCTTGCGGGCCTCGCGGATGGTGGCGACATGGTCGATATTTACACCTAACTTCGGCATTGTTCCTCGCTTCTCCGCGTCAAATGCAGAAGATAGAATTTTCGCCCCTTTGTCCTATCAGACGCGCGGATCGACCCGGCCTCTGGCCGTCCGGGCCCCCTGCGGCCCCCGCGGGGCCTGGTGCCTCGGCAGGCGGCCCATTTCGAGGTTAGCGAGTACCATTAAACCTTTATCTGGTTGTAACATTTGTTTTTCTTCAGAAAAATCTAAAAGGTCAGGATTAATGTTCCACTCGAAATACTTTTTGGCCTTAATTTCCACAGTGGTAATTTATGGTTGAGCATCATCAAAAGGTCCTTATTTATACAAGAGGATTTCCGGCAAGGAAATATCCACGATTGAGTATAAAAGCAAAGAAGACTTGACGGTAGAACTAGCCAAAAAAATCAAGGATGAAACGGATTTTAAAGTTGCCGCCACCCATAAAATTGGAATTCGGGAATTTTGGTGGGGATGTGATGTCTGTTTACATGATTATGGAATCCGGTAAATAGAGAGTAGTGTTTTTGGCGCTGATATCGATTCGCGGTTAGATTGCGTAGGATGGTACGGCTCTCCTTTTTTCTTGCGTTGGCGGTTTCGTCGGCCGCCCAAATCCCCCTCAATGGCCTGGTTGCGTACTTTCCACTCGCGGGCGACGCGGTCGATGCGGGTCCCGCGCATGCTTCCGGGACCGTCCACGGGGCCGTGCCGACGGTCAATCGCTTCGGCCGGGTCGGAGCGGCTTTGGCTTTCGACGGCAAGGCCGCTTACGTTGAGATCCCTGATCGCCCCGAACTTGGGATCGCGAAAACGGGCTACTTCACGATCTCGGTTTGGATGCGCCCCGACACGCTCGACTTTCCCCATTCCGAAGCGGAGGGCTACGTCCACTGGGTAGGCAAGGGTGAAGCGGGACAGCATGAATGGGTCTTACGCATGTACAGCCAGGCCACCGCGCGGCCCAACCGCATTTCGTGCTACGCCTACAACCTCTCCGGGGGGCTGGGCTCGGGCAGCTATGTCCAGGAATCCGTGCGGGCCGGCGAATGGATCCATATCGCCGCCGTCTACGATTTTCCCGCCAACCGCATCCGCATCTTCAAGAACGGCGCGCCCAAGGACTCCGATTTCTTCAGCGATTATTCCGTGGTTCCCGCGCAGGGCTCGGCCCCGGTACGTATCGGCACCCGCGATTTCGCGAGCTGGTTCCGGGGGGCTGTCGCTGAGGTGCGGTTCTACAACCGGGCCTTGACCGACGGAGAAATCGCCGCCTTGGCCTCCGAAAGCCCCGTCGCGATTCTGGCGCGCACGCTGCCGCGCACCCCGGGCCCTTCCGTGGCCAACTGGTATGGCCCCGTCTTTTCCACCGGTTCCAACCGATTCCGCCTGGCCGACGGCCGCGAAGCTTCCGGAAGGTAGGGGTTCCGTTTCTGCATATTTATTACGACGGGAGAATTTGAACCCCCTTAGTTTAGCTCAGAGCGTGACCGTTGCGTTCACGCGCCGAGTGTTTCACTTGCGGTTGTTTCAACCCCCGAGTGGCGCACTCGCGAGGGACTCAGTTGCTGGGCCCACCAAAGGTTGCGTGCCCTGGCATGAATAGCGCCTCGATTCTGCGGGCAGTAGGTGGACTGATGGCTGCGAAAATGGGAGGTGCAATTTATCTATCGCCATGTTAGTTTTTCCTGACCGCTGAAAAGGACTCATTTTATGGCCAAACATTTATTTGTGACTTTGGTCACCTGTTTCTTTCTAATGGGATTCGGCCGTTCCCAGAGCGTTGATTTGCAAGGAACCATCCTGGATCGATATTCGGCGCGTCCTGTCCCCCAGGCCCAGGTGAACCTGGCCAAGCTTGGTCTCAACGCGATCACCGATTCTTCAGGGCGTTTCCATTTCGTCGCGGTGCCCACGGGCGCGCGCGGCGATGGAACCCATCCCGCCTTGCGCGCGCAGTCCGGCCGCGTGCTCGTGTTCCGGAGCACCGGCCCCGGGATCTTTTCCCTGCGCCTGATCGATCCGGCGGGCAAACCGCGATACCGAGCCGATTACGCGCTTCCCGTGGCAGGGGATTGGGAAGTCCGGCTCGGGGGCTTGCCTGCGGGATTATACTTCGCCCACGTGGAGGGCCCCGCTTTTCACGCCGCCGTAAAGGTGGTGGTTCTCGCCAATGCGGAAGGCGAGGGCGCGTGCTTCACCGTCCGCCCTTCGCCCGCGTCGGCCCTGGCCAAGGCTGCGGCTGTCGTGGATACTTTGCGTGTGGCTAAGGCCGGGTATCGGTCCGCAGCATTCCCCGTCTCGGACTGGGTCCAATCGGGGCTGAGCTTCCCGGTAAGCGATTCCACGGTATCCATGGGCCGCCTGGCCGGGCTATCGACTTCGGCTGGCACACTCACTCCAGCCTTCAATTCTTCCACCTACGCCTACAGGGTAAGCATCCCGGATACCGTCAACATCTTGCGTCTCACTCCCGATGCCACCCCTGCCAAGCCTTATATCCGCGTGAACGGCGCCTTGGCGCCTTCCGGCGCGCCTACGGACCCGCTTGCCCTGCTCCCGGGGATAAACACCTTCACCGTCGATGTGATGTCCCAGGACAGCTCCGCCTCCGTCTCCTATCAACTTCAGGTGCACAGAATTATAAAGGATACCGCCAAGATTGCATCCCTTATCCTTTCCACCGGCACTCTTGTGCCCGCTTTCGATCCCAACGTCCTCGACTACCAAGTTACCCTTCCTCCTGCGGCGCCCAGCTTTATGGTGACGGCCCAGGCCTCCCCGGCCGGAAGCCGGATGGTTCTGGGTTACGGTCCCCTCCAGCCCGGCGTTCCCTCGTTTCCCATCTCGATTCTACCGGCTACCACGACGAACATAACCGTGTTCGTCCTAACCGATGTCCCCGGAGACACGGTTATCAGGGGCTACAATCTCCTGGTAACGCGCCCTTACGACCCCACCCAGGACCCAGCGGATGCGGGCATTAAAAGCATCGTTTATACGCCCTCCCGTTCCTACATCAAGCCCTTCAATCCCGATTCCACCTTCGAAGTCTCCACGCTGGAGCCGAAGGACAGCGTCTTCGACATCACCATTACCATGAACAACGCTTCCGCCGCGCTCACCGTCGACGGGGCTCCCCAGGAGAGCGGAACGCCCAAGCATGTCCATCTCCCTTATGGCCGCATCCAATTCCTGGTGGAAACGAAATCTCCGGATGGGGCGCACTCGCGGTATTATTACCTCATTTTCTATCACCCCAAGCCGTTGCCTACGGCCGTTGTCAGCGGTCCGGATTATACCGTGGCTGGTTTCCCCACGGCCTATTCCGCAACCGCCGCTTCCAGTTCCAATTGCGTCGGCTCTATTACCACCGTTTACAGATTCGATTTCGGGGACGGCAAAATCGGCTACGGTTCGCCCGCCAGCCACGCCTGGGCCGCGCCCGGAAGCTATCCCGTCACGTTCCAATATTCCTGCTATGGATTTCATAACGATTCCCTTATCGCCTCGTCCGACTGGTCCTTGCCTTTCCCTGTGACCGTTGCTCCCGCCGATACGGGAGGCGGCAAGCCCGTTCGCAAGGTCTCGGGCTATCGCCCGGTCTCGGAAACCTGGTGGCCGGAAACCACCTACGTGGTCACGGCGAACGCAAAGTTCGATTCTTCCGCAGTCCTCACCATCCGTCCCGGCACCCACGTCCAGATCGATACGGGCGTGTACCTGCATGTCGATGCCATCAACGCCGTGGGAACCGCGGCCGATTCCATCCGCATTTTGGGCGGAGAGCTTCGCGTGCAATGGCGGGGGCTGTCGACCTTCAATTCCGACGGCAGCTATCGCGCCGGCCCGCGGTTCGAGTATTGCTCTTTCCCGATGAGCCGGATCTACGTCGATTTCGATCTCAGCACCTACGGCGGTTACGGCGTCTACCTGAAGAACTCCCGGCTTCCGGTCATAACCGGTACAACCTACCACAGCGCCCGGGGGACCTATATCGAACATTGCCGCGTCGATCGCATCGACGGCCTGCGCCTCACCAATAGCAAGCTGGTGAACAGCTATTTGGGAATCGCCAATATCGCGGCCGATGGGAGCGCTCCCACGGAGATGCGGCGCTGCGAGGTTCAAAGCCTGGAGTTTCCCACCGACTTCACGGGAATGATTATCGCCGGCAATACCCTGCGCGGGGTGCAGGCGGGAAGCGCGGGTGCCCTCTCCGGCAACAACATCCTGTCCATGGCAGCGACTCCCATGGTCCGAGTGGCCGTAAACAATGTGGATCTCCGGGGGAATTATTGGGGCGAAACGGTGACCGCGGAAATGGTGGCCAAAGGCGCCAATGCGAACATTTCGGTCATCAAGGACATCTTCGATGACGTGACTTTGGGGAAAGTGGACTATAGCGGTTGGTTGACGACTCCCGTAGCCGCCGCCTTGCCGGATTGGTGAGCCTCTCCCCGGAGCGGCCTCGCGCCGTCACGCCTCCTTCGACTTGCGCCTCAACCCGCATTTCCACACCTTGTTCATGGCTGCGTCAACGTACCCACGCAGCTGACCGAGGCATCGGATTGCACCGCACCCACCTTCAGGACATAAACATCCTTCGCCAACCCGTCTCCTTCGAATGGGATTTGATGCACGCCCGGGGCCAGCAAGGAGTTGAGCAAGGCCGCGGAATGCTTGCCGCGCGTATCAAAGACGCTGAGTTTGACCCGCGCATTCCCACTGAGGGTGAATTCGATTTTGTCTCCGGGGCGAATCAGGGTTGGCAAGGTTCCGCCGAACTTCGGAACGCCCAAACTGTGTTGGGAAGGATGCATGGATAAAGGAGCTTCCGATA
>JADGQO010000019.1 GCA_017881725.1 Fibrobacteria bacterium
GATAATTGTAGAACACCAGATCGACATAGAAATCCTCGTGGTCGAGCCGCAATCGTTTCTGTCGAACGACGAATGAAAATCCTTTTCCCAATTCCAAAAGGAACATCTGCAATTTTTGAATTATGGCCGCTTCCAAGGTGGATTCGTGCAGCTTGGCTACATCCGGCAGATCCAAGAACTCCAGGACGTAAGGATCCTTTAGCATATCGATCGGCGCGGCGGCAACGACCTTCGGTTTGGCTCCCCTTGCATCGAGCAGCATGCCTTTCTTGTCCTTGCTCAGCAGCAGCCGCTCATAATACAAGGACGCGATTTGCCGTTCCAACTGCTCCTTATTCCATCCACATGCAACGGATTCGGATTCGTAAAAGTGGCGCGCCGAGGCCTTATCCACGCGCATCAATGCGCGGTAATGCGACCAACTCAGGGCCGGGTGAAATCCTTTGCCCTTACCGATCCGAGACTGCTCCAATTGGCTACCCGGCAGGTAGCTTTTTCCCGGATTACGCTCCGGAAAAACCAGGTAAAACTGACGGAAGTTTTTAAGATTGGCCGCCGAAAATCCGGCTCCATATCTGGATGTCAGGCGTTTGGACAAAGCCTCGATGATGCGTTCACCGTAGAGCCAGCCCTGGTTTCTCCACCTTGTATTGCCTGCACGATTTCGTGTCCAATAAGCCAGTACATCGACACGGTATGCCGATTGACGGCTCGAACCGCGTTCCCGCGCGCCAGCTCAAGAATCGAGGCCACACGATTGAAAAGATTCTTTGTGACGAGCATGCGCCCTTTTTTTATCGGCTCACCGGATCGAAGTATTTTTCCCATCAGATGCCAAGCGATCCGAGTTGGCCTTTGGTATTCCACCATTTGGTCACGTCCATTTCGCCGTAACGGGCGATGATCAAGCGAAGCGTGAACAGGCGTTCAAAATCCTTTTGATTCCGTCCATCGATAGACGGAATCTTTTGTGACCTGAAGGTGTCCGGCGACTTCATCGACATCCACCCATCGCTCTTCAACCATTGCTATCCTCAAGCTAGGGAGGGTCCTATTTCGGCCTGATGAAAGACCCAACGAAAGTCAACGAAAAGGTAAGAAAATAGGATTGTAAGTCCTATCCGTCAGGACGGAAGGAACCCTATGCCGCTTTCACGATGGTGTCGCTCATTTGCCCTTTCGCTTCGCCGCTGCCGGCCGCCGGACCTCGGTCTCGCGAGACAAAAGCTTCATGAGTTCCGATTTGCGACTTTCAAGCGCAGCGGTCTGTTTATCGAGCCTCCCGAGTTCCCGGGTAATGCCCGCCAACTCCGTCTTGATTCGGCGATCTTCCAAGTAACTGCGCCCCTTGCGTTCCTCGACCAATTGCTCCACCTCGCGCCGCAGCAGCCGGAAACAAGGATTGCCGTAGATGGAAGCGATCCGGTAGCTGAGCTTTCCTGCCCGGATCGCACGGAGTATTTCCGTACGCTTGAGACCGTATCGCTCCTGCGCCGTTCCATCGGTGAGAGAGGCGCCCTTGCGCTGCCATTCGGATTTTCCATTCACTGCTCTTCCTCCTGATTAAAAAATCCAAGGATCTCACCAACGCCTCCTAGATTGGATCGGCGAGTATTAGACGGCGGCCAGAAACAAAGTATCCAACCGAGCGTCATCAAATCCTTCGCCAATGAACCGGCCCGTCGCGAGAACCAATCGTTCCTCGCCTTCCGGTATTTCGGTAATCCGGGACGTGGAGGCTTTCCTCTTTTTTGAGGTCATTCCCCCTTGAAGAATAACCAAATCGCTGTAGATCTCCTGGATGATCCGTTTTGCGAGGGGGGGGTCCAATGCTCTTTCGCATAGTTCAGGTATACATTCATCTGGCCCGCATCGGCGTGGGTGAAACGGCCCAACTTGAGATCGACAATCACAAGGGGTTCTTGATTTCTTCATCCGCCGTAACGATATCGCCAGGTAAGGACGTTTTGCCTTTTTTCAAAATGGCGGTCTTATTTCGCGACAAAGCTGTGCGCTCGTAGAACTGGGATTGAATCTGCCTATCGAGTTGTCGCACAGTCCAACCGCCGCGTAAGGCCTCGGCTTCATAAAATCGACGGATCAGGTCGGCGGAAAGGCGTTCCATCAACTCAGTCCCATACTTCGCTCTTTGCACGCCTCCTTGTTCGTGCTCCACAATCCGCCGCCCGATTTTCCAATACGTAGCGGTCATGATCGAATTGACATTGCGTGCCGCATTCCGGCGCGCGAATTTCCAATCTCTGCTACTCCCCAGGCAACGGAAGCAGCACCCGAGGTGAAGTAAATTCTCGCTCCTCTTGCGTGAAAGGATCCCGGAAGCGAAGGCTTTTTGAAAGGAGCTGGAGCGGCCGGGCCGGATCGTCCGGAGCTTCAGCAAGCAGATCCGGATAATACGGATCATTAAGGATGGCCGCCCCGATTTGTGAGACCTGCAGCCGCAACTGGTGCCGCTTCCCGGTAGACGGATAGAGGGCGAGCTCGCCATATCCTCTCGACCTTTTTAAAAGACTCATCCGGCAAAATGCATTGGGAACCCCCTCCGCCAAATCGCGTCGTAAGGTGGGTCCGTATTTTTCGATGCGGCCCTGCAACTCCCAGGAATCTTCCGCAGGTGCTCCTTCCGAAGAAGGGGTCCCTTCGAAAGAAGGGGGTCCAGAAATCCAGCGGACATTCGCCAGATATCCCTTTTCCACTCGACGATCCTTAAATAGTTCCTGGTAGCGCCCCCGCTCGTTTTCATGTATGGAAAACAAAACCAACCCGGCCGTGTGCCGGTCTATTCTGTGAACCGGAGAAAGCCCACGCAGGCCGGTTTCCTCCAGCAAATGGTAGAGGAGGCATTCCCTCACGAATTTTCCACCCGGAACTACGGGCATAAAATGCGGCTTGCAGGCAACGAGGATATGATCGTCCCGGTAAATGATTTGATGAGCATCCAATAGGCGTGGCTCTACGGAAACTTCCCTGAAGTAGCGGATTTCCGTTCCGGGCTCAACCTTGGAGTGGGCGTACGCGGCGGTTCCATCGATGAACCGAACGTTTCCCTCCTCAATGCGGGTTTTCCAGGTTTCCGCCCCAATGTGCGGAAAGCGTTCGGAGAGGAAATCAAGCAAAGTGACGTCTACCGGAATTCCGCGGGGCACAATAACGGAGGACGCCCTGGGCGAGATACTGTTCACGGGGTAAATATAAGCGTTCTCCAGGGAGTACGACTATTTAACGACACTTGTGACGATGATCACTCGACGGACTGAAAACCCGCCATCGCGCTTGAGCAAGCCGGTAAGGGAACCTTGCCTATCCGGGTTTCCCAGATCATCAAGGATTTTGGGGGACAGGACAACCCCGAAATCCCATGGCCGTTCTCGTCCGCTTCTCCCACCGGCTCGGCCACCATGGATTCCGGTGACTACTTCTTGCTATGAGCGTATTCGGAGCGGACTCGGGCATCGAGCGGTTCCGGTTTATCAACTACCTCACCGAGACCGTGATTTACGGGATCCTGACGAAAAACGATTCGGCCCACTATCCTTATCTTTTCGACCATTCCGGCTTCCAATCCAACAATGCCGATATCATGCTGCATTACTTGGCGCAAACCGGGCATGCGGAGATGCTGGGCGAATTCGTGGCCAGCGGAAACGACATCCTGGAGTTGCTGGCGTATGCTAATGACAGCCTTTCCGCACCGGATGGAAATGGAAAATCCGCCCTGGACCTAGCAAAGGCTTGCGGTCATGCGAAGAACGTCGAGTACCTGACAAAAGTATTGCCTGGCAAGCCATTCAACCGATCCATATCCACTTCCACCCGACTTCACGCCGCCGCCGACAAACCGCATTCCGGGAAAAGCCTTTTCACCCAACCCCGTGAAGAGCGTAACCGAATCGCGGGCGAAGCGATGCACGACCTGGTTCGCTTCGGATGCGGGAGTTATTCGAAATGCGCAGGCAGTACCAGGAATTGGTCCTAAAAAAAATGATCGATGTCCTGGCGAAAAACGAAATGACTCCGTCCAAAAAGAGGGCCCCTACCAAATAATGACGAGGAACTCCGGCATCGAGAGTCTATGCAGCCGGAGGCGGACAACCCTTCGATTCACTTCTTAACGAATTCCTCGATCGCACCACATATCGCGTGAGCAAAGCGCGCCTGATTCCCGGAATCGGAAACGTATTCCTCGTCCGTCCTGTCCACTAAAACTCCGTACTCGATTAATATCGCGGGTAGAAGATTTTTAGCCAGCACGACCAGATCATCGAACCGATAAATGCCGAGCGTGGAGTCGAGCAGCGGGCGATTTTCACCTGGAATCGGTTCCGCATGATGCAGGGTCGGTTTTCTACCCAAGCTCAACACTGAGCGCCCGATACCTTGCGCGAGTGAAAGTGACTTCTGGTATTGGACGTTTTTCTGAGAAACGAAAATGGAATATCCCCGTATCGGTATTCGAGTCGAGAACGCTTCGACACCATTCGAATTGATCTGCTCAAGGTATTTGGGTTGCGCGGAATCATGATGGAGAGCGATAAAACATTGCGCCTGGCTGTTGCGGGAAACCGCCACGCGGTCTTCCAGCGATACGTCCTCACCAGGACGCCGAGTCAGAAGCACACGTAGGCCATGCGCCGAAAGCGTATCCGCCAGGATTGCGGCCAAGTGGTCATTATACACGACCTCTTTGATCCCGCGGACGCTCGTCGCCCCACCCATTTTCGGGGTATGCCCCGGATCGAGGAGGACGGTGAAAAACTTTGATTTCTCGGACCAAGCCGCCATGGCGCAGCAGGCCATTACGCAACAGGCTTTCACCGTCACAGAAAGCATCCGTCCTCGGAGGAATTGTCCTCGGAATAACTTTCCTCGGAGGCCCCGTCCACGAAGGAATCTTCCTCGGCGAACCTGTCCCCGCAAGCGCCCCATGATTACCAACTTTGCTTTTCAACCAAGTCCGGACGGGGTTGTCCCGCCTTGCATTCGCGCAGGCGTTCCCGCAAGTAATCGATGCGGGCGACATTGACATTGTGATTACAGCCGACATCGATGGTGCCGCTCGACTCGCATTGGTTGTCGCGATATTTAATCCAATCCCGCTGCACCTGAACGAGCTTCTTCTGAACATCCGGCTTAAGCAAGCCTCTCAGTTCCTTGTAAACCGAATTCAATTCTTTGTCCGATTCCAGGAAAAGTTTGGCCGCGCAATAGGTTCGATCATACGAAGTCTTCGGATCCTTGCAACTATCCTCGGCAAAAATGCCGGAAAAGACCGAGAGACAAAAAACGTTTGCCGTAATAAACCGATTAAGCATAAGGTTTTCCCTTTGATGCGAGATGTGAAAAGTGTTACTAGCAGGGATCAAAAGATCTAATTTTTATCAAGAGGATCGTCAGCGAAAATGTGCCGCGAAAGGGGGCAGGTCAAAGGGCACCTTCAGCTAAAGATCCGGATGCCGTCCGCTTGGGCCGCTTTGTTCAGTTCGTCATCGAAGCAAACGAAGGTGATTTTGGGATGGAGCCTTTTGACTTGCTTAAGGCAATAAAAATGGCCTGCATCCGCGCTCCGCAGGCGATGCTTGTGCAACACCTTCTCCAAGGCGCGATAGTCGGGAACATCCAACGAGATATATTCGAATCGTGGCCAAAGCGCTTTCAGCCGCTTGATGTTTTCCGGGGATATCCCCCTGCGGACTAGGGCGGACAAGGATTCCATTTGCATCCAATTCCACGCCCAGAATCGCCTGCCTTCATCGATGGCCTTGAGCGAAAGGGATGTATGACGTTCCTGCACCAGCAGCGCTACAACGGCGCTCGTGTCCCAGAATTGGAATTCCGCCGGCACTTGGACTAGTAGTCCTTTTCCCGCCGCATCGATGCTACGGTATCGGTATTCACAAGTCCATCGGGCGCGATTTCCGGCTTGAACTTTAGGTTGCGCAGGGGTTTGGGCTCGACCTCGAGAACAGTGATGCGGATGCCGAGTCGCGCGGCGCGCTCCAGCAGTTCTGTCCGCTCCTTCGTCCAGGACGAAGGCGGCTTCGCTCCGCGCGTGCCCCACGTTACCCACCATCCCATGCCGCCCAGCCGAGGCCGGGCCAATCATCAGAAAAAATTTTATTTTCCCCTTCACCATGAGCAAAATCGGCCGGAATGATCCCTGTCCCTGCGGAAGCGGAAAAAAGTATAAGAAATGCCATTTGGTGGAAGCGGAGCTCGCGGAGACGCCGGCGCCGGAATCGTTGAAACTGATTCCGGGATTATTCCCGGGACCGTCCGACGATGAGGCCTTTGTTAATCCATTCCAGTTTGTCCCGATGAAATTGGATATGGAAACGAAGTTGGATGAACTCTTGCACGAGGTCGAGTTCCGGGACATGATCCGATTGGCGGCCGGTTTCATGTTTGAGGCGCAAATTGAGAAAGCCCCTTGGATCAAGGGATTTTTCGAAAGACTGGAGATTGCGGCGACTTCGCTGGAAGAGCGGAATGCATATCGGGATTTATTAATCCGACTGCTGCGCGAAAACCCCAAAGTCTTTGCCGAGATCGGAGGCGAGATTTTGTGGGAATTTTTCGAAGCCATGGTGGCCGACCGCCGGGCCGACCAAATCGAAACGCTGTTTATCGGATACGCCGCCTTCGCAACGGGAGGCCTCCTGCTGTTCTTTAGTTTGGCGGATGGACTGGCCTACTTTGGATTTCTGGATATACTCGTCCGTGGAATGCGCGCCGGGTGGCCCGCAGTGCGAGTTTCGAAAATGATTTCTCCGGAGAGCATTGATCGTTATACGCACCTTGGGATCAACTACGAAGTTTTCTCCGCGCTGGACGGGGCTGCAACCGTGAACGAGGCCGAACTGTCTCGTCGGATTCGATACTTCCAGAAATGGGAAGCATGGGAAGTCAAAAAATGCATCGAGGTCATGACGGCGGGTTTTGAAAAAAAAGTCATGCTGGCGGATTATTCGGCCGAACCGGTGGAGTTGCAAAAGCACTCCGACTCGTGGGTCACATTCCATACCGGCCTTAATGATTTAATCCATGCCTTTCGAGGGTATCTGCGTAGGAAAAAAAACCTTGCCTGGACCCGGGCCGATCTCGCCGCCGGCGAAATCAGTGATACGATCAACGCATGGATCGAGGACCCGGTCCAAGACGAGCGGAAAGACATGGACGCTACCGCCTATTGGCAGGATCTTCCCTGCCGCAATCTCATTCCGGACCCCGAAAGTCTCGAACATTATTTTGGCCACAGACTCTATGACGACGATAAACAGGAATACCGCGTCGTCGCCCTCTTGACCAACCTGGCGTCCTGGCTGGAATTTCTCATGGAGTTGGAATGGCTGACTCCGGCGGTGACCATGAAAATCCGCACGGACTGGGAAAGCGCGTTGGAAGATTTCAACCTCCGATTTGAGGATGTCGTGGCGCTCGGCGCAGCCGCTCTGTAATCTCCACGCAGCGGCTCAAGTTCGTCCTGTTGCTTATTTCGCCCAACTTGTAATTCTGTCACAATTTCGCCCGAATTTCATTTTTTATCCGTGTTAAATTTCCATTTTAAACTCCGATCAGCCTTTTATTTCTTGCGATTGGAAAAGAAAGAGGTTAAAACATGTCCGCTGAAAAAACCGACGCGAACGGATCCTTACGCGAACTTTATAATCATGCGGAAAACGTGGTCCATAAGGATAAAGAAACGGATCTGAGCAAGTTTATCGATCTCAGTATTCCGCCGCCGAATAAGGAAGTCCTATACCGGTTTCCCTGGAGCATTAATGACAATCCGGTGGGATGGGTGGAAGTCACCGACAAGTGCAACATTTATTGCAAAGGTTGCTATCGCAATCGCATGGACGGCCATAAGACTTTGGAGGCGATCAAAACCGAAATCGATTTCATGAAGAAATGGCGGAAGGTGGATACCATCTATCTCGCGGGCGGCGAGCCGCTGATTCATCCGGACATCGTCGCGATCGTAGCTTATATCCAATCGATACAATTGAAGCCGACCATCATATCGAATGGGCAGGCATTGACCGAAAAACTGTTACAAGAATTGAAAGAAGCGGGTTTGACCGAAATCAGTTTCCATGTGGATTCCGGCCAGGTTCGGAAAGGTTGGATCGGCAAGGACGAAATCGAACTGATTAATTTGCGGCAAAAGTTCGCCGACTTGCTCAATAAAGTGGGCGGCGTAAAATGCAACTTTAACATGACGGTTTCCAAGCGCAACCTGGAAGACGTTCCCAAAACGGTTCAATGGGTTCTCGACAATCGCGGGAAGGTCAGCGGACTGACCATCATCACGCTCCGGGGCGCCATGCTCCGGGATGGCGTCGATTTTTATACCAACGGGGGAAAGCTCGAACTTTCCCAGAAAGATTTGGGATATCTCTCGAACACGGACATCAGTGATTCCTATTTAAAATCCCAGGATGTGTTTCGTTTGTTGAAAACACATTTCAAAAATTATTCCGCCGGCGGTTATTTAGGCGGCACCCAGGGCCACACTTCCATTAAATGGCTGATTGGGATAGCGTTGTGTTCCGGCAATGAAATCGTCGGATCGATTGGTTCCGCCGGCATGGAGCTGGTCCAGTCGGGCCATCATTGGTTAAAGGGAACCTATTCGGTCGGAGGAAAATCTCCCATTGGACGATCGATATTTTTACTGGCTCTGGTGGACAAGGAAGTCAGAAAAGTATTCCTGAAATTTTTGTCGCGGCCGTGGATGTTCTTCCGGAAGTTTTATGGCGTTTCCCTATCCATCATTCAGCCCCCCGATGTCTTGGAAAACGGCAATATCGAAATGTGCGACAGTTGCCCGGATCTGACTTTGTACAAAGGCGAACTGATCAATTCCTGCCGCCTGGATGAAGTCAGATTGCACGGCAGTTTGATCAGCAGGATAGTCGTTAAAGAGCCCGTTCCGGAAATATTGGAGACGAGCGTTTCTGATTCTTAGGGCGAGGTCTGGCTTATTTCTTGGAACGGCGGCGTTGGCCGAAACCCATCCCAAGTATTCCTATGCCGAGCAGAGCGAGAGTACCGGGTTCCGGCACGGAGGAAGTCGCCGATTCCACGTCGACCATGTCCAGGGCCGCGAAGTGCAGGAAGGGATCCTGGTTGTTCTGGAATTCCAGTGTGGTCGTGGCTCCGGTGGCCGTGAAACTCAATCCGAAGTTCTGCCATGTCATGTAGGTGGAGGACGTGCCGGTCGCGAAGCTCTGGACCATGGAGCCGTCGAGGAGGACGTCGATGAGGCCCGTGCCATCGCGTCCGGCATAGACGACATTGCCGCCGGCGAAGCTGAGATTATAGGTCTGTCCCGCAGTGGTGGCGAAGGTCTGTTCGATGCCGCCGCCGACATATACGTAGTTGGCCAAATCGATCGCCGCGAGTCCGTCGGCCGCGCCGCCGAGTCCGGGACCGTAGACTGCGGGCTGGAACCATTCGACGCCGCTTTGGGTGGTGGTCCAACCGGTGATGGCGGTGGATCCGCCGCTGAGCTCCGCATACCCGCCGGAAAGGCCGGATTCAAAGCTTCCATTGACGATGAGGTTCGCGAAGGCACCGTTGCAAAGAAGTCCCGTCAGGGCCAATGCGGTGATGAGTTTGGTCTTCATGTTTGTTTTCCTTTTATGCCGCTCGCTCACTAGGCCCGCCGGGATTTTATACTGATTAAAAAATAATCTGGATACCCATTTTATTCCTGGAATTGTTTGTGAATCGCGCCGAAAAAAAACGGGAAGCCGCGAGAACTCTCAAAGTACGGTGCGAATTATGTCGGGGGATTTTACAGTTGTTCGGAAACCCGGCGATTGGGGCTGGAAGCCCCGTCCCATAATGCCTTGCGGGGATGGAAGGCGGGTGGTCACCGCCCGGCGGGTCGGAAATCCCGGCCCGATAAATAAAAGGCCGGATCCGACTTCATTTCCTTCAGCATCAGGTCCTTCCACTTGCCGATGAACAGCATCCGGCTGATGCGATACTCCTCCTCAGTCAGAATCAAACCCGCGACATTCCCGCCCTCCGCATGGATGACCTTGGCTTCCGCTTGATAGACAACGAGCAAACCTTTTTCCCGCGCCTTGAAACAGAGATCCAAATCCGAATAGAAAACCGGATCCTCCAGGGAGAAGCCGTTCAGATCCTCGAACAACTTTCGCTTAATCATCAAACAGGCCGAGGTAAGAGCCGGCAATTCCTTGGGCTGGGTGATTTTCGGATCGTCCGCGCGTAATCCACAATATAAATGGACGGCCCTGGCGTCCGGAGTGAAAACGATTCCGGGATGGGAAACGGTTCCATTCGGGTGGAGAAGTTGCGGCCCTACTATGCCGACCCTTTCGTCATCCAAAAACTCCGCCATCTTTTCCAAAGTCCCGCGCGGGACGATGGAATTTCCATCGAGGAAAACCAGGATTTTGGCGTCCGTGATGCCGGCTCCGCGGTTGCGAGCTTTGGTAACCCCCGTGGGATTGTCGTTTCGGACGGCGTGGAACCAGGGATACTTATCCGCGACTGACCGGAGCAGTTCGGCCGTGCCATTGGTGGTCGCGTCGTCCACGACGATGACTTGGGTCGCGAATTCGCCTGATTGGGATTCGGCGATGGACGCCAAAAAGTCTTCGGTCACCTTCAAAGTATCGGTGGCGCACGTCACGACCGCCATGGTTTTCTTGGCCTTTTTCCAATCCGTAGACTCGATCGTTTTTTCCCGATTTGGGATTGCGGATGAAGCCACGGGATTTTTTTTGATCCATCGCGCCCGCACCACGAATTGGATGGAAGACGAGCGTTTCTTGAATGCGCGGGGATCGACTTTCAGATATTGCAGGAAAGGGATCATGGATTCATGAAGATCGAAATCATTCACCCATCTGGATTCATCGACGGTTTCCATTCCGCAATCGTTCAAAAGTTTTTTGAAACTCTTCAAGGTGAAAAAGCGGAGATGGGTGCGATCGAGCACGCCGGTTTCCGTATACGACCAGTCGCCGCAGATCAGTCCGGAGATGATGGACCAGTGGCATGCATTGGGCAGGCAGCAAACCACGTTTCCATCCGGCGCAAGGAGGGATATGGCCGAGCGCAACACATCCCCTGGATTGACCAGATGTTCAAGAACATCCGCAAAGACGATACAATCGAACCGGTTGCCGGCGAGGCGCGACCAATCAAATCGCTCGACGTCGGAAACAAAAACCTTGTCGAGCCTTTTCGCGGCCCGCTTGTCGGCCGCTTCGTATAATTCGATGCCGACATAATAAGTACCGGCATTGCGGGCTTTGACGGCCGCTCCCAAATTACCGTTTGCGCAACCGACTCCCAGTACTCGCATCGCCCCATTGGGAATCATTTTCAACACCAGTGAATTCAGTCCCCCGTAATAATCAAGGGGATCGCGGGTTATCGCTTCGGAGGGATTTTCATCGGGTATGCTTTATTATACACCGCCTCGCAATGAGCGGCAACGCCCGGGTGCCGGGGATGCAAAGGGTAAACCCATCCTTTTCAAGACCAGGGCGCGCAGTTAAAGCGAACCCCTTTCCCGTCAATATCCCCGCTCTCCAGCCTCAACCCACCTACCCAAAGCCCCTGAATTCCAGCCTCCCTCCCCCCACTTGTGCCAACCGATGGCCGCCGTCTTGATTACTTTTCCACCGATGTCCACAGGTTTCCGGCTTGCATTAGCGCTCCAACCCGGCGCCATCCTCACTCTGGAACGCGAATCCGAGTCGTCATCCGCGCCTTCTCCCAAAGAATTGCTGGATTTGGAAAACGATTTGGAGTCGGCCTTTGCCGAGAGCCCGGCAACGTTCTTGATCAAGCTGGGCCTGGCGAATTCCTCGCTGCCCCTGCATCCTTCGCTGCGTTTTTGGCGCGACTTCTCCGCGCTGTTCTGCCGCAAAATGCTGCTCTTGCCGGAAGTGGAAACCCTGCGTGAAAAGTCCCGGGCACAACTTTCCGATGAGGACGTCCGGCTCTTGCTCGAATCTGCGCCGCCGATGTCCGGGTCCGAATATCTGGGATCCGATGTCCTGAATCGATATTGGAATGAACTGCACGTCGCCTTTCATAGTAACATTGCCGCTACCTCGCTCTCCGTAGAAGACTGGTTCAATTCCCACTCCGGAGCGGAGCGGGAGATCGGACGCATCCATTTTCACCTGGTGGAAAACCGGACGGGAGAATTCCCCTTCGCGTTCCTGGCCACCTACGGCACGCATGTCGGGACCAAGGGCCGGGCCCGGCACCTTCCGCTGCGTCATGCGCTGGAAGAGTTCCAAGGCGACCCGCGTAAGCAATTGCAGGCCCTGAAGGCCATCCACCGCGCGGCCCGGGGAAGTTCCTGGCTGAAAAAACTTTTGGAGTCGGGAGAGGTTTTCCATCCTTTGGCCTGGACTCCCACCCAAGCGCATCGCTTTCTGAAGGACTTGGAAATTTTTTCCGAGGCCGGAATCCTGTGCCGCATTCCCGATTGGTGGCGCGGCGCGAGGAAAGGCCCGCGCATGCGCTTGCTGGTCGGCGACTCTGCGGCGGCGGGTTTGGGCCTGGACGCGCTTTTGGACTTTCGTCCGGAACTGACCCTGGATGGGGAAACGTTGACAGAAGTCGAGCTGCAAAAGTTGGCCGAGGCGGGTGAGGAGTTGGCCCTCATCAAAGGCAAATGGGTCGTGGTCGACGCGGAGAAAATCGGCCGGAGCCTAGACCTGTTCACGCGCGCGCGCAAGCTGACCAAGGGCGGAAAGATGACCTTGGCCGAAGCCCTGAAGCTGCTCGGTGGCGCCGCAGGGAAATCGCCCTTGGGACTGGAAGGCGAAGACATCGAAACCTCCGCCGGCGTTTGGCTCACGGGGTTGATGGATAAAATGCGCAACCCGAATCTGGTCCGGCGCGTCCAACCGGGCCCGGCCTTCCAGGGCGCGTTGCGGCCTTATCAGCAGTTGGGCCTCAATTGGTTGCACTTCCTCCATCAACTCGGCTTCGGCGCTTGCCTGGCCGACGATATGGGCCTGGGAAAAACCGTGCAGGTTTTGGCCTTGCTGCAAAGCCTTAAGGATGCGCAACTCGACCCGCACGGGTCATCTACGCACGGCACTATGAAGCGCGTCAGCCCTCCGCACGGCGCGAAGTCACAGGAATCGCTGGGCGTCCTTTTGGTGGCTCCAGCCTCCTTACTCCACAATTGGATTTCAGAAACGGCCCGGTTCACGCCCGAGTTGAGCATATCCGCAGCCCATTCCGCTTTCGAAAAGGAGCCGCCGGGAACGGGCGAGAAAACATCCGCTTCCAAAAAATCCGCCGATATCGTCGTGACGACCTACGGCATGATCGAGCGTTTGGCCTGGATCAAAAAGCGGAAGTGGAGTTTGATAATCCTCGACGAAGCGCAAGCCATCAAAAATCTGTCCTCCCTGCAAACCCGCGCCGTGAAGGCCCTGACGGGCGATCGACGCCTGGTCCTGACGGGAACGCCGGTGGAAAACCGGTTGTTCGATTTGTGGTCGATTTTCGATTTCCTGAATCCCGGCCTATTGGGCAGCGCGGATGAGTTCCGCAAACGTACGCGGCATCTCCAGGAAAACCCGGAAGGCTATGGCCGTCTGCGCGGCGTGGTGCAACCGTACATTCTACGCCGTCTGAAAACCGACAAGTCCCTCCTGCCCGATCTGCCCGACAAAGTGGAACGCAAGGTGTTCGCCGCCTTGGGGAAAAAACAAGTCGCGCTCTATCGCAGCCTGGTGAATAAGTTGGAGGAGGCGCTGGAAGGAACCGTGGGCATGAAACGGCGGGGATTGATTCTGGCCTTTCTCACCAAGTTCAAACAAGTATGCAATCACCCCGATCATTACTCGGGTTCAGGCGGCTATAAGGAAGCGGACAGCGGCAAGTTTTCCGTCCTCCGCGAAATCTGCGAACCCATCCTGGAGAAGCATGAACGCCTGTTGCTCTTCACGCAATACGCCGAAATCACTGAACCCCTTTCCGATTACCTCGCGGGAATTTTTGGACGCCCCGGCCTGGTTTTAACCGGCGCTACGCCGGTGGGGAAACGACGCGCCTTGGTCGACGCCTTCCAAGGCGATGCCTATATTCCCTTTCTCGTATTGTCCTTGAAAGCCGGCGGCACGGGCTTGAATCTCACCCGCGCCAACCATGTGGTGCATTTCGATCGATGGTGGAACCCGGCCGTGGAAAACCAGGCCACGGATCGCGCCTTCCGCATGGGGCAAACCAAGAATGTCATGGTCCACAAGTTCATCACGCGCGGCACCTTGGAAGAAAAAATCGACGCCCTGATCGAAAGCAAGCATCAGTTGGCCCGGGACATCCTGCCTTCCGGCAACGAGGATTGGATCACGGAAATGAGTGACACGCAAATCGTGCAAATGTTCACATTGGATTCCCGGGAGGAATGAAAAGATGGGATTTCGCAATAGCTTCTGGAGCCGCTTTCCCAAAACGATGTCCGTGGACGAGAGGAGGACCAAGGCTCTGAAGGCCGCGGAAAAACTGGGTCGCAAACAGGACCTGGATCCGGTCGTCATCGACGGTGCGCTCGCCCTCACTTGGTGGGGCCAGGCCTGGAACCAAAACCTGGAAAGCTATGCGGATTATTCCAACCGCTTGCCGCGCGGCCGAAGCTACGCGCGCCACGGCAGCGTAATCGATTTACGCATCGAGCCCGGATCGGTAGCGGCGCTGGTGCAGGGCAGCCAAGCCCAGCCTTACGAAGTGAAGATTTCCATCACGGCCATGGACGCGAATGCGCGCGCCCACTTGACCCAAGCCTGCGCGGGCAAACTCGATTCGACCGAGGCCTTATTGTCCGGCCGATTCCCCGAAGACATGGTTCAGCTTTTGACTGCGGCAAAGACCGGTTTGTTCCCCAGCCCCGGCGGCATCCGTTTTTCCTGCTCGTGTCCGGATTCGGCCCGGCTGTGCAAACACGTAGCCGCCACGCTGTACGGAGTGGGATCCCGACTCGATCGCGACGCAGCACACTTCTTCCGCCTGCGTAAAATCGAGTTGGAGGATTTGGTTTCCCATGCCGTTCAGGGGGAAACCCAGAGGTTACTGCAGGCGAAGGGCTCGGGCGAATCCGCGCGCATGAAAGAAGCGGACGGGGATTTGGCCGCGCTGTTCGGAATCGAACTTGGCGTGGTGGGAGAAAAGCCGTTGCCCGCCGTTATCGGAGTCGAAGGCGAAACGACGCGACCGAATTCCGAACAAAATTTTGCAAAGGCCCTGGCGAAGGAAGCTGCAGATCCCAAGCGGGCCAAACGGATAGGCCGAAACCCGAAGGAACGGACGCACCGCGATGCCGGGCTTAATCAAAAAGCGATTAGTGCCGCGCTGGTGGCTGTAGAAATCCTTTTGGAAGGAATTTCGGAATTGGAAATCGAATTGGAATCATTGCTCGAATAAGGTAATGATTCGCTATCGGATAATTATCGGACGCCCAGTCCTTCGATTTTCCCGCCGCGTAAAAATCCGAAACGCGTGGTCCTAATATCCGATCCCGGGGCCACATTGTCGCTCGGATCCAAACCGTACCGGAATTTCGATCGCAAAATGTACGCTCCCGTCGAGATCAGATTTCCGTCCGCCGCCACGGGATACCAAGCGAAGCGCAGTAGGAAAGCGCGCGTGGCCGGATCGCGGGCCAACTTGCCGGAACGCAAATCCTCCTTGGTGATTTCAATTTGGGTCTTGTTGATGAATTCGCCCAGGTTGTTGAAAATGGTCAATTGCAATTGCGCCGGGTCCGACAGCTTGAACCCGAACACCACCAGGCCGTCCACGCCCTGGTCCGGCGTGCTGCGGCGAATCCAATCCTCGGCCGTTTCCGGATGCAAGGGGATGTAGGTCTTTTTGTCCGCCGTGACGTCCTTGCTCGTGAGCAGGACGAAAGGATTTTTCACGGAGACGGGATCGGGCTTGGTTCCCTGCTGGGTCACGGGTTTTTCCGCGTGCAAATCGCCGATGATGATGGCAGGTGGTTTGGCGTGGATGACCCGGAAAGGATTAGCGGGATGGGCGGGATTGCCGGCCGCGTCCGTCACCTGGGATAGGCCCAGGATGGCGACTTGATAGCCTTCCCCCGGGACGACGGGCGAATTGGGCGAGATGGTAAAGGTCCATGAGGTGGAGTATCCGTTCACGGACGAGTCCGGATGGAATTGGGTCAAATCCACCAGCACGGGTTTGCCGGTCGGGTCTTGGAATTTAAAAACGCCGGCGGCGTCGACTTTCACGGGTTCGGAAAAGCGAATCACCAAAACAGCCGAGGGCAGATCGGTTATGGATGTATCCAAAATGGTTTTTACGGCGGAAGCGATGACTGGTCCGATGCGATCATGCAGAGGAAAAGTCCCTGCCAGTAAGCCCGTGGCGGGTTCGGCCAAGGCCGTGCCCTGGTTGGCCGGATCCTTTTCGTCCCATCCCGTCACGGCTTTGGTGAAGAACTGGCCATTGGACAAAATCGTATCCGTCACGTTTCCATCCGAAGTGATCTTCCAATTACCCCGTTCGGTCTCCCCCGCCAGGTTTAATTCGAATTGCGTCGGATCCTTGGTCGGATGCTTGTCGAGCGCGATCACGGCCTTGTCGGCGATGCCGTCCCCATTGCGATCGTAAAGCCACCCTTCCACGGCTTTCACGGGCACCGGATCCACGGGCACGTCGGAATTTTTAAGGACCAGGGAGGTCGTGATGGTCAGCTGCGAGCTGACGATGCGGCGCTCGGCGAAATAGAAATCCAAGAAGTAGGCGCTGCCGTCAGTCAGGCCCAGGTTGTCGATATTGACTTGCGCGTATTCGGCGGCGTGGATGCCGCCCAGATCGATGACGAGCTTGCCGTTGATGAACACCCAGACGTCGTCGTCGCCGCGGAAGGCGAACTGTTGCCCGGTGTTTTTCTTATAGGTGAAACGCGAATGGAATTCGAAGGTGAACCCGTAATTGTGCGAGCCCAGATCCACGCCGTCCTTCAGGCCGCTTTGGCGGTTGCCGAAAGTGGTGGTGACCGAAGGCACCTGCGGCCGCAGGTTGGGAAAGTTGGCGCTGTCCAGCGGAAAAAACGTCGGGCTGTCATAGGTGTAGGTATTGCCGCTTTTCACGAATGGCAAATCGACGAAAAAGGCGCGATTGATGTCCGGCGTGCGCGTGGTATACCACTCGTTGAACCGGCTGCGGAAGCAATTCGGCGCGGTATCGTACCCGGCTTTAAGCGAAGGCGTGAAACCATCCCGATCGAAAGGGACCAAACCGGGAAGATGGTCCGGATTCGGATCGGTGCTTCCAATCGCATCCTGGATGGCGCCCTTGGCCGCTTCCGGGCGATCGAAGCAACCCCAGTTTTCATTTTTCGTGACCGTGTCCCAATTGGGATTGAAGTCCGGATGTCCACCGTCAACACTCTTTTCCTGCAGCTCCTGGAAATCGCGCACCACGCCGGTAAGGATAATCGGGTCCTCGGCCTGCACCGGGACGCAAACGATACAAAGGGCGGCTAATACGGTGGCCAAGACCGCCCAGGAAAACAAGGCGACGGCAATGCTTCGGGTTTGACCGAGATATTCATCTCTGGACATCGGTTCCTTTCGTGGAAAATATTCCCTGGAAACTCATGAGAAACTCGCTTGAATTTCGCCCTTACAGGCTCGCCGAGGGTCCGCTCAGGCAAGATCGGGGAACATCTGTTAGATGCCGTTTTAAGGGACGGAGTTCGAGCTGTAACCTCGCGTGGCGACCCAATGTACCCTAAACGATAAAATTTGGTTCCCAAAATTCAGTTCTTCCCGAACCTGGGAAAACCTGAAGCAAATGCAATCGTTTCGCAGCAACAGTGGCCTTAACCCGGAAGCACTTTGTGCCGCCGACCGGTCCCCTAGGTTCAGGTCTTATCCAGGAAACCCACTCAGGTTGCCGAAAAAGTTCCCGCCAGGCAAAAGTGGAGCCTGCGTCGATTCTTCGCATTCTGAATTCGGCAAACGGAATAATCCCCCGTAACGCTTAGGTTACGTGCAGGCGCGCAGACAAATACGGCAGTGCCCAACGCAGCTATCCGATGGTCAATATCCGCGCGTTGACGGAAGAGCAAGCGAAGGGGATTTATAAAACCGATTTCTGGGACAAGGTGCGCGGCGATTCGATTCAGTCGCAAGCGGTGGCGGAAAACCTGTTCGATACGGCCGTAAACATGGGCGCGAAAACCGCCATTCGGCTGGCCCAGTTCTCCTTGGGATTGAACGCCGACGGCATTTTGGACACGGAGTCCCTCGCCGCCCTGAACGCGTTGAGCGAGCATGAGTTCCTGGCCAATTTCACTATCGGAAAAATCGCGCGCTACGTGAATATTTGCATGAAGGACAGGACCCAGGAACGGTTCCTGTTGGGCTGGATCCGGCGTTCATTGGAAGGGAGTGCGGCATGAATCCGCTAAGTTTAATCGGCAAACTTTTTTCCGGCGGCAATATCGTCAAAGACACGGGCGAAGCTTTGGATAAGCTGTTCACCTCCGACGATGAGCGCATGGAAAAAAAATTGGAAACAGAGAAGGCGGAATTGAATTTCCAACTGGAAACCGCCAAGCTCGAATCCTCGCTGGCCCTGGGCCAAATCGACATCAACAAGGAAGAGGCCAAAAGCACCAACTGGTTCGTCGCGGGCTGGCGGCCGGCGGTGGGTTGGATGTGCGTGACCGGCCTGGGCTACCAATTCCTGATCTACACCTTCCTGACCTGGGCGTCGGAAAATTTCGGTTGGAAAGTGCCGCCGCCTTTGGACACCACCACCCTGACTACGCTTTTGTTCGGGATGTTGGGTCTGGGCGGACTGCGCACGTTCGAGAAGGTGAAGGACGTTCACGAGAACCATTAGCGGGCACTGTCACCGTATTGTCACCGGAAAATTCGGCGACTTCAAAGGCGCGCGCCGGATGGGTGAAAACCGTCATCGTCCGAGCGCAGCGACAATAAAGGATTTTCGACCGGATTAGTTTTGGATAAAAACTTTCCGGACATCGCTCGATCCCGCTGTGTGGAGTCTCAGATAGAATTGACCCGTTCTTCGCTTATTCGAGGAGAACAAAACGCTTTGAGGCCCGGCGGCCATTTCTGACTTGGCCAAAGTTTGCAGGCGCACTCCGTTACCGTCGTATAATCCAATATCCACCCAGCCTGATTTTTCGACCATTAGATTTACTTTACCAAGACGTGAGGGTAATCACAAACCTGAATCCCGGGAAAAAGGTGAATGCCATCCCACTTGGTCCTGATAACCCAAAAAAACCTCAGGAAATCGTTGTGTTGTCAGAACATGAGCGACCCCGCCCAGGGGTCGCTATGGGAAAGGGCGCAGGGTCGAGGCGGATGAGGTACTGAACAGGTCGACCGGCGGGGATGTGCCGGGCGTCGGAAAGGAGCGGGTCCCGGGACCTTCGAAAGAAAGTCGGAACCGCGCCGGAGTTTACTACGGCAGCTCTTTGAGCAAGATGTCCTTGAACACGATGGGCTGGCTTTCGGATTGCAATGCTAGGTATCCGCCCGTAACCGCTTGCGAACCGTATTTAGGGTTGCTGACAATCAGGACCGCATTGGTGGTATCGGGCCATTGGTACACCTTGGTATCGCCCGTGATATGCACGTCGGCCTCGAGCGTAGTCCATACATCGGGCTGAGGCGAAGGTTTGCCCGAACCCGGAGCTTTACTGTCTTTGTTGTTTCCGCAGCTGCCGGTGTGTGTCGCTGTGATGGTCGGATTGACGAACGAACCCATATCGCAATAATTTCCGTTGGTGGAGCCGCCGCCGCTAGGATTGCCCAATATTTGGATCTCCATAATCGGGGGGTACACCGGATCCCCGGTCACCTTGGCCGGATCGATGCCGAATATCATCAGGCCGGAATTATTCTTTCCCCAGCTCGGCGGACCGGGCATCACCTGCGGCTCGAAGAAGCGATAGGTCACCCGGATGCGGTAATTGGTAAGCAACTTGTTGTAATACAGGAGCCCGCACTTGCAATTACCGCCGCCGAAATCGCCCGTATACTTATCATAGGAAACCCGGATCCCGTTATTTTCCAGATCGGGCCGGAAGGTGTTGCTGGTGTCGATCCCGACTTTGGATTGATGAATCAGCGGAGTCCAGTTCGAAAGATCCTTGCCGTTGAAGAGATTGACCCATCCATCCGCGGACACGGCCGTCATCGTCAGGTCGCCCAGATTGCCGGCGGTATAACTTGTGATCTCCTTCACGATATCCTGGTAACCGGATTTGCGGATCCGCAGCGTGTCGACGGTCGCGGCACTTTTGGCTGCGGCCATTCGAGCCGGCGGCGCGAAAACCGATCCGGTGGAACCGTTTCCGGAATTGTAGAACGGATGGGTGAAGGTTTCCCCGCCCAGCCGCATCCGCAAGAAAAATAATCCCGCGTCGCCTTTGGAGGCGGGCATGGCGTCGTCCAAGGCGATACGGTGATGTCCTTGTCCCAATTGCCTGTTCATGCGGCCTTGCAGGTGGCCTGCGCCATCGACGATTTCAACTTGCAAATCCAAAGGCGTATTGAGATCGATCGCCAGGAAACCGGCGTCCAGGCTATACTTGAACGCGATCCCCGCTCCGTGCCCCAACGATACGTTGCTTCCGAAGCCGAAAGTGCCGTCGGCGGCAGTTACCGTGGAATCCTTTTTCGTCTTCAACACCACCACGGCGCCGGAGATAGGGGTGCCGTTCGCTTGCACCACTCGACCTTTGAGGTCCAACGTCTGGGCCTGCGCCTGCAAAACCGCTGCGAAAAACAATGCACCCATAGTTATCAATTTCACGCGTAAATATTCAGCCTTCAAGCCCATCCCACTACCCCCTCAATTTTTATCCAACAACCCAGGAAAATTCACGGATCAGTTTCCGATGTTCACGCCGGGCTTTTATCGCTGCGCCGGAAAAACCGATCCCGGCTGCAACGATCCATGATATTTGAATTTAAAACGTCTCAGGAAATACGTTTTCCATTTTAACATTTTTATTCCGAATGGCATTTCCGCGTCGCGTTTTAAAGAGTCCTTTCGCGACGTCCATCGCATGAAATATATACTGAAGCGTTATGTCCATGTTGCGGATCATTTTTAGGGTTTTTCAAATTCACCACCTCCTAAATACGGACTTCCGATATTTAGCCCAAAACAACAGGCCCAGAGCCGGTAGTTCGATTGACCCGGTTACCACTGGTAAACAGGAAAATATGGGCTGATGCAGCGATCGGAAAATGGGTTCCAAGCGTTCAACCTGCGGGCTCAGCCTCGGGCCTCAAGGTGGATGAAAGAAGCGAATGCGCGCCGATTATTTCGACAAGGTTTTATGCTGAAAACCCGGCAGCTTGAGCGTGGACTGCAGGCCCATTTGCAAATCGAATACCATGCCGTCTTTTTCGTCCCAAGCCACTTCGCCCGCTCCGAAAACGTGTTCCGGAAAAGTAATCGTCAAGCAACCCGCCACCCGTTGATGGTCCACGCCGTTGTTTTCATCGCCGAGCCCGTCCCAGCGGCCAGCCAAGGCGAACATCTCGGTGAAGTTGTAAGCTAGGCCCGCAGCGAAACCTCCCTTGGCCACGTCGTCGTCGTCCTGGATGCGCCACATGCCTTCCATATCCAGCAGGATTCGCCCGAAGGATAAATTGACCGCCCCGTCGACGACCTGGCGCAGGCGCGAAGCCTGGATGGCCAGCCGCGCGAGTTGGCCTTCAGGGGTGAAATCGGCGTTCAGGATGACGATGGGATTATAGGTGCGATTCGAATCCGGTCCGGTGGGCAGAGAGGAAAGGCCGAAACCGAAGTTCAGTTTCTTGCGCGTGGTGATCAAAGTAACGCCATCGTCACGGACCTCGCCAAGTTCGAACATGAGCGGCAGGCTGACGATGCGCGTGGTCAAGAGGCTGGCGTTGAAGGCCTGACGGCCGAAGATAACCCTGCCTTGCGGTAAAGTCCATTGGCCCACGGCCTGGTAGAGGACGATGGAATCGGGCTTGTCGGCCGCCATCAAGGTCACCGACCCTTCCATGTTGGGAGCGACATGCACGATGGAGGACAATTCCACACGGCTCAAATCCGCCTGCGTATTTTCCCACTTCTTGAATGGGTTGGCGCCGTCCAAGGTCAGGAGACCGCCGATTTCCATGGCCTCCTTTTCCTCCGCTGCGGCGGCCCTGCTCGGTTCGGTGGAACCAGATTTGGCTGCCGAGTCCGCTTCGGCCCGGCCTGGCCCGGCATAGCCGGGGGACAAAAGCAATGAAATCGCGGTGACGATGACGGCCGGAATCAATCCACTCTGCGACATGGGCAATCCTTTCATGCGGTGCGAATCGACTTGATGCGGGTTTTATCATGGAATTGTTTCGGACTACCAGGGAAGGGCTTGGCCAATATGGCCATGGCGAAGCCTGGGTGGGGGTTTTCGCTGTTCTGCTTGGTCATGGAGGACATCTCTTCCAGGGAGGCCGAGGTCGTTTCCAGGGAGGAGGCCTGTTCACTGGCGTCTTCGGCCATCTGCTGGCTCGATCTTAACGGGTGTTGAAAAATTTCACACAGGCGTCGGTCGGCTGCGCGGGGACTTTTTCAACACCCTGTTTACGGCCCACGCTCAGAAGTCCTTCAGATCCCCATCGTCCATGGGAATGACTTGCTCCGGATGGACCGCATGCCCGTTGACGGCGGCCGCAAGGGACGGGTGTCCGTTGGAGTGGACCTGATCAGATTTGCTGTGCGAGACCGGCGACCAATCGCCGCGCGGCTTGGACGCGACCTTCCCGGCTTTGCGGGAGGCCGGCACGGCAACCGGCGTGGCGGCGCGCGGCAGAGGCCTATGGGCCGCATAGGAAGCTGTAGCTAGGTTTCCCGCACTCTGGGCGCCCGCACCTTTTACGATACCCACCAGCACTTGCACCATGTCGCCCAACTCCTTGGCCTGTGCGGCCAACTCCTCGCTGGCGCTGGCCGATTCCTCCGCGTTCGCCGCGTTGGACTGGGTCAGCTTGTCCATCTGCGTCACGGCCGTGCCGATTTGTTCGATACCCTTGCTTTGCTCTTCGCTCGCGGCCGAAACCTCGCCGATGAGCTGGGTCAGTTTCTGCACGCTCTCCACAATCTGCGAGAGGATGCCTCCCACTTCGCCGGAGACCGCCACGCCGTTGTTGGCGTTCTGTTGGCTTTCCTCGATAAGGGCAGCCGTGTTCTTGGCCGCTTCGGCGCTGCGCTGGGCCAGGTTGCGCACCTCTTCGGCCACCACCGCAAAGCCCTTGCCCGCATCACCGGCCCGCGCCGCTTCCACGGCCGCGTTCAAGGCCAGAAGATTGGTCTGGAAAGCGATTTCGTCGATGGTCTTGATGATCTTGGCCGTTTGATCCGATGAACCCTTGATCTTGCCGATGGCCTGGCCCATGCGCGTCATGGCCTCGCGGCTCTTCTCCACCGCGCTGCGGGTTTCCACCGCCATGGCGTTGGCCTGGCGGGAATTATCGCTGTTCTGCTTGGTCATGGATGACATCTCTTCCAGGGAGGCCGAAGTCTCTTCGAGGGAAGACGCTTGCTCGCTGGCGCCTTCGGCCATCTGCTGGCTGGACTGGCTCACTTGGTTGGAAGCCGAAGCCACTTGCTCGCTGCCCGATGACAAGGTGGTGATGACCTGGCTCAAGGCAAAGGAGATGGAGCGGCTGAGGAAGATGCCGACGCTGGCGCCCATGGCCACGGCGGCCAGCAGGCCAAAAAGGATGCCGGACTTGGCGGCCGAAGTGGCGCCCATGATCTCCGTCCCGGAGTTGTCCCCGCTCTCCTTGTTGTCGGTGACGAGGGCTTGTACTGCCGTTAAGTAGTCCCCGTAAGCGGAAAGCAATTGATTATTGAAGGCAGCCTCCGCTTCGGGCTTCTTGCCCGACCGGCTGGCCGGCAGAATGCTTTGGTTGCGGATGGCGACGAAACGCTCCCGGGCCGACCCGATCTTCGCGAGCGCCTCGTGGTCCTTGGCGGTATTGCCGACCGCTGCGTAATCCTGCAAGAGCTTGTCGATTTCCTCTTTCACCTTAACGATATCCCTATCGATGGTCTCCATCTCCGCCTTGTCATCGGCGAGGATGTGCCTAGCCGTGAGGAGCATGTTCTCCTCAGTCTGCTTCTGGATTTCCTCGGACAGGAAAAGTCCGGGCAGGCAATCCGCGGTAATCTCTTTGGCTTCCGCATTAATCTTCACCAGGCGCGTATAGGCGAACACACCCAAAGCCACGGCTATCGCCAGCACCGCGCCAAATCCGGCATACAATTTCGCACTCAAGCTCATTCCTTTAAACATCTTCAGTCTCCTTTTCCTTCTGCGGTCTTACTTTGCATGGCCAACACCAATTCCTCGTTGGACAGTACCTTGTCCGCGTCCAGCAACATCAACACCTTCTGACCCACCTTGCCCATCCCCAATATGAAATCGGTATCCACACCGACCCCAAAAGAAGGGGGCGCTTCGATCTGCTCCTGGCCCACGTTCAGAACCTCGGAAACTTCGTCCACCAGCAAGCCCATGGTGACCATACCCGCCGCGCCCGCAACCTGCACCACTACGATGCAAGTCCGGTCGGTATCCTCGCGGGTCTCCATACAGAATTTTCGGCGCAATTCGATCACGGGGATCACCTTGCCGCGCAGATTGATCACTCCGCGCACGAAGTCCGGGGTCCTGGGGACCCGCGTCACCGGCATCATCCCGATGATTTCCTGCACCTTCAGGATCTCGATGCCGTAGACCTCCTTCCCCATTTGGAAGGTGAGGTATTTCCCTGCCTTGGCTATCGGGGCCGCCGTAACGCCTCCGTTTTGATTCTCAGTCATCGGTATCATCCTTCCTTTCCTTGCCCGCGCATTATGCCGCGGCGGGTACGGCCTTCAAGCTTTGCAACAATCCGTCCACGTCCAGGATCATCCGCGTGGCCTTTCATGGTAATCGGTATTAGCGAACGATGGCTTTTCCTACGTTTCGCAGAATAGGGTCAGGATCAAAACCACGTCAATGGAGCCTTCTGGTCATTTTGTCAGGTCAGAGAATTTTTAATCACTTGGGTCAATTCCCCGCAGCTTGCTGCGGCTTGCAATTTTCCTAAAATGGACGGATGAGCACCTTCGTCCATAAAAAGCACAGTGCGTCCGTTCTCATGTATCATCTTGTTTGCCCAGCGAAGTATCGGAGAGTCATTTTTTCTGCTGAGGTAGACGAGGAGATTAAGAAAATCTGTCTTGAGATTTCACAACGGTACGAAATAAACTTCCTTGAAATTGGAACGGATAAGAACCACGTCCATTTTTTGATCCAGTCAGTACCCATGTATAGCCCGACGAAGATAGCCCGAACGGTAAAAAGCATTACAGCGAAGGAGATTTTCAAACGTATTCCGGCAGTGAAGAAGCAGCTTTGGGGCGGAGAATTTTGGACAGACGGATATTTTATAAACACGGTGGGCCAGAGAGGCAACGAAGAATCCATAAGGGCTTACGTGCAGAATCAAGGCCGGGCTAAGGAATACAAGCAGTTGCATAGAGATGAGCAGCTTTCGTTATTCGATTCCTGAATTTGTATTCAATACCCCGTGGCTTGCCGCGGGGTTCTTTATTCAGGCCGATTGCTCCAAAATCACCGGCGGACAGCGCATCGATCTTTTCGGCGCGCGCGTGGATCAATTGCCGGACATCTGGGAGGAACTGATCGCGGCGGATCTGGATGAGGAGACCGCCATCCGCTTTATCGATCGTTTCCTGATGTACTACATCCGCACCGCCGACCGGCTGACGCGCACCTCGGTCTGGTTCAACAAGCTGGAGGGCGGCCTGGACAAGCTGAAGGACGTGATCATCCGAGGATTCCCTGGGGATCTGCGCGGAGCTGGAACGGGAAATGCAAGGCTTGATGGATACCTACCAATGCGAATGGAGAACGACGGTGGAGAATCCCGAGCTGCGCAAGCGCGGCGAAGGTGACGGGCCGGATCAAGCGAAGGTTCGCCATAGGCAATCCTTTCCTGCGGAGCGAAACGACATGATGCGGATTTTATTACGGATTCCCGCGAAACTGCCAGAGAGGGGCTTGGCCAATATGGCCAGGACGGAGTCTGCGAACGAAGCGGTTCCGCTTTCAGCGTGTGAGGACGAAAGGGATTCCGCATGCGGAGCGGCCGTCCCTGCGCAAGGCGGCGAAATACACGCCGGGCGAGGCCGGAGAGCCCATAGCAGCCAGGGATACCGATTCCCCAGCTTGCCAGGAGAATTCCAACGTCCCGTTCGAAACTGATTCGCCATGCAGCGTCGCCACGCGTCTTCCGGCGGCGGAGAAAATATCCAGGGAAAGATTCCCATACCCGGCGGCCTGCGCCGTGAACCGCATTCCACCCGCGAACGGGACGGCGTGAAGTGAACCGGCAAGGGAGTTTTCCGGCGCGGAACCGACGGCCACTGCGGCGGGTTGATCGAGGCCGAAAAACTTGATGGTGGAATCGGCGAACATGGTCGTGCCATGGCCGAGACCCACTTCCAATATGGCGTCGACCTGGACCACGCCTTTCCCGTCCTTGTATTTCGTATGAATCCAATTCGCTTTGGGGGAACCGACCACGGAATCGCTGGGCGCGCGTGCGACGCCGAGCACATTGGTCCACTCGTCGATTTCCTCGTTAAAGTTGGGCGTGGACAGGGTCCCGTCCTGATCGCCGTGCCACAATTGCATGCGCGGCCGGGGTCCGGTATAACCGGGATAAGCCGCCCGCACCAAGTCGCCCCACTCCTGCGGCGTATGCAACAATTTGCCGGCGGCGCACGTGTTGCTCCATGGACCCGTCCCGGCGAAGCACGCGAAAGGCACGCCGGAGTAGGCCGCGCCGGCCTTGAACACGTCGGGATAGGACCCGGCCATCACATTGGTCATCATCGCGCCGGAAGAGGAGCCCAGCACATACACGCGCGTCGAATCCGCGTTCTTGTTTTTCACTACCCACTTGACCATGTTCACGATGCTGGTGGGATCGCTGCCGCCGTCGTGGGTTAAAGCCTCCGTGGAATATACGTCAAAGCATTGTTTTTGATCGGCGGCCAAATCCGGATGGTTGGCGCCGGGGTAGATCATATAGAAGCCATACTTGTCCGCCAGCGCGGCGAAACTCGAGGTCTCGCCGTAATAACCTTGGGCCGTTCCCTGGCAATGATGGACGGCGACTACGATTCCCGGTTTGGCCGCGACCGTGACGGGCGTGTACAGATACATGAAGGTTCCGCCGGGGTTCGCGCCGAAATCCGTGATTTGGGTTAAGGTACCGGCCGCGTTGGTAAAGCCTACGGCGGCAAGGCATGCGCTGAGGAAACGCAGGAATGATTTTGCGTACATCGGATTGTCCCCTGGTTGTGGGAGTTGGAGAGGATTTCAACCCCAACGCATTGATAATTTAGCGCAGGATGTGGTTTTCCGCCGGGCAAACCAAGGCGAAAAACCGCGCTTTGGGCGCGTTCGGAAGCGGCGAAAGGACCCGGCGAGGCGTACTCCGCCCCAGCAAGGATGGCCCGGGTCGGAGGCGATTGCGACGGTGGGGAAGCAGAGGCCCGGGGACGGTGCGGTTGACGGGTCCGGAACGCGGAGAACGGGTGGAAACGGGCCGCAGCGGGGGGTAGGCGGAGCCTCCCCCGTATCGTATACGTTACCCAGGTATCATACACGTTACCCTAGCACGGCCCCCACCATGGCCAGCGCCTCGCGCGTTTCACGCACGTCGTGCACGCGCAAGATGGACGCGCCTTTGAGGGCGGACAGCACGGCCAAGGCCACGCTCGGGATAAGGCGGTCGGAAGTTTCGAGACCGGCAGTTTTGCCGATGAAGGATTTCCGCGACATGCCCATGAGGATGGGACAACCCAGGACGTCGAGTGATTCCATTTCGTTGACCAAACGGTAATTGTCCGCCAGGCGTTTGCCGAAGCCGATGCCCGGATCCACCGCGATGCGATCCTTGGGCACGCCTAAGGCCGCGAGCAATTGGATGCGGCCCATTAAATAATCGCGCACTTCGGCCACCACGTCGCCGTAATGCGGCGCGGCCTGCATGGTGCGCGGAGTGCCCAGCATGTGGTTCAACACGACGCCCGCGCCGTAGCGCTGGGGTAATTCCAGCATCATGGGATCGAAGGTCAGGGCGCTGATGTCGTTGAGGATCAAGGCGCCCTCGTCCAAGGCCGCGCGGGCCACGCCGGACTTGACGGTATCGATGGACACGACACAGCCGAAGGCTTTCACCACGGCTGCGACCACCGGGCGCGTGCGCGCCAGCTCCACGGCCTCGTCAACGGATTCGGCTCCCGGCCGCGAGGATTCGCCGCCGATGTCCAGGATATCCGCGCCTGCGGCGAGCAGTTCTTCGGCGCGGCGCAGGGCGGATTCCAAGGTGGCGTAGCGACCGCCGTCATGGAAGGAATCCGGGGTAACGTTCAAGATACCCATGATGAGGGGCAGCGGATTTCCGTCCTGGGTAACTCCCAAGGTACGGGAGCCCACGCGCCAGGGGCGGGGCTTGACTCCGGATACGCGTCCGTCCCAACCGCTCATCAGGCGTGGCCTTTTTTCGTCCAATTGTCCAGACGCAAACCCGGCACCCGCGAAAACTCCCGGACGTTATTGGTGACCAAAGGGACGCCCAAATCCAGCGCATGCGCGGCGATCAGCATATCCATGGAACCGATGGGCTTCCCCACCCGCTCCAATGCGAATCGCAGCCGCCCATAATGGCGCGACGCGCCGGCATCGAAGGAGGAAATTTCCAGCGGCACCAGAAAGGCTTCCAAAGCGTTTTGATTTCTGCCGGGGTCCAGGCTTTTTTCCACGCCGAATTGAAGTTCGGCCAGGGTCAAGGACGAGATGGCCACGTCGCCCGGCGCCAAATCCGCGAACCGATGGAGCACCTGGACCGGTTTCCGTTTCACGATGTAAATGCAGATGTCCGTATGCAAAAGATATTTCACAAGGACTCCCGATCCTGCGCCTTGGGCTGATTACGGGATCGAGGGCGGTCGGAGAGGAAGTCTTCGGAAAACTGATCCAGGCTCGCCAGCAAGCTTTCCCAGGGATTGTCCTTGGGGATCAAGATGACGGCATTATGGGTTTTCTTGACGTAGACCTCTTTGCCCTCGAAGCGAAACTCCTTGGGAAGCCGCACCGCCTGGCTTTGTCCTTTTACTATACCGTCGCGTCGAAGCGGTCGCCGCGTTTGTCCGCGTCATCGTCGCCGTCCTTGGGCTTCACCGCGTCGGCGGCGGTCCCGGAGGCGCTAGGTGACGAAACGGAAGGCGTCTCGCCGTTCTTGGGAAGCTTGGCGAGTTCCGCGTCGGAAAGCAGGCGTCCGCGGCGGTCGGTGCGGCCCTTAAGATAGGACCGGCTCTTGCGCGTTTCCGTCAGGAGCTGGCCGTCGATGGCCTTCATGATTTCGTCCGTTTCCAGGACCTCGTGCTCCAACAACGCTTCCGCCAGATTGATCAGCTTCTGCTTGTTTTCCGTGAGCATGACCATGACGCGATCCATTTGCGTGTCGACGATTTTCCGCACTTCGCGGTCGATTTGGATGGCTGTGGCTTCGGAGTAGTCGCGATGCTGGCTGATCTCGCGGCCGAGGAAAATCTCCTCTTGCTTCTTGCCGTAGGAAAGCGGGCCTAAGTCCGACATGCCCCATTCACAGACATACTTGCGGGCCAATTCCGTGGCCTTCTCGATATCGTTGGACGCGCCGGTGTTTTTCTGTCCGAACAGGAGCAGCTCCGCGCCGCGGCCACCCATCAGGATGGCGATCTTGTCCAACACATAACGCGAATCGACGGTGTAATTGTCGCGCTCCGGCAGTTGGAAGGTGATGCCCAGCGCCCGTCCGCGCGGAATGATGGTGATCTTGTGCAGCGGATCGCTGTGCTTGACGAACAGCGAAATGATGGCGTGGCCGGCCTCATGATAAGCCGTGGTCTTCTTCTCATCATCGGACAGGATGCGCGAGTAGCGTTCCGTGCCGATCATGATTTTGTCTTTGGCTTCTTCGAAATCGATCATGGCTACCTGGTTACCGCCGAAGCGCGCGGCCAGGAGGCAAGCCTCGTTCACCAGGTTTTCCAAATCGGCACCGGAAAGACCCGGCGTTCCCTTGGCGAGTTTGGCCATATCCACGTCTTCGCGGAGCGGCACTTTGCGCTTGTCCAAATGCACCTTGATGATGCCTTCGCGGCCGCGCGCGTCCGGCAAATCCACGACCACCTGGCGGTCGAAGCGGCCGGGGCGGAGCAGGGCCGGATCCAAAACGTCGGGGCGGTTGGTGGCCGCGATCAGGATCACGCCTTCATTGCTGCTGAACCCGTCCATCTCGACGAGCAATTGGTTCAAGGTCTGTTCGCGCTCGTCATGGCCGCCGCCGAGCCCTGCGCCGCGATGGCGGCCCACGGCGTCGATTTCGTCGATGAACACGATGCAGGGCGCGTTCTTTTTGCCCTGTTCGAACAGGTCGCGCACGCGCGAGGCGCCCACGCCCACGAACATTTCCACGAAGTCCGATCCGGACATGCTGAAGAAGGGGACCTCCGCTTCGCCGGCCACGGCTTTGGCCAAAAGCGTTTTGCCCGTGCCGGGAGGGCCCAAGAGCAGCACGCCCTTGGGAATCTTGCCGCCCAGGCGGCTGAACTTGCTCGGGTCTTTCAAGAACTCGATCACTTCCACCAATTCCTGTTTCGCCTCATCGGCTCCGGCCACGTCCTTGAAGGTGGTCTTGGGCCGATTCTCATCCAATAGGCGCGCCTTAATCTTGCCGAACGAGAAAATGCCGCGCGGTCCCATCTGCCCTTGCCGCGCCATCATGAACCAGAAAAATCCGATCAAGAGGAACAACGGAAATAAGGTGCTCAGATAGCCGAACCAACGCGTTTCCTTGACGAACTCCACCTTAACGCCGCGCGCGGTGAGGTTGTCCAGCAATTGCAAAACGGGTCCGTCTATATCGGGCCACATGGTTTTGAATTTCACGGTGCGGGAGGCGAACGCGCTGCGGTTCTCGCGGCGGCTGGCCTGCTCCTCGGGCGTCAGCTTGCGTTCCCCGGTGATGAGGTAGCCTTCGCCGATTCTTTGGAAATCCACCGAGGTGATTTGCAGGGACGTGTCCGCCAGGATTTTCTTGAAGTCCGTATAATTTTTGTCTTCGACCGGATTCTGCGAGTCCAGCAATTGCACCAGGAAGATGGAAACGGCCACCATGGCCAAAATCATGGTCAGGTTCTTGCGCTTCCACTTGCCGCCCCCGGGAGGCGCGGCCGGTTGCTTGGAGTCCGGAGTCTTGGGGTTCCGGTTCAGCAAGCCGCCGTTCTTCTTGTCGTCCACGAGATTGTTCTTCTTGTCTTCTAAGGGTTCTGACATGTGAGCACCAATTCAAGGATGGAAGTTGTGTTTGCCGTGACTTTGAAGCGATCGGAGACGCCGAATCCCGGGACCCAGGCCACGACCTCTTCGTGAGTCCCGCCCGCGGGCGCTCGGCAAGGAGCGAGGACGATTGGGATGTTGTCCCTCATTGCGACGGGAACCTTCTTCTCGTTGAAAAAAGCCTTCAATTTCCGCGATCGACTGTCGATTCCGAACGGTGAAAAGCGATCGCCGGCCTTCCTTGTCCGTACTTGTAATGTACAAGAAAAGGAGTCGGCATCAAAGATCGCCCTGCTCTCCGAAGCCCCTGGAAACGCCAGTTCCATCGGCCGCGGATATCGCCGCGCCGACAACGTGAAAACGCGATCATCCCATCGCCAGGATAATCCGCCGCCGGCTGCTTCCAGTATAACCAAACGGGATTCACCGATGCCGTCTTTTTTTTCCCGAGAACGGCCGGATTGGGACCCGGATGCCATTTCCACGCAATAAAAGCCGGTATTTTCCGATTTCAGAACCCAGCCCGGCGTTAGCGAAACGCCGACCCGGCGCGGGTTTTTCCACCATTGCCGCCGCAGTTCATGCAGTATCTCCCAAGTAACCTGGAGGGTATCCGGATGGGAACTTCGGACCAATCTCCGCAGCCAAAAACGCAAAGCTTCGAGATCACCTGCGCGCAGCCGCGCTTCCATCCCTTCGCGATCCAAAAACGAACGGCCCGTGGCGTCTTCGCGCAGCAAGGTCTCCTCCGCTTCCAGCGCCTCCAGGCCGCGCCGCAGGTCCTGCAAGTCCAAGGCGATTTTGAGAACGCGCGCGTCCAGGTCCGGATCTTGGGCGCGCAAACCGGGGAGGTAACGCAGGCGATACCAGTTGCGATCGATGGCCGCGTCGGCGTTGCTTTCGTCCTCGCGCCATGGCAGGCCGCGGAGCCGGGCATAGTCCAGGATTTCGGCGCGGGCGCGGTTGAGGAAGGGTCGGACGATTCCCGGCGCGCGTCGAAACGGGATGCCGGACAGACCCAGCGGGCCCGTGCCCCGGGCCAGGCGTTGGAACACCGTTTCCACTACGTCGTCGCGATGATGGGCGGTGAGGACGGCGTCGGCGGCGAGTTCGGTTTGCAGGGTTTGGAAAAACCGGTAGCGTTCGCGCCGGGCCCACATCTCGGTCGATTCGCGCGCGGGTTTCGCTTGGGGATTCAGGCGTAGGACTCGCAGGGACAAGCCCCACAGCCGGCATTGCTCCGCGACGAAGGCTTGGTCCAAGTCCGAGTCCTGGCGCAGGCCGTGGTTCACGTGCGCCACGATTAATCGCAAGCGCAGCGGCCCGGCATGGCGCGCGAAAAAATCCAAGAGGACGGTGGAATCGAGGCCGCCGGAGACGGCCAGCAACAACGCTTGGCCCTCGGGTCGCCAATCCCGGGCGGCGAAAAAAGCGAAGGAGTTTTGATCCCAGGTGGAGAGCGCGTGGGACGACTGAGCATCGGCCGCCCAGGGGTCGGTCGCCGCAGACTCGGGTTTAAAGGGCACGGGGGGCGCGGGCGGCGGGATGCCGGACCCGGGTTCAACCGCGCGCGGCGAAGCGCCCGCGCTCATTGCGGAGGCGCGATGGGCTTTCCCTGGATTTCCCATTGATCGCCCTGACGCATGCGAAAAAAGCAGGTGCGATAGCCTTCGTGGCAGGCGGCGCCGTCGCCTTGCGGATCCACGCGAAAGAGCAGCGCGTCTCCGTCGCAGTCGATACTGGCGGACACGACTTTCTGGAAATTGCCGGACGTCTCGCCCTTGATCCACAGCTTCCTGCGCGAGCGGGACCAATAGGTCATGACGCCATTCTTCAGGGTCAGCGCCAGGGCTTCGCGATCCATGTGGGCCACCATCAGGACCTGCCCGTCCTGGTCGTCGATCGCGACGGCCGTAACCAAGCCATCCGCCCCGAACTTCACCGCTCCCAGCAGCCCGGACATTTCCCGGCGCACATCGGTATCGCCTACAGTAACATCCAAGTTACGGGGTCCTTCACTTGCGGACATGGCCTTGCCCCTCCACGATCCAACGGTAGGTGGTCAGGCTTTCCAGCCCCATGGGTCCGCGCGCGTGCAGCTTGTCGGTGCTGATGCCCACCTCCGCGCCCAAGCCGTATTCCGCCCCGTCCGCGAAGCGCGTGGAGGCGTTCACCATCAGCGAGGAGGAATCGACGCCCGCCAAAAAAGCCTTTTGCACTTTGGGGGACTTGGCCAGCACGGCATCGGTATGCCCCGTGCCATGCCTGTTGATATGATCTACCGCCCCGGCCACGCCGTCCACGATTCTCACCGCCAGGATAAGGTCCAGGTATTCCTCGTCCCAGTCCTCTTCCGTCGCGGGCCTGACGCTGGCATGGATGCTCCGCGTCGCGGCGTCGCCGCGCAATTCCACGTTATGTTCGAGCAGGCTGTCCAAAATTCGTTTCACGGCCGCGTCCTTCAGACCCTTGTCCAACAGCAAAGTCTCCATCGCGTTGCACACGCCCGGGCGCTGCGCCTTGGCGTTCACGACGACGCGTTCCGCAGCCTGCAAATCCGCCGTCTTATCCACGTACACGTGGCACACGCCTTTGTAATGTTTGATGACCGGGATGCGCGCCTTTTCGACCACGTTTTGGATCAGACTCTCGCCGCCGCGCGGAATCACCAAATCGATATGCTTCACGTCCACGAGCAGGTAATCGACCAGGGCATGATCGGGCTTGCGCACCAGTTGCACGGCCAGCGGATCGATGTTCTTCGCTTCCAGGGCCGCGTGGAACAGCCGGGCGAACACGGCGTTGGTGCGCGCCGCTTCCTTGCCGCCGCGCAGGATTACTGCGTTGCCGCTCTTGAGGCACAAGGCCCCGCCGTCGATGGTCACGTTGGGCCGCGACTCGTAAATGAACAGAATGGTGCCGATAGGAACGGACACGCGGGAAATCTTGAGGCCGTCCTTGCGCGCCGACTTGCCCAGCGTGCGCCCCAGCGGATCGGGCAGGCCGATGATGACCTTGATGTTTTCCACGATGCCCTGGATGCGCGCGGGATTGAGCAAGAGCCGGTCGAGCATGGATGCGCTGAGGCCGTTGGCCTTGCCGTCTTCCATGTCCTTGGCGTTCTCGGCCAGGATTTCAGGTTGGGCTTTGAGCAATGAGGCGGCTAAAAGTTTTAAGGCCCCGTCGCGGCGAGCCACCGGCAGGCCGCGCAATTGGCGGGAAGCGATGCGGGCGTTTTCGCCCAGGGCCAGGGCGTATTCCGCCACGGATTGGGCGGCGGGGCTTTGGGATACGGTCTCGGTTTTCATGGTCGTCTAAATGTAGACAGGATTAACGGTCCGCGCAAAGCGGGCGGCGCGACCACAGAAAGGGTCTACATTGAATGCCATTCCTTACAAATCTAGGTTCAATGAATCGTTTCACCGCAAAGGACCAGGGGAGAAATCATGAAATCATTGGGGATGTTGATCGTTTTTCAATTTATCATCGGTTGCGCGGCCGGATTAGACCAACTGGAAAAATCAACGGATCTATCCAAAGCCGAAAATGCCACGTTTATTTACGGATATTCAAAAGGCGGAGGATATACCCATTTCGAGATTCGCTTGAAAAACGAAGCGGACGGAAAATATTACTCCTATTCAAAAAATTGGATGGGCATACCCTTCACGGAAAAAGAAATTCTCTATGCTTTTCCGGTTAAACCGGGTAATTGGAAATTGGAGTCCGTCATATTTTCAAAAGGCGGACAATCCGTAGTGCCGATGCAATTGGAAAGAGGTTTCGCATTATCCGCGGATACGGGTTATTACCTTGGGAATTTCACGAGCACGAATAATCCGTTCGGATCAAGAACGAATCCGGTTGAAACGATTAATGAGAAATCGGATAAACAAAGCGTCGATTCGTTAATGGCGGAAGAGTACTCAAGCTTCGATCCCAAAAAAACCAAGGCGATTCAATTCCAATCCAAATGAACTTGCGGGTGAAGCGGAACCGCTGGAGTAGACGCAACCCAAGTAGGCGGTTTCATTGCGGCCTGGGGTTGGTTTGAGCGGCCGGTAACGCGGGATTCAAGCGCGATTCCGCGTTGATCAATAAATCACCAACTGATCCCGATGAATCACTTCGTCCGGACCCTTGCGGCCCAGCAATTCCGGGATGCGGTGGCTTTTCTGGCCCCGGATGAGATTCACCTCTACGGATGAATAGGCCGTGCGGCCGCGGCCGATCACGTCGCCGTCGCCGTTGCAAATCTCCACGAAGTCGCCGGATTTGAAATTGCCTTTGATCTCGCGCACGCCCGCCGGGAGCAGGCTCGACTTGCCGGACTTCATCGCCTTCACGCCGCCATCGTCCAGGAAAATCTGGCCGCGCGCCTTGGAGACGAAAGCCAGCCACCGTTTGACTCCGCGAATCTTGTCCGGATTGGGCAGGAACAAAGTGCCCACCGGTTTGCCTTCCACCAAGTCCAGCAATTTCGCCCCATGACCGCGCGTCAACACGGCCGGCGTACCCGCTTCCGTCGCCTGCCGGAGCGCCACGAGCTTGGCCTTCATGCCGCCGACGCTGACCTTGGATCCCGGTTTTTCTTCAGCGAGCTTGAGGATTTCGGACGTGATGCGGGGCACCACGGCGATGGGCTGCGCGTCGGGATTGGCCTTGGGATTCTTGGTGTACAACCCGTTCTCGTCGGACAGGATGATTAGCAAATCCGCTTCCAGGAAATGCGCCACGTCGGCGCTGAGCTTGTCGTTGTCACCGACCTTGATTTCATCGGTCGTGATGGTGTCGTTCTCGTTCACGATGGGAATGACGCCCTTGTCCAGCAAGGTGCCCACGGTCTTGCGGATATTGTCGAAACGGGTGCGGTCGCGGAAGTCCTCGCCGGATAAAAGGATTTGCGCCACGGTCTTGCCGCGCTTGGCGAAGGCCTCGGAATACAGATGCATCAAACGGATTTGCCCGATGGCCGCGCAGGCCTGCTTTTCCGCCAGCACTTTGGGCCGCGTACTATACCCCAAGGTGCCCATGCCCACGCCCACGGCGCCGGAGGTTACGAGCACCACGGCATAGCCGCGATCATGCAACAAGGATAATTCAGCGGCCAGATGATCGAGGCGATCGACGGCCGGTTTGTTGTCGTCCGTGACCAGGATTTTGGTGCCCACCTTCACGACAAGTTTATGCAGCGATTGGAACAGGGTTTTGCGAATGTCTTCCACGGGTGGAAATTTAAAAAGAAAGCGGGAGGCGGGAGAAATGGAAAGCGTGGGCGGCTGGGTCCGCCACCGGGGGATTCGCCCCGCAGCTTCTGCGGCCCGCTGGCTGTGAGGTCGCCAGGCAAACCCCAATTCGACCTCCCCGCTAGCGTATGGTTTCCAAATCCTTCAATAACTTCTGGTATTTGTCCCGCTCGGACTCCAGGCGGGAAACCTCGGCCAGCAAATCGGATTTTTCTTTTTCGAGCGCGTCCACGCGCTCCTGCATCCCGCGATCGGGGGCTGTGGGCTGGGATTTGGCCGGTTCTTCATGATGCGCGCGGGCCGCCGCCCGGGCCTGGGACAAATCACGCGCCAGGCGCAAAAACGCCTCGGAATGCACGCGCCGCAAACCACCCGACCATTTTCCTTGGTTGTTTTCCAGGATCGGCAGCGCCGAGTCGGGTTCGCCCCGGTACAGCCAACACATCGCCTTCCAATAGGTTCCCAGTTCGCGATCGGCCGGATCCTTCGAGGCTTGCAAACTATCGGCCATGCGCGAGGCCGCGTCCGACTTGCCCGTCCAGAGCATTTTCGCCACGACGCGATCGGTTTGCGGTTTATGCAATTCCAATCCGGCTGCGGGCGCGGAGGCGCAACCGGAAAACCAGCCTAGCGCCATACAGACGGCGACAGCCGGGACCATGAATTGGAGGACCATGCGCGCGGACTGGCTCATAGGAAATCCCGGTTCACGATTTGGCTGGAGCGGGCCAGGTCGATCATCTGGTCGGAATCGCCGATATAGTTTTCCGTAATCGGCTCCTTGATTTCCTTAAGGCGTTGGGTCACGATGAAGATGCGGCGCACTTCGGAAACGATGGAGTTGAGCTTGGCCTTCACCGTCTCCTCCGATCCTTCCATGATGGCGAGCAAATATTCCGCGTTGCCGCTGATGATCATGAGCGGGTTATTGATCTCATGGTTCACGCTGCGTACGATTTGCTCGATGGCTTCCAGCCGTTTCAAGCGCATTTCCGAATTCCGCTTCTCGTTCAATTGCACGGACATGTGGTTGAATACTTCCGCCAGCTCGCCCATTTCATTGCGCGAGCGCACGGCCACCTGGAAACCCAGCGCGCCTTTCCCGATTTCAACGGCGCCCTGCTTGAGGCTTTGCATCGGGTCGAGGACTTTCCATTTCAGGATGACAGCCACGTAGGCGACCAACGCCAGGAGCAGGAACAGGGAGTAGATCAGGCGATCCTTGGCGCGGCCCACGGAATTCTTGAGGCTGATCAACTTGTCGCGGCGTTCGGCGCGCATGGTTTCCTGGACTTGGGCCAATCCATCGCGCAACGTGTTCTCGTAGGCTTTGAAAGTCTCGTTCGTCGCCGTGTCCAAGTCGATGGGTTTGACCGGATCGGGAGCGCGTTTCGCGATTCGTAACGATGGCCCCCCGCGCGGGATCCGAGAATGCTTTCCTCCGGACCGGGTAACCGCCGTGATACGTGAGGGATTGGCCCTGTGCTTGCCCGACGCGGCTGGTTTTATTTTTGATCCGCTTCTCCCGGCGACGGCTTGGGCCAGGGAACGGGCGAGCGTCAGCTTGGCGGTTTGTTCCTTGGCGAATCCATCCAACAACTCCAGGTATTCGGCATGCTTGTCATGCAGGTCGCGGAGCTGGCACGTGGAGCTCGCAGTTGAATCCGGCCCGATCTCATTGAGCTTCCGGTACAAATCGTTGATTTCATCCAAGGATACCTGGAAACTGCGCAGGTAGGATTCCTCGCCCAAGGACATCAACTTGGTTCTTTCCCGCGCGCTGGATGACAGATCGGTAAGCCAACTGGATACGTAATCGTTCACTTCCGCCGACTCCGCCAATTGCCGGGTCTTGACCAGGATGATGGTCATTTCATGGAAAAACAGGATGAGCAGGAAGAGGATGCCGACGAATACGCATAGGACCACGGCGGGCAGCTGGAATCGCAGGCTATGGATGATTTTCGCCATGTGTGACTGCCGTACCAATCCGCTTCCGCATTCACGCTTAACTTGTCGGGCGCAAGGGAGGCCTTTGGTCCTCATCTTAGCCGCTGGCGCCGAAAGGATGCAAGAATTGCACAAAACCCTGAAAACCCAAAAAACCCTTGCGGGCCGGGCGTGGAATCCTTTATTTCCGGCCCTGCTCAGTTACGGTATCCTGCCGGTTACCCTGGCATCGGGCTACACGCCGGAATCCCAGTGGGTATTGGAACGCGTGCGCGACGCCGTGGCCGTCGGCCGCTTGGACGCCGAAGTTTATACGGAATTTTCCACCCGGCTGGAAACCGAGGACGGATGCGCATCCTGGGAGGAGTTGCGGTCCGATCGAGACCCAAGCCCGGATTCGATATCCGACTCCGACGGCGATTCCTTGTTGACCGAATGGATGCGGGAAGCCTGCCCGCAGTCGGCCCCGCAAGGAAATCATGGCGTCGGGCATGTCCGCGAGGAGATCGTCCCGGCCGACAATGCCCCCGCATCGGCGCGGCTGCGCGGACGGTTGGGCGCGAGACCCCGGGCTGCGGGCACCGAGGCTCCGGACTTTCATGGAGAGGCGGAACGCGGTTGGGCGCGCGCGGCCTTGGCTTGGCGCGGACCCGCGGGATCGGATTCCAATTCGACCTGGAGCGGCCCCTATTGGCGCTATGCGGAGGTGGAACGCGACCGTGGCTTTGTGCGCCTGGGCCATACCGGCACGGGAGCCGGAGGCACGCGGTTGCCGTTCGTGGCGGGAAGCCCGTTTTATGCCGGCTGGTCGGGCGCGTCGGGAATCGACAGCCCCTTGGGCGCGCGCTTCGCGGGGCGGGACGGCTTGTCCGCCGGCCTCGCGTTGGGCCGATGGCGCGGGGAAATCGAAACGGCGTGGAACCGCTTGGAACCGCGCACCCCACAGGTAACCTCCATGCGACGGGACGCCGTGCTCTACGCTGCGGGAATGGCCGGCACGGACTGGCGCGTGCAGGCGGCGCGACAAAGATGCGAACCCGAGCGCGAACCGGAAAGCGACCCGGTCGGGCAAGGCCCGGGCATTGCCACTGAAGATTCTCCGGAAGCCGGTTCGGGCGCGACCATCGATGTGTTGGGCTTCGAAGCGGGATCGACCAAAGGTTGGGGCCGATTCGGCGGCGCGGTTTCGCGTTCGGAATCACAACGGGAAAACGGCCGCTGGGGCGGTTACGGGGAGGCCGCTTGGGGCTGGGACTCGCGCGTCCTGGGAGATTGCCGCATCCAATTGCGGCAAGCGACCGCCGGTTGGGCCAACCCCCTGCAAGCGCCGCAGGGTTACCTGCGCGATATCCTGCCGGAAGGCTTCATCCTTCCCGGACGCGGCGAGGGCGGCTTCACGGCCCGGTCCCGTTTGCCGTTGCCGCCCCTGTTCGGTGTTGCGCAACGCATTGAAACCGGCGCGTCCGCGGCCTGGGATTCGGACCGCGAAAACCTGTTGGCCGCCGGGGCGCGGCTGGCCTGGTCCCTGGAAAACGGGCCGTGGACCTGCGTAAACGGATTTTCCGCCCGCGCTCAGGCAGCCCGGGGAATCGCTCCCGTCGCTGCGGAAGGGACTTCGGGATTGGGCGCGCGCAGTTGGGGCCAATCCTTGGCCTATGCCCGTCGCGGCTGGCGCGCGGAGGGAGCATGGCTATGGCGCGCGGAGGGCTACCGCGGATCGCGGCCGCATCCGGTAACCTTCACGTTACATCGGATTGCCGCCGGGGACGATTATTTCGGGGTGGATCTGGGCCTGGGGGATTTCCTGGAGCCCTCCCGGTACGCGTCTCTCTCGGCCCGGCAAGGCTGGCTTCTCGGAAACCGGACTCGGTTGGATCACAGCCTCAATTTGCCCTGGTCGGGGGATTCCGGCTGGACTGGCGCTTTAGGCTACCAACTGGCGCTGGCGGTTGAGTTTTGAAGGTAAGAATGGTGGCCGATGGGCAGGATTTCCTCGCCGTGGTAACGACGGCCCAAATCCTCGGGAGTGCGGCTCAAGATGGATTGGATTTCCAAATCGCGGATAAACCGCGACCGCAACTTACGGTTTTTCAACAACCCCTGTAAAAATTCCTTCTCATCGGTTTCCATGATTCCTCCTCCCGGCCTGAGCCGGATGCGCGGACCACGTCCGCGTTCACGACCTGACGTTGATGGCCATGACGTGACTGAGGATCAATAAAGCAAAAGGCATTCCCGAAAATAACGCTAATTTTCCGAATAAATAACCGGGCCCGATGCCAATTGTCAAAATTTATCCGGAGTTGCCGAGTATTGACAGCAATGGAATGCGATCGGGGATGCGGGGTTCAATTCCGCCTAAACGCCTGGGGTAACGCCAAGGATACGTGCGGCCGCGCCCAAACCCGACGCGTCCGCCGCAGCCCGGATCCGTCCGATGCGATCCCGCTTATATACTCGGGGAAGTTTTCCGGCATCGGCATAACCTTTCAGAAAATAATGCGCGCCATAGTGGAAAATCTCGTCGACCTCGGCCTCCACCGCCACCCAATCGGCGCGGCCTTCGGCCCGATAATCGAAACTCAAGTGGATAGGCCGACCTTTATAGTCGGCGATGCGCGCGTAGCGATGGGCCAAAAGATCCGCGGCCAGCCGCGTCCGGTATTTGCGGTAGAAGCTGAGGCCGAGGGCGACGGCGGCGGTTGAGAATCCCAGCGTGAGCATCAGCATAGCGCGTCTCCCTGCAGGTCATTATAATACCCGCGCAAGGAAAATTCCCCTGGTGAATTTTTCACCCGGTTTATTTCCGTCGCGCCTTCTCGTATTTCCAAAAATTCCACGGTTTACTTTCGGTGAGGCCCGCCTACACGCGGAAATAACGCGGGAATCGCCCCGGTAAAAAAAAAGGCAAAATACCGTAACACGCAAGATTCCGCTTGTGCGGATGCGGCGGGCATGTTCGAAATGGTAGGCGCGATTAAAAAATCAGGCGGAGAGTTACCGCCCTTGCATCGGAGGATACCCGTAACACGCACAATCCGGGAGCACGCGGAGCGATCCGCAGCCGCAAGGTTCTTCCCGCCTCGCTGCGCCAGCGCCCAAGTTTGCGCCCTTCGGTAGTGAACAAATCCGCGTCCCAGGATCCCGTTACGCCCCAGGTAACCTCCATGCTACTGGGTCCAATCGGGATGACGCGCGGCATTCCGCCGTCGGGAATTCTTTTGGCCGGTCGCGTATACGTGGCGAGGGAATCGAAGCGCCGCGTGGAGATGGCGTTCAAGGTGAACCACGCCTCATTGTTCCAAAGCTCCCGGCCCGCCGCGGAAGTCAGCGCCGGGAACCGGATGTAAACGACATGGTCCGTCGCCAAACCGGGAACTTTCACGTGGACGCGGCGACGATCGCAGGAAACCTCCAGCGCGGAGGCATGCAAGGTTTCATCCCCTTGGCGGCCTTGCCCGTATTCCGCTTGCCGCACGTAACGCCATTGTTTCAGGGTCACGCGCGAAGGCTGCAGCGAATCCAACGCCACCGGTTGCGTGAAACCGATTTCCAGTCCGTCCCCGACCGAACGGACGGTCGCGATGTCGAAGGCCGTCGCCGGGGACTTCGGACTCAAGCGGAACAGTGGTTGAGTCTGGCCGCCAGGCCAATTTCCCGCGATGGTTGTGATGGTACCGATCAAGATTCCGCCCGAGTGATCCCTCACCATGCGGTTCACGGCCGCGCCTTGCATGCCCTTGGAAAACCAGAATACCGCGCCGTTAATCGCGTCCGCGTCACCCTCGCCCCCGGAGACCGAACCCGCGGATTCATTTTCCGCGCCCACCCGATCGAGGAAAACCCGCACCAGACCGCGATTGTTCACGTCGCCAATCAGCCAGTCCCCGGCGAACTCCCCGGCGGGCAATTGCACGGGCTGGCTCGGGGAGGATCGCACGCTGATATGCGGAAGCCAGGCTATGGGCGGATCATAGGGCATGGACTCGGCGAAATTGGGAGGGTGGCGGGCGACTACGCTTCCCAGCGCGTCCGTGTCCACCGGGGTTTGGCGATGGCCGTAAAACCGATGCGGCCGTATGCGCAGGAAGGTCGAGGACGGCTCCCATCCCCCCTGGTTGTCGGTAACAAAAAACTCGCCGGTATTTTCATCGACAGCGGCGCCGTTGGGGGATCGCAATCCTCCGGCATAAGCCTCCAAATTGCCGGTCGTGTCCCATTTCAGGAAGGCTCCGCTTAATTTAGTGGTGGGATCGGCGCTGGACCACCCTCCGCCGTGGATCGATCCGGAGTAGGGGGCGTAAAAACTCCCCCGCCAATAGAACGGAGTGAACGCCCACTGGTGCCAGTATAAACCCATGGGCCAGAAATTTTCGTTCGGCCACTTCAGCACCAGGGATCTGCTTGATGCCGAATCGGCCGGGTCGGCCGAGCTCGTCAGTTTGTAAAAACCGTCACGATCAGCGACGTAAATCCGCCCGTCGACCACCGTGACGCCGGAGATTTGACGCCACCCGGATGCGAGGGTTTGGACCGACTTCGGCAAGCTGTCGCAGGAGAGGCCGCGTATCAGAACGATTTTCGTTTCGGGATTCGCTGCGGGAATTTCACCGCCCCCCAGCTCATTGATGCTGGCCAAGACCACCGCGCCGTCCGGCATGATTCCCAAACCCATGGTTTTGTATTGGGAATCCAGCTTCACTTCGCGCACGTCGAAATCCGGGTGGGTCGTATCGGGGATTTCCCCCCACACGGCGCATCCTCCCAAAGCCAGGGCCATGAACGCACGAACCAGGCTTTTCCGCGCGAACATCACCAATTACCCTCCCGGAGCTCACCGAAGCAGAACCGGTAAGGCCCGCCGAAAATCATCGGGCAGGGTCGTTACCAGGACCCAGAATATAGGTCGGTGGTAACTAAAATGCTTTCCGGAAATCGGGTGGGAGGGTTTCGCTTTTCGCCGTATGAATCAAGCCAGGTTGGACGGAATCCGTTCGAAATGGAGGATGTGTTCGAAGGTTTGCCGTTCCCGGATGATATCGCCGCGGCCCTGTTGAATCAAGACTTCCGCCGCCAGCCGCCGCGTATTGTAGTTCGACGACATCGCCGATCCGTAAGCCCCGGCATCATGCAGGATGAGAAAGTCCCCCACCACGGCTTCGGGCAATTTCCGCGTCGTCACGACCCCGCCTTCTTCCTGAGTGAACACGTCGCCCGATTCGCACAAAGGCCCGCCCACTATGGTGTCGAAGGCGTTACCCACCGCGCGGCCGTCATGCGTCGCGATGGATATCTCATGATAAGCGCCGTACATCGAGGGCCGGACCAAAGTTTCAAAACCGGCGTCGACCAGATAGAAACGGTTTCCGCCCGAAGATTTCACGGAGCGGATTTGCGTCAGGAGCGAACAGGATTCGGCGACGAGATAACGCCCCGGCTCGACTTCCAGGGATATCGAGTGGCCCAAATCGCGCTCGATCATCTTGCGCGCCTTGTCCCATAATGAGAAGTAAGCGCCCACGTCGATGCGGGACTGTTCCTTGTGGTAGGGAATCGGCAATCCCCCGCCGGCGCTGATCACCTTGAGCTGCGGGCCCATGCGCTTCGCGGCCTTGACCATGGCGTCGCACACCGTGGAGAGATGCTGGAAGTCGCTGCCCGATCCGATGTGCATGTGCAGACCGATGATGTTCACGCCCGCTTCCTTGCCCAGCCGCAAGCATTCCTCGATCTCGGTGTGCCAGATGCCGTGCTTGCTGTAGCTGCCGCCGGTATTGGTCTTGCGCGAATGCCCATGCCCGAAGCCGGGGTTGATGCGCAAGGTCACGTCCGTTCCGGGCGCGAAGGTTCCCAACTGCGTGATCATGTCCGGTGACCCGACATTGACCGGCAACTTGTGGGTCCGAATCATGTCGCGCGCATCCTCGTCGAACAAATCCGCCGTGAAGACGATGCCCGGGGCATGACGAGCGCCGCCGGTCGATCCGGGATCACTTGAGGCTTGACCCGTGAAGCCGACTTTCAAAGCCCGATGGATTTCCCCGGCGGACACGGCGTCCACGACCACCCCGTGCTTTTTCATCAGGGCCAGGATGGCCAGATTCGAACACGCCTTTTGGGCGAAACGGACCACGTCGAAGGCTTTCAGTTCCGCGATGCGTTTTTCGATCACGTCGCGTTCATAAATGAAAGTCGGGGTGCCGAAATCTCGCGCCAATTGTTCTATCGGCAAGCCGCCGATATGCGTGATCAAATTCTTCATGGGTATCCAATTCCTCCAGGACGGTACGCGAAGCCGCGATGCCACACAGCCGTGTAAACGCGAAGCATTCGTCTGGGAAAGCTAACAAACTCATTCGCTGAGTAAATCCGAACCACACGCGGAGGCAGCCCCGGGCAATCCACCGCGGCCCCTGCCTTCGGGCAATCCGTCCCGATCAGTGGATAGCCTGAATTTGAAATGATACATTGCTCCCACACCGCGGGGAGCTTATCCATGTTGTCGCAAAAAATTCGCAACCGGGAATCCGGAATATGCCTTTACGGATTGACCCCGCCGAAACTCGGGCAGGAGGAAGGAAAAATCCGCGACATCGCGGGGAAGCAAATGCAAAGAATCGCCGCCTTGGCCCCCGACGCGTTGGTCCTTTACGATTTGCAGGAGGAGCCTGGGCGTAATGGCGAGTCCCGGCCTTTTCCGTTCCTTCCCACGCTGGAGCCGACCGCATACGCGCGCGAATTCTTGATGGACCTGAATCTTCCAAAAGTCTTTTACAAATGCATCGCCGGTCTCGGCCGCGAGGAATTCCACGCCTGGTGGCAAGGGCGCGATTCCAACCGAGATGCTTTCGTGCTCGTGGGATCGCCTACCAGCCATCCGATTCCAGAGTGGCACGGAAACGATTCTGCGCGTCCGGCAGACCCATTCACGCTGGCGCAAGCCTATGCGGTTCTCGCACAATCCCCGTCGACGATCACGCAGTCTCCGGGGACCTTTGCGAACTCTCCGGCGACGATTGCGAATTCCCCTGCGTCGACTGCGCAGTCCTCTGTGACGATCACACAATCCCCTGTGACGACGGCATCTACGGACGAGCCCGGAAAACCCTGCTTCGGCGGTGTGGCCATCGCCGAGCGCCATCATCGCAAGGGCAACGAGGATTCCCGGCTGTTCCGCAAATATTCCGACGGATGCGGTTTTTTCATTTCCCAAACGGTTTACGACCCAAGCGCGACCAAATCCTTGCTATCCGATTATGCCCTGCGCTTCGCGCGCGAAGGCAGCCCGACTCCACCTTTCATTTTAAGCTTCAGTCCTTGCGGCTCGCTCAAGACCATGGAGTTCATGAAATGGCTGGGGATTGGATTCCCGCGCTGGCTGGAGAATGAACTGATCCACACTTCCGACATCCTCGCCAAGTCCGTGGATTTGGCGGTCCAAGTATTTACGGATGTGAGCGCGTTCGCCCGCGAAAAATCAATTCCCATCGGCGTGAACGTGGAAAGCGTCTCCATCCGCAAGGATGAAATTGAAGCGTCCTGCGAGCTATTTACTCGCTTGGCGAAATTGTCGGGCCGCTGAAAAAATACCGTAGGCGGATTTAATCAAGACCCTGTTAGGCCTTGGACGATCCGGAGGCGGCCCCGGCTTCGCCTTTCCCATCCCCTTCTTCGGGCTTTTTGGTTTCGCCGAGGGCGTACTTTTGGATCATGAATTTTTCCAGCAAGGTCACGCCTTCCACCAAACCCTTTTCCAGTCGGGCTAATTGGAAGAATTGGGTCAGGAAATAAAATCCCAGGCAGAGGATGAGCAAACCCAAAATGATGGACATGGGGCGATTATACCGTTTTGATGGGGACGTAGGCAACCTTCGGTTCGCAGAAGTCGGCACGGTCGTGGTTTCGGTCGCTCGCCCACGGCATGAATGGCTTATTTTTAAGGAAATGAAACCGGTATGGTCGCGAACCCTGTTTGTACGCTTTTTTTCTGTGGCCGGGTTTTTCGGTTTCTGCGTCCTTTCCACCGCTCATTCAGCCGACGCCGGCTCCGGCTATCCCATCCTTCATCCAGCCAATCCCGTTATTTCCGCCCGCCGGGACCCAGGTCACTTGCAGGTTACGGTAACCGCCCCGTCACCCTATCTATACCGGGATGATACGCTCCAAGGCGTTCCCGTCATTGGCGATTTCGCCAAGCTCTCCGTCGGCGCTGGCTGGAAATATGCCCGGGAAGGCTACCGTTTTTCGGGTGCGCGTGCATCGGCAATCCAAAATCATCCGGGAGCAGCCGATCCCAGTCGATACCTTGAGGACGGACAGCAGTTTCACCACCTATTGCAGCACGGAGAAGGGCTGCGACAGCGCCTTTTTTGATAGCTGGGGAAGCTATTGGTCCTTCCACGGATGCGCTTTGCCGTTTTATTCAGCGAGTGGAAACTCCATGGATCATTTTCTTCCCCGGGCGGGACTGCGCAAAGAAGTCCGCCGAGGTCGGGAAATCTATACTTTCAATAACGTATTGCCCCTGCAAGAGGTCCATTTCGGTTCCGGCATCGGACTGCTCGCATACTTTGCTTTTGTAAGCCAGGACGGCGGGGAGTCGCGCGATCGAATCACGTTGCTCGAATCAGATGGCGTAAAGATGATTCACACATTCCTGGACCCTAAAAGGCACTTTCGGGATTTAGCCCGTGCATCCGGCAGGCGGTGGGCCCGAATAGTTGGATGATTTTCTTCCGGAGCGGCGTCATGTTCGTCACCAACTCCCTCACGGC
>JADGQO010000135.1 GCA_017881725.1 Fibrobacteria bacterium
GCCTCCGCCTTTGATCTGGCTTGCGACTTGATCGATTCGGACTATCCCCCCGCGAAATGGAACATCTATGCGTTCCATTTTTCCGACGGCGAGGATTGGGATCCCGCCAAGACCATGCAAAGCGTGACACGCCTGATGGAAAAGGGCCCCAACATGGTCGGCTACGGGGAAATCCGCACCGAGGTAGCTTACGGCCAGCAATTGATGCGCAACTTCGAAGAGACTTTCAGCCTGGAGCGCTACACGTCCTACCGCGATTCCGATTTCGAATATTACCTGGGACAACGCGCGGATTTGCCCCTGGCGGGCGTCATCTTGAAAAACAAAGGCCATGTGTACCCGGCCCTGAAGGTCTTCTTCTCCAAGGAGAAAAAGATATGAGCCGGGAACAGGACGATATGAAGCGTCTCGTGCGGGCAGACGCGCATATCCAGAAAATCGTGGCCGAGTTTGGTTTGGATTGTTTCCCGCAGGAATTCGACGTGATCCCGGCGCAGAAAATGCTCGAGATCATGTCCTACAATCTTCCCGTCAATTATTCCCATTGGTCGTTCGGCCGTGACTACGAAAAGCAACGGACCCAATACGAATATAGTGGAGGCATCCCTTACGAAGTGGTGCTCAACTCGAACCCTTCGCGCGCCTTCCTGATGCGCACCAATCCCTATCCCATCCAGGTGCTCGTCATGGCGCATGTATACGGTCATAACGATTTCATGAAGAACAACATTTATTTCGGCGGTACGCGCCGCGACATGTTGACTTCGGCGAGCGAGGCTGCGGGCCGTTTGCGCAAGTACGAGGAAGATTACGGCATCGACGAAGTAGAGCGCCTCATTGACGCGGCCCAAGCCATCCAATTGCATATCGATTCGGATCTGTTTCCCAAATCCTCGGACCCGGACGCAGACGCACCGAAGCCCAGGAATCCCAACGCCAAGCCGGCTCCCTTTTCCGATATGTTTGATTTTGAAGCCAAGTTGAATGCTAAAAGCTTCGAGGAAAAACGGGAGGATGCCCGCAAGGCCAAGAAAAAAATTCCGGCCGAGCCGGACGCGGACGTGATGGGTTTCATCATGCGGCATTCTCCGCGCGGTTTCGAGGAATGGGAGCTGGATATTCTGAGTGTCATCCGCGAGCAATCGAAATATTTCTCCCCCCAGCGTAAGACCAAGGTCATGAACGAGGGTTGGGCCTCTTTTTGGCATATGCGCATCATGTCCCGACTTTTCCAGGATGGTTTCCTGACGCCCGAAGAGCATGGGTTCTACAACCTTTACAACGCCCGTGTGTTGGCCTCAAATCCCATCGGGCTGAATCCCTACCTTTTGGGAGTCAAGGCCTTCCAGAACATCGAGAAACGTTATGACGCGGGCCAGTTTGGGCCGGAGTGGGAACGTTCCGAATCCCCGGATAAATGGAATCTAGATGTGAAGGCCGGCAAGGGTCTGGAAAAAATTTTCGAAGTGCGCCGCACGCATATGGATTGGTTCTTTCTCGACGAGTTTTTGAACCGCCAAATTGTGGAGGATGCTGAACTGTACATCTACGGATCCAAGCAGCAAGGCAATGTCGAGGAGTTCACCGTCGAGGAAACGAATTGGCGGACCATCAAGGATTTGGTTGTCCGGTCTTTCGCGCATTCCGGCATTCCCCTCATCAAGGTCAATGACGGGGATTATGGCGGCAAGCGGGAACTGTATTTGCGCCATCATTATGACGGCCTGACTTTGGAGGAAGAATACGCGCGGCAAACCTTGCGGCACGTTTATACCCTCTGGGACCGGCCCGTGCACCTGGAAACCGTCGAGGTGGAAGGCAATTCGGAAACCCGCATTCAATTGACCTACGATGGCAAAGGTTTTTCCAAAATCAACCTGGGCAGTTTCGTCCAGGAATAGTCTTGAGCTGGCCTTCCGCCTGGAGGACTAAACGCGATTCGGCAGCCCCCGCAGGCGATTTTTGCCCTCTTGACCATGGGCCTTGCGAGCCAGGAATTTCTACTACATTTTCGGCGACGACAGCGTTGTTCCTGTTCGCCGCCGGAGACCCATGGACAGACAGCCCAAACCCGAATTCTTCCATATCCTCAGGACCCAACAATTCGATCGCGCCATCCTCGATGAGCTTTGCGATTTGACCACCGCAATCCGGAAATTCGCCAAGACGCGCGAAGGCCTGAATTACCTGCGCGGCCTGCTCGCGCATAAGCGGGCCATGCTCTACTTCACCCAGCCGTCTACGCGGACTTTTTTGTCCTTCAACAACGCTTGCCAAATTTTGGGTATACAAACCAGCGAAATCCGCGATGCCTCGACGTCCTCCGAAGTCAAGGGCGAGAGCCTGTTGGACAGTTTGCGGACGTTTTCCTCCTATGTCGACGTGGTGGTGATGCGCACCAAGGAAGAAGGCTTGGCGGAATCGGCTGCGGAGCTTTTCGATCATATCAAAAGACGGGTGCCCATCGTCAACGCCGGCAGCGGCCGCGATCAACATCCGACCCAGGCGCTTCTCGATATTTATACCCTGGAACGCTCCTTCAAGGAAATGGGCGGCATCGATGGGAAGACCATCGGCATGATGGGCGATTTAAGGCGCGGTCGGACGGTCCGCTCGTTGTGCTACCTCATGAAGAATTATCGTAATATGCGCCTCGTCTTCATCGCGCCGGAACAATTCCAGATGGAGGACGACATCAAAATCCATCTCCAGCATCACGGGGTGGAATTCCACGAAACCAAGGATTTGAATTCTGCGTTACCCGAGCTTGACGCCATCTACATCACGCGCATCCAGGATGAGTACGACAAATCCGGAGAGTCCAAAGGCGTGGACTTAGGCAAGTTCAAATTCGGAACCGAACATTTGAAGATGATGAAACCCCATGGCGTCATCATGCATCCGCTCCCGCGCCGTGAAGAAATCCACACCGACGTGGACATCGACCCTCGGGCTAAATATTGGCGTCAGGAACGGAACGGAATGTGGATGCGCGTCGCGATTTTCGTCAAGCAGTTCAAAATGGATCACTTGATCATGCATGGGCATTTGTTGGATTGATTTTCTGAACTGGGCTTTCCGTCGCCGGCCATGATACCGAATTGGAGGTCATTTCTTGACCGGGTGCGGACAGGCAATGATCCACGCTCTCTGCGGACTCGGTTGATTTCCTGATCCTGCCATTAACTGAACGATAACTCCTGATTCCTTGGAAAATATGCTTAGCGCTGTCACTGGAACGCGCTTTGCTTACGTCTAACGTGATACCCGGATGAATGGCTCACATGCCACGAATTGGGGTGTGGTACGTGCGACACAAAAATAGGGAGTGCTATGCAACCGATCGAAAAAAAATGGCCCATTATTCGCCGCACGGGGGCATTCCTGGTAACTGGAATCTGCCTGATGCATTCTCCCGTACGAAGCCAGGTCTCCTGGCAAACCACACATACCAGCATTGCAGGCGGATATAATTCCGGGGCTTGCCAATTAGACCGGGGAAGTTTGACCGTCAAGGTTCACCAGGCGTATTTGGAGGTTGAGGAGGATGCCGAGATTTCCCCGGTGGGAACCGTAACGACCGGTAATGACCCAAAGACCTTGGAGTTGGTTGGAAATTTCACCATGCCCTCGGGCGCGACCATAACTGGTGGAATTCTGTGGGACGGAGATAAAATCTTACAGGGTAGGCTTCTCGATCGCCACGCTGCGGATAGCCTCTACGATACGTTAGTCAACAGGAATTCGACGCCCCCGACGGTTCGCCCAAGGGACCCCTTGATTCTGGAATCGGTGGGAACGGATGCTTACCGCTTTCGCATTTATCCCGCCGAGCCCGGCCATAGCCGCCACTTACGGCTGAGCTATCAATTGGCTCCGGTCATCGGAACGGAAGGCCTGGAAATCCGACTGCGAACGGCGATCGCAACGCTTTTTGACGGCAGCCGTCAAGTCCCGGTCACGCTCCAGGCGACACCGGGAACCGATTCTATCATTCTCTCGACAGGCCAGGACATCCGTACGCGCATGTCTTTGCCACGCACGCGTCTGATGAACATTTCCGACCTGGGACCCGGCGGTACAACTTGGGATTATTATGGCGGATACGTCCAGCTTCCCGGCACGCGCATTCTTGCGATCAACCCGCTTCGGCAAGTGATGGTCAAGACCAGTTTTCCCTCGGGCAATCTCGCTGGAAATTATCTGAACCTGTACACTACGGTAACGGATGAGGTGCTGAAAGGACTGCATCAACGCGTCGAAGTGGTGGTCTATTGGAAATGGCATAATCCAAACCTGTGGATAACCCATCAACCCTATGGCGATCAAATCGAATATTCGGCTTACGAAGCACAGGCTCAGGCCCAAGCCATTGGGGCTTTGTACGACATGTTGGGCGGTCCCGGTACGAAAATCGGACTCCTTCACGACGACTCCAAATTGAAGCCGCATATCTTTTCGGTGGCGTCTAAAGGTGATGGCGATTACCAACTGGCCAAGGATTATTTGGCGCAAATGCAATCGGGCTATGTTCTTGATTTCGTGCGTGGCTTCAAAGCGCTGCCTCCCAAAACGCTCCCGCCAGCGACGAAGGATATTTCGGCGTCCAAGGATAATTTCCTCGCCAACCTCAAGTTGATTAAAACCATTTACTCCCCCGAGACGAATACGATACGGCATCTTTTGATGGTATCTACCGGCCCGGAATACGTAACCGATGACTTCCCCATGAACGCCTCCTTTGATTCTCTTTTCGCGGATCATCCCGTTTCCATTTCCGGGGTAGCCGGCACGAGCTTCAATCAGGCCGGGTTTGACTTTTGGGCCGCGCGTCGCGCGAATGCTTACAAAGGCTTGACCACGCCCACGCCCTTCGGCGATTTGCCCGGCCTGCCGGCATTGAACCTGAACGTGATAGTCAAGAACGCATCCAAATCATATGATTTCAGTATCGCATGCTCCGGCGGTCTCGATTTGGCCTGCGGAAGCTTAACCTTCCATGGTAAGTCCGACGCGGTGTGGAATGATACGCTCAAGTGGGAAGCCTATGATAAGGACGGTAAACTACTGGCCCAAACCCAATCCGTATCCAAAATCGTAGGTAACGCCCAAGATACTGCGGTCGCCTTATTGTGGGCCGGTTCCGCATCCCCCTTTTCGGAAAAGAAGGAATTACCCCTCGGCCCTACTTTCGGCTTCGTCGATGCCTGGTCCAGCATGCTGGCCATGTCCAAGGATTCCCTCGCGAACGCCAAAGCTTATGCGGACTCCGGAGTGCCGCACCTGGCAGGCGCGAATCTAAAGGACATCCTGCTTAACTACACCAACGATGCCGCTTCCAATCCCGGCAGCGGAATCAGCACGGAATCCCTCGGACGGCTGAGCGATCCTTCGGCGTGGCAGGTGGAACGCTTTCACGGGCGTTTCGCACAAATACGCATCCCGGGTCTGCTTGCCGGAGTTACCGTTACCGTGGAGGTGTTCGACCTCATGGGCAAACGCGTGGGAGCATGGACTTCACGGTCCCAGTCGGGAACTTTGAGCTGGGACGTGGGAGACCTACCCGCAGGACTCTATCTGTTAAAATTGAAAGTCGGAAATATCCAGGCCGTGAAGCGGGTGGCTTGGTAAAGGGGCACATTTGGTTTCAGGACGCTTCAGGAATTAAATCGTTCCGGTAGGACGATCGCGTTCGATTAATGCGCTAACGCCAGGTACCAGGCCAATGCGTAAAGGCTGAAGGTACAAACTGCCAAGGTTACTTGCGGCCAATCCGCACGTAGCCTTTTTTTTGCATTGTCGATTGGGTGGCTGCCTAGGTGTTTCGAAGCGGTGGAAAGATTAGGTTGAGGATTTCCGGGTTTCTGATTTTTAAAGAAACTCGCCACCGCGCCCACCAGGGCTCCGCAGCCGAAGCCGAAAAAATGGGCCTTCACGTCCACGCCTTCTCCAATCCCCACTAGAACAGCCAAAAAAAAGGCCGAAAGCAACGGCGTTAAAGTTCGCAGGTTTTTTTCCTGAGGTCGTGGTCGAGTCAGGGTTTCCGTGGCAGCCAATAACCCTAAGACCGAGAATACTACGGTGGAAAAGCCCAGAGAATAGTGTCTCGGGCCCGATGCAAATGCGACCAAATAATTCGCCGCCCCGGCGGCCAAAGTGGAAAGGAACATGATGGTTCCAATTCCCATTTTATGATTCAATAAATTGATGATGAAATAGCCTGAAACCAAATTGCTCAGCAGGTGCTCATCATCGGCATGCAAGGTCGTGGCCGTCAGGGCCCGCCACCATTCGCCCGATCGCATGAGGGCTGCGTCGGCCAACCCTTTTTCGTGCAACCAATTGGCCCAAGGTTGCCAGCCCACCCAGAAATATATGCCGGCGGGAAGCGCCAGGAAAATCAAGGGACTTAATCGCAAACCCAAAGGTTCAGCATTCAGCGGCTTGTCTGCATAGCCGCGGTTTTCGGTCAGGTACAACTGCAATTGCGATTCCGCCACCGTGGTTGCGTCCGCCTCAACCGAAAGGACGTAGGCTTCGCCATCAAATTCGAACCAGTGCCGAATCCCTTGCGAGGCCAGCAATAACGAATATTCCAGGACTTCTTCCTTGCGGCGGCTTTGCACCAAGATATGTCGATGGGAATCGGAAGCCTTTGTGCTCGGGTCGGACCCGTCATCGTCAGGTAAGGGAAGTTCAGCCATGGTTGGGCTCAGTGAACGCTTCGATTGTACGCCACGCAATCCGTGTAGCGGACCTGTTTTCCTCCGAAAATATCCAGCGCGCTGCCGATCGACAAATCCAGCGCACCGGCACTGGCCGAACGAAGTTTTGCTAAGTCCGCGACGTCGCGCGATCCACCCGCATAGGTCGTGGGCAACGGAGTGATGCGAGCGAGTTCGGCGACCAGTTCCCAATCCATGCCTTCGCATTTCCCTTCCACGTCGGCGGCATGAATCAGGAATTCATCGCAATATTCGGCCAAGTGTCCCAAGAGAGATGCTTCGATACGGACTGGGGTGACGGTTTGCCAGCGATTGGTGGCGACAAACCAACCATCGCCTCGGCGCCGACAGCTCAGGTCCACGATCAAATGTCGTTTGCCGACTTGTTTCGAAATGGATTTCAACCGGTCCAGGCTCAACGTTTCATTTGGGAATAGCCACGAGGTGACGATGACATGGCTGGCGCCGGCGTCCAAAAAAGGTTTGGCATTGTTGTCGGAAAGCCCGCCACCGATTTGCAATCCGCCGGGGAAGGCCTTCAAGGCCGCAAGCGCCTCAATTTCATTGCCGGCACCGAGCATGATGACATGCCCTCCCTTGAGACCGTCCTTGCGGTACATTTCCGCGAACCATGCGGCCTCATGCTCCGATACGAAATTGGTTTTCAGATCTCCTCCGGAGTCCGTCAACGTGCCTCCGACGATTTGCTTTACGCGTCCTTGATGGAGATCGATGCACGGGCGGAAGATGGTCATATTAGGATCCTGGTTGGTTGAATATTAGTTTGAACTTTCTAAGTTGCAAAACCGAAATTCGGCGCTATCATTGCTAGGTACTTTTAATAAGGCATGCATGGGTACCCTCAGGAAACTGAATTGGATGCGAGTTCTGACGGTCACGGCCCATGCCGCTTGGCTGACCGTGCGCGGGCTATGGCTCACCCTTTGGACCATTTATCAAATCGCCTTGGGAGTGGCCTTGATCGGTCTGGTATGGGGCGTATTGCGGGTGGGCGAATATTTTTCAATTTGGGATATTCGCGATTTGCGGCGGGAAAATCCCAAAACCACGGCCTTTATTGATTCGGAACGCGGCCGCCTCTCGGACAGTTTACGGACCAAAGGCATTATTCCTAAGCCTGATTCCTTGATCTCCTGGGCTTGGATCCCTTTAGACTCTATCCCTAAATCCATCCAGGAAATCACCCTCATCGCCGAGGACGCCAAATTTTTTGAACACCAGGGATTTGATTTGGAGCAAATCGAATACGCTATCGTCGCGAACCATCAAAGCGGGAAAAAGGCGCGTGGCGCCAGCACCATCACCCAGCAATTGGCAAAAAATCTCTACCTGTCCAAGGACAAAGAGATGAGCCGGAAATTGCGGGAAGCCGTGATAACCCTCGCGCTGGAACATTACCTGACCAAGGAGCGGATTCTGGAGCTGTACCTTAATGTGGCGCAATTCGATGAGGGTGTGTTCGGACTGCGGACCGCGTCCAGGCATTATCTCAACAAGGAGCCGACGCAACTCACCCAGGACGAGGCTATTAATTTGATTTGCCTGTTGCCTAGCCCGTCGAAATGGAATTTCAAACGGCCGAACAGCGCCTACCTCCAACATAAACGCCTGGTTCAGAAAAACTTTGCTTTGTTTAAGGGCATGGCCTTGGATGAGGATTCCACATCCTTCGGTTGGCAAAACCAGGTATTCACGAAATTAGCGGAGCAACTGACCGATGACCGATGGAAAGGTTTACGAACCAAGGCCATGCAGCCGACATCGGACGACAGCTTGAACACGGATGCCGATCGGGGCCAAAACTCCGATAGCCCCAATGGAAATCCCGCTTCGAATGGAAAAGTCCCTCATCATTCGACCAGACTTCGGACGTTCTAAAGTCGGCTAAGAGGCCAGATACTCTGTGATTGCCGAGCGAAGTTTTTGGTAGACCCAAAGATTTTTTTCGGGATTTTCTTCCAGCAAGGTGACGCGGAATCCCATTAGGTCCGAGCAAAAGGAAGAAATCGGTACCACGCAAATTCCGGTCGCGGCCAGGACATAGTACACGAAGCGTTTATCCAAATTCACCGACTGAACCATCGACTCTACCAAAGTCCGGGCATCGGGATTCGCGACGTGCAATTTTTGCGTGGAATTCAACACGCCTTTTTTGAACAAGATGGTCGTGTAGAAGGCGCCGAACGTCTTGTTCACAAGCAACCCTGGCACGTCCTTCAAAGTTTCGTAAACCACGTCCCCGCGCTTTTGAATAGCCAGATTCAAGGCTTCGCGATGTTTGGGAAATTCCGGGTGCGACAATATCGGGGGTATGGCCATCTGAGGCAGGGTGGTGGAACACACTTCCATCATCTTCGAGTCTTCAATGGCCTTGACCAACCTTCCAAATTCAGGATCGCGTTTGGTGTTGTAAAATTCGAGCCAGCCGCACCGTGAACCCGGCCAGGGCAATTCCTTGGATATGCCCTTCATGGCGATGCCGCATACGTCGCCGATGACTTGGGCGAGGGGAATGGCCTTCACGCCATTATAGGTGATGTTGGTATAAATCTCATCCGCGACGATGAAGAGGTCGTATTCTTTCGCGATGGATACGATTTCACGCAAGTACCATTCCGGGTACACCATGCCCGTGGGATTGTCGGGATTGATGATCAAAATGCCGACGATACTGGGATTGTATTTGACCTTGTTCCGCAACTCTTCCATATCCGGATACCAGTGGTTTTCCGGAATGAGTCGGTAGGTGATGGGAGGCTGGCTGGCGTGCCCGCCCTCCGCGGAGCTATGCGTGGAGTATCCCGGAGACGGTCCCAACACGCGCGCGCCGGGATCGAGATATTGGTAGACCTTGGAGATGGCATCGCCCAAGCCATTACAAAACAAAATATCCTCGGCGGTAATTTGCGTGCCGCCCAAATCGTTATTTCGCTTAGCCAGGAACTGTCGCGTTTCCGGGACGCCCTTGGTTTGGCAATACCCGTAGCTCAAGGAGTCTTGCGCCAAGCCGGCGACAATGTCTTTCATCCACTGGGGAATGGGAGTTCCCTTTTGCACCGGATCGCCGATGTTTTCCCAAAAGATTTCTAGGCCCATCTTTTGGAAGAGGTGGGCCTTTTTCACAATTTCCCGGATTTCGTAGACCAATTCGCCGGCGCCGGCGTGCAGTACAGGACGTCTCATATAGGCAAGATATAGAAATTTACCCATCCGTGAGAAAGACCGCGTCGGGCGCTGGGCGTGGCGTGGGTGGTGAAAATTGATTGGGACCGGCACGGGTCCATCCTGCGAATCGCCCGCAAAGATGGCCCGGCTTAGGCGGGCCCGGCGTAGGCGGGCCTTGCCGTAATTTTAGCGGCGGCGCATCTGGTTCGGGATGGGGCTGTAAGACCGGGGAAAGCGCGTCTCGGAGTCGAACAGGTTTTTCTTCAGGTTATCGGAATCCCAATATACCGTGGAGAGATTCGTGCCACTGAAGTCGCAGGCCGTGATGAAGGCGTTGTCGAAGCGGGCATTGGAAAGATCCGCACCGGTGAAATCGCAGTTGAAGAGCTGGACGCCGGAAAAATCGGCGAACTTGAGGTCCGCGCCGGAAAAATCGGCCTTGATGATTTTTTCCGCCGAAAACTTTCCGTGCTCGAGTTTTACACCATGAAAATTGGTCTTTTCCATGGTTTTAACGTCTATAACCACTGAGTTGAGCGACGAGCCGGAAAAATTCACGTCGTCCAGATCCAAGTGATAGAAAGAGGTGTTGTTAAAGGAGCAGCGTTCGAACGAGGCGCCCCCCAATTTGGTAAATTGGAATTCGGCTTTGTCGAATTTGCAATCCTGGAAAGTCGAGCCTTTGAGATTCGTTTCCACCAAGGCGATGGACTGCAGATTGCTGTTTGAGAAATGCAAATGATCCAGGTCCGCTCCGGTAAGATTGGATTCGGCCAAATTGATCCCCGTCACCGTTGCGCCGCTGAAGTCCGCGCCTTCGAACTTCACGGCGTTGAAGACCGCGTTCGTCAAATCCGACTTCGAAAAGTCACTTTGTTCCAGGCTATTGTTTTTGAAATTTGCGCCCGTAAGGATCGCTTTCTCAAAACTGATTTTTTCGGAGAACTTCGCCTCAACGAAATTGGCCTTGGCCAAGGAGGCGCCTGCAAAGTTTGATTCCAACAACACTGCGCTCTGAAAATTCGCTCCGTCCAATCTGGCGCGCTTGAAAGTGCTGTTGCGCAGGTCGGAATTCCGGAAATCCGATTGCGGAAAGTCCGTTTCGGAAAAGTTGGCTTCGGAAACTTGCATGGAGGAAAAATTCACGCTTTTCCCATGGGAACCTTCAAAATTGGGTTTGGAGCCGATCGTTTGGTTGAATCGAGCATTCTCCAGCGTGCAACCCTTGAATTGCGCATCGGTAATATCCCTGCTGCTAAAGGAGCGTCCGGTGAGGTCGTCCCCTTTGTGGTTTTCCGCCGCGAGAGCCTTCCCCGATAAAGCGGCGATTCCGATTAGCAGACACAGGGAGTTAATGCTGCGCATAGTCCTTCTTTCAAAATAGGCGGAGACGAATGCATACATTCGCCTCCATTGTTGAGGCAGGCGTCCGACCTGCCGCGAGCCGAAAATGTAAAATTTTTCCCAGGAATTTCGTCCTTTGGAGAGCCGTTCCTCAATTTGCAAACGTCAGCCCGGCAGCCTGGTGAACACGGAGGAGCGCCAAGCCGGTTTAAATTTAATGCTAAATTGAATTTCCGCCATGGAACCCTTACAAAGATTTTCCAACCGCTTTTCCATCCGTTCCCGTTAAGCGCATGGCGTCCAAATCTTCGCCGGAATATTCCACCTCGCGCGTCCGCTTGGAGGTGCATCTCGATGCCGTGCGGCGAAATTTCGCCCAAATCCAAAAAACCGTAAAACCGGCGCAGGTGATGGCGGTATTGAAAGCCAACGCCTACGGACTTGGCGCCGTCTCCCTTTCCGACACTTTAGTGGCCGCCGGAGCGGACCGCCTGGGCGTAGCGGAACTCAAAGAAGCGTCTCAATTAGTGCGTCGCCACCGGGTTCCGGTTCAAATCATCGGTGGATTACTCGAAACCGAGATACCCGAATGCGTGCGTTTAGGCATCATTTGTCCTGCTCCGGACCTGGCTACGGCCAAAGCCCTATCTGCAGAAGGTTTACGCCGCCGGAAAAAGGTCAAAATCCATATTAAAGTCGACACCGGTATGGGGCGCTTGGGAATCCCGCACATGCAGGCCCTGGCGGAGATTCGCAAGATCGCCGCGTTACCCGGGTTGATACTTGAGGGCATTTACTCGCACTTTCCCAATGCCAATAATCCGGCCCATCACAAATCGAAAACCCAAATCGAACTTTTTCAGGGATTGTTGGCGGAGTTGTCCGCCGAGGGAATCGAGTTTCCCTTGGTCCATATGGCGAATTCGGATGGGATCAACAATTTTTCCTCGGCGTATTTCAACCTGGTGCGCACGGGGATTAATCTTTACGGCGTATTTGATTTGGGCGGTCTTAGGACCTACAAACTGACTCCCAGTCTGGCCCTGAAAACCACGCTATTGGCCAAACGAAAGCTGCCCGCGGGATTCACCATCGGTTATGGATGCACGCATACCTTGTTTAAGGATACTTGGGTCGGGACCGTGCCGGCCGGGTATGCCGACGGCGTTCCCTTGGCGGCCAGCAATTCCGGGCAAGTGTTGATTCGCGGAAAAGCCGCGCCCATCATCGGGAGAATATCCATGGACTACCTCACCGTCGATTTGAATCAATGCCCATCGGCCAAGGTTGGCGACGAGGTGGTTTTGGTCGGTAAAAGCGGCAACCGTGAAATCACCATCGAGGATTGGGCCCGGGTAAAACAGACCCATCCTTATGAAATCATTTGTTCCTTGGGGAATCGGGTGGAACGCATCTATCGATAGTGGTAAAATGGCCCCGGGAGGGCCCTGCGCCATGTCCAATTTTCACGCCAATACAAATCGAGTCCGACCCGTAAATCGGGCAACCTTTGGCCTCATACTCGTTTTCTCAATAGTGTTGTTCAATCTTGCTTCCTGCGATTCGGTGAATATATCCGGGACTCCTACGACAACGCCGGTCGATTCGAGCGGTACGGCAACGTTGAGTATTTCCAATCGGATTGCGATTGATCCAGGAACATTGACCTTTTATTTATTCCCGGGGATTTCCGTCGATTTCACCAATGCGGCTAACGCGACCAAACTAGGCGATGTCGATGTGGGGGCGACGGTGGCTTTCACCGTAAAGACCGGCGCATGGAAACTGGCCTATGCGAACAAAGCCCAAGTTCTGGTTCCTATGCGGGACGAAGCAAGTGGCGGCCAGGAGTGGCTGCAATCGACGTTTAAGAAGGACGGGATTTACACTGTGATCCTCGGCACCGACGGCAACCGTGATATTTGGACGACGAACTACACGACCAATCCGCCCATGTCGCCCTGACGGCGAGTCCGCGTTAGCGGCTCACGCCTGACCTTCATTTCCAAGACAGAATTTGCACCTTGAACATTGTATCCAAGGTTACCGTCGTATCGATGGTCGTTTTGTAGGAGACGGTTTTAGTCGTATCCGTAACGGTTTTGTACGTGACGGTCTTGGTTATTTTCGGCTTGTACAAATCGCAGGTGCCGTCGGTGGTGACATAATCGCCGTGATGGCTGATATGCGTCGACACGGAAGACCTGTCCACGGTAATGACATTCGCTTTGGTTAAATCGCCTCCAGGCAAATGGCAAATATCGGCTCTGCGCACTCCTGACGCCAGCCATGCGGCGTATGCCGAGGTTTTATCCAAGTCGGGCATGGCGGAGGGGGACATGATGGTGGTTGTGCTGGTGGTTTCCGGCACGGTGTGGCTTCCGAAGGTTGTGGTAGTGATGGTGTCAACGTGCAATATCGTGGCCAGGGTGGAGTCGATGTATTTCTTTAGCCGCAGACGGGCCTGCACCGATTGGGTTCCCTTACCGACAACGGCTGTGGAGGTCAAATCCACGGTGTCCGCGATGGCCCCAGGCGCCACCATGGAAATCTTGCTTGTGTAAGCGCCTTCTCCCAATCCTTTGTTATCGAAGGAAACATAATCATGCATGGCGGAGTTGATGCGGAGTGATCGATTCCCGATGGCGGCGATATTGTCCTCGACGCCCGCTTCGGCGATTTGTTGGGCCTCGATTTTAGACTTTTCCGAGCTGATGAATTTGGCGCCGGTTTTGGCCTTATAATAAAGCGAGCCTTGCACCAGGGCCATGACCAAGCCCAACGTCGCTACGACCACGAGCAACCCGCCGCCGGCTTGTTCCGCGAATTTCGAATCCCGTAAGCTTGAGTTTTCCATAATGCCCTCTCTCAGAAATTTGGAACCTTATTCGCCCGCCGGTTTATTTCCAGGACAGGATTTGCACCTTGAACAGGGTGTCGATGGAAACCGTCGTGTCATAGATGGATTTGTCCACAATCGAAAGCGTGGTGTCCTTTACCGATTTAGGCATCAAAGTGATCGTGATGAATGGCTTGTACAAATCGCAAGTGCCGTCCGTAGTCACATAATCGCCATGATGGTCGAAATGCGTATCGATGGAGGGTTTGGACACGCTGACGACATCGGCTTTGCTGATATCCAAGGAAGGAACATGGCAAATGTCGCACTTCTTCTCCGCTGATCCCATGCAGGCCGCATAAGCAGGCGTCGAATTGAGCGGCGGCATGGTTTCCGGGTCCTTGACCTTGACGGTTTTCGTCGTGTCCACGACCGCATGGGTTCCTATGACCGCGGTAGTTTCCGGGATCAAGGTCACCCGCGGCGTAATGACGGTGTCGATGTATTTCTTCAACCGTAGCCGGGCCTGCACGGATTGGTTGGAATTACCGACCGATCCGGTGGAAACAAGATCAACCGTGTCGGCGATGGGGCCGGAAGCCACCATGCTGACCTTGCTGTTGAACGCGCCCGATCCCACCGCTTTTCCCGCAGCGGTCGTATAATCGTGCATGCTGGAGGTTATCGTCAGCCTGCGGTTGCCGATGGCGGCGATATTGTCCTCCACGCCGGCTTCGGCCACCTGTTGCGCCAGCACCTTGCCTTTTTCCGAGGTGATGAATTTCGCCCCGGTTTTCGACTTGTAATACATGGTTCCCTGGACTAACGCCATGACCAATCCCAGCGTGGTCACGACCATGAGCAGGCCGCCGCCGGCCTCCTTGTTTTGATTCGGAAAGCGGTTTGGTGTTTTCATTGCGTATTCCTCGGGATGGCGGTGGATGAAAAGACAATCGCGTTCAAGGCCCCGTCAGTGGCGGGGTAGATACCGGTGAAGGAATATTCCACGGTGCGCACATTCGCAAGCACCTCGGTGGAGGCGCCGTGATCGTCACGGAAGGACACTTGGAAATTGCGGATGTTCCGGGAAAGGATGCCGGGCACGCCGTTGATCTCGCGGATGAATTGGGTGGAATCCTGATTGGTATAGTAACGCTCCCGGCTGCAGGGATAGGCCAAGGAATTGGAATCCGGATAATCGAAATTGAAGGCCGAATCCACGCGGACCTTGCCGCCTTCAACGCCCGTGATCCTCCGTACCTCCCCCGTGGTGCCGGAACCGACGGCGATATATTTTACGCCGGAGAAAATGGAAATATCGAAAACGTCCACGCTATGATCGCCGTGGGACAATTTGGAATTGAGCGCCGTTCTCGCGTCGATAACATTCGTATACAGCGTCAACGTATCGCTTCCCACCGCGTCATCCTTGGCGAGATTCGCCGCACGATGCAGGCCACTACCGGCCAACGTGATATCGCGTTGCAATTTTTTCGAAGACAGCGTGATTTCGTTCCGCAAATCGATTTTTTTGCCCAGGCGATATCCCTGATCCGTATGCGTGAGCCACAATCGGTAGCCCGCGCCTAAAACGATGGCGCTGACGACGACAGTGACCAGCATTTCCACCAGCGAAAAGCCGGCTTCTGGAGTGCGTATTTTCAAAACATGTTTTTTCATGGCGTGGGTTCCCGGTATTTATCGTCGCTTTTCAAAGTCGAGAAACTAACGGAGTGGACGGCGGTGAGCGGCCAAGTTACGGTCATGCCCAGCTCTTTCAGGCCGTTTAAAGTGCCGTCGGGGTTTCGCAGCGCGGAAATATACCAGGACCGGATATACCGATCGGAAACCGTATCGGATCCGGATGCCAAATCCGCGTAAGACGTCACCTTCAGGGAATCCATTTTCAATTTCCCGTAATTGATTCCCTTCATCAAATCATTTCCGGCAACGCCCATTTTGTTCTGATTGGACATGAAATAAAATCCGGACAGGGTTAGGATTCCGATGACCACGGCGGCCACCAGGATTTCGATCAGGCCGAACCCCGATTCATTTGTAGGTCTCGAAGGTATCATGGTTTCCCGCCGATTTTCCGGACCGGCAAATACCGATCAATGATGAAATGCGTCCGCACATCGACTCTTGGCAGTAACTGCGCCAATTCCATGGCGGCCTGGCGACCGTTTATGACGACGTTTTTCGGGACATCGAATTTTTGTTTCAAAAGCTTGAAATCATACATGGCGTAGGTCCAGTAAAGGGCTTGATCATTGACGTCCAAAGTTTTTGCGGGCGCGCTCAAAGTGGGCGCGTGAAGTTTTACAACAGGTTTCGAGGCTTCGTGCCGATATTCGAGATAGGCCGTATTGGCTACCAACAGAATTCCGGCCATAGCAAGCTTCCAACCCCAACCCAAGGCTTCCTTTTGCGTCCTGACCCGGATCGCTTCCTCGCGGATAATGTGCTTTTCGGAAGGACGCGCCAGTTTTCCCCGCATTTTTTCCATGAACGCTTTTTGCGCCGCATCGTTCTGCATCAGGGCCAACCCGGGATCGCGCCTTAGCGGCAGGGCATTGTTGGAGGTTTTTTTCATCGATATTCCGCCTTATCGTGCGCTCGCCAAATCGCCGGGAACGGCTTCCCAGGTAATGACTTTAAGTTTCAATTCCATGCCGCTCATCGCCGTTAGAAATTTATCCGATGCCTGACCGCTTTCCCTACCTGTGAAAAAGCCGATTCCGGTAATGTCCGAGCTGTCCTCCGCGAGAGGGTGAGCCCGTACCGTGTTGGTCGCCGATTTCGGATTGAGCTGGAACCAATGAGCCGCGTCCACCGCATACAGGAGTCCGTTGGGATGGCCGGCGATGAGCGGGTTCTTGCCCAAGCCGGGCAATTTGGAGATGAAAATAATGGAATCAAAATGCGTTCCGTACCGGTTAGGGAATGATTCCAACTGCCAGAGCTCGGGCACTTTGCCTTCCCGCAGGGCAAAGAGTTTTCCCTCTGGACCCGCCGCCAAGCTTCGGATTTTAAAGGGCTCGGAAGGGATCAATCCCCGCGGCACAAGTTCGGAAACCAAGGTGGCCGCGCCGCTCTCCACATTCAATGCGTAGACTTTGCGCGACATCCAACTTGCGGCCAGAAGGACGGCGCTCGGCGCGCCGCGATCGGAGAATGTCAAAGAACGGATTTCATCCTCGCCGATGCTGGAAATGCCGGTAGAACCGATCCGCATTGCATGGACCGGAGTCGCGGGATTCGCGTCGAGTTCGGATCCCGGAATTCTGTATAAATCACACGGACTCCCGGGCTTGGAGTTCACGAAATAAATGGATCCGTCGATGGCCATGGCTAGGCCGATGGGATGAATTGGATCGGAATGGGAGGATACCAAAATGCCTTCAGGGTGAATCCACGAGAGGCCCGCGGCCTTTTCCGATAAGGACTGGAAATACAAGGCCGAAGGGGTTCCGCGGAAAACCCAGGCCGATAACCGGGGAGTTTCGAAGGGAATAGTCGCTGGAGTTTTAACCACGGCCATTTGGGCGCGGATGGATTGCGAGGAGGCGCCCACTCGTCCGGTCGACAAGACCTCGACTATTCCCGGCTGTGTGGAGCGGGTCCGAATGCGGGTTGAATAGCTTCCCCGTCCTAAACCGGAGTTGGTGTACGCCAAGGTATCGCCGTCGGCGCCCAGGAGGATTGCGTTGCGCCCAATGTCGGCTACAGCCGCCGCGACGCCCGCCTCCGCGAGGCATTGGGCCGAATACGCGGTTCGGCTTGCTCCATGGAATTTTTCGGACGAGTGCGATCGGAACATCATCGGTACTTGGAGCAAAACCAGGCCGACGGTCGCCATGATGACGCCGGGCAATACGGTGGCTCCGCGCGTATTTTTCCCCAGGCGTTCCCGAACCGCGGAGGAAAAAATGTTCCATCCAAAAATATTGCGCCTCATGGCCGCACCTTGAACCGGGAGTCCGCGATATAGGTGTTAAACGCGACCGTGTGACCGGCGGTCAATGGCCAGGACACGAGCAACTCCACCGATTTGCGCGCTGCCGTCAAATTCGTGGACACGTACCAGCGTCGGATGAAATAGGCCTCCAGCGTGTCGCAGCCCGAGGTTAGGCGCGTGTAGGGCAGGGAATGCAGGGAGTCCATTTTCGATCGCGCGATTTCGGCCACGCGTTCGGCGTCATTTCCGATGGGCGCCTGGACTCCATACGCCATAAGCAGGCATAAGGTGGAAGTCCCCACTAATGCAAATAGGGCGGCGCAGAGAGCCGCTTGGCTGCGCGTGAATATCCCGGAGGCGCCATGTCGAGGATGCGCGGGGATCATGGCTTGCTCCGCGGAACCGATGGAAATGCGACCGGAGCATACCGGGATATTTCTCCAAGCGTGGCCAACGAAACGGAATTCAATAAACCGTCCAGGTTACGCCGGGCGCGCGCCGCGTCAATGGCGTAATATCCGCGGAGACCGAACCGCGATCTGAGTTTGGCGACGTCATAAAGAGCGTAGGTCCAATACAATGCCTGATCATCGTTGTCCAGTGCCGCTCCGGGAATGGGTAAGGCGGGAACCCCTTCATACCCAAAGCTCGCCAGCAGCCGGTCGCGATTGGCGAACATCATTCCCGCGAACGAAAAAATGAGAATTGACAAGGTTATCCTGAGACCCAAAGCGGCCTGCGCGCGCGCACGGGTTTCCCGCTTACGGACCGGCGCGGAAGCATTGCGAGGCCCGATGCCGGGGATTAACGCGTGGCGCATTCGCGCGAACATATCTTCCGCGTGCTGATTCGCTTGAATCAGGGAAAGCCCCCGGTCTTTCGGCTGCTTTTCCATTGAACCTTTCGCTCTGCAAACCTTACGTCATACCCATTTCCACCCTTTCATTATAGGGGCAAACCCGGAGGTCTTCCAATTTTTGTGGGGTCAAATCTTAGGGAAGTTTGCGCAGTTAAGGCGTGGAGATTGGGTTCTTAACTCGATATTTTGGCAATCCCCAAAAATGGTTCGAGGAAGGTTAAGGAATGGGCGCTTCAGCAGGGTAACGTCGCGGCTACCAGTCGGGGGGAATCAGAATGTCACGTAGGGGGGATGAAGCGCGGGGGAGGCGGTCCAGGCAGGGTCGGTTTAACCAGTACCTCGTTAAATATAATGGCGTCTAAGCAGAGGGACGCGTTTGGCCGCGTTGTCGTACTGCCAGCAAATCTTCCTGCTGATTCGCTGGGGCTCATACTTGTCTTCTTCTCCGGAGGATTCGCGGAGGCTCGCCGAGCCGGCGGGGTTTTCAGATGAGGTAACATTTGTGTTACCCTGGGATCGGGCCTTCAGCTTATGCCGCAGTAGGCTGAGAATGAACTCATCCCGATCAGCTTGTCCGCGGTCGGCGGTGCCATTGAGCCTTTCGACCGGAGCCGCGCCGCTGACTAAGGGTCGATTCTCCGGTAACGGCAGATCCAGATCAAAGCGCGACTTCATGAACAAAATGTACTAGCGAAAATATTCCTGCGAGCCGGGATTCTCCCTACAGGGGTTGGGTTGTTTGGAGCGTTTGGGGGCTTCGTTAAGATCTAAGTTTCCCCCAACTTTAAGATTATCGCAAATTCCTCCGGTTGCACCGGCTGAATGGAGAGGCGCATTCCACGGCGAATGACCACCATGTTTTCCAAACCCGGGGTCTCGCGCAATTCCTTTAAGGTGACGAACCGTTTGAATTCACGCAGGAATTTCACGTCCACCATGACCCAGGGATTTTTATCCGGCGAGGCTTTCCGATCATGGTATTTGGATTTCGGGTCCAGAGCGGTAGGATCGGACTGCGCCGCGACCGCGATGGAGGCCGTACCCGCGATTCCGGCGGGATCGCAACTGGAATGGTAAAAGAGCACCTCGTCGCCTACCGACATTCCGTCGCGCATGAAATTCCGGGCCTGGTAATTCCTTACGCCGTCCCAGTGTTCCTTTTTGCCCGGACGCTTTTGCAAATCCTGAAAGGAAAAAACATCGGGTTCGGTTTTCATCAGCCAGTAGCGCTTGGTCATTTTCACCTCCACCTGCCGGAAAGAAACACGATAATAACAAAATCCTGAAACGGACAAGCGACGCGTTGTCTTTGGAGCGGTCCCCTCCGTAGTCCCTTTTAGGTTAACCTGAAGTACATTTATCGGCCTATGCAAAGTGGATATGATGTCGTGGTAATCGGAGGCGGCCATGCCGGTATCGAGGCGGCGCATGCGTCCGCGCGGATGGGCATGCGGACGGCTTTGATGTCCATGGATTCGCGCGCAGTAGGGCGGATGTCCTGCAACCCGGCCATCGGCGGCGTAGCCAAGGGGCAATTGGTTCGCGACCTGGACGCCCTCGGAGGCGTCATGGGCGTCGTGGCGGACATCGCGGGCATCCAGTTCCGGATGCTTAATCTTTCCAAAGGTCCGGCCGTCTGGGGTCCGCGTGCCCAAATGGACATGGAACTTTACGCGGATACCATCCAGGGCATCCTGCGCGCGACTCCGGGATTGGATATCGGAGACGGTGAGCTTCTCGACTTCCGTCGGCTCCCGGACGGCAGCTTCGATCTCGATTTCGGACCGCACGGAAAAATGCAATCCCGCGCGCTGATCATCACCTCGGGAACTTTTCTGGGCGCGGTAATGTATACGGGCTTGAACGCTACCCATGGGGGACGAATCGGCGAGAACGCGGCCAACGATTTGTCCGATACGCTTCGCAATATGGGCGTGGCGACTCGACGGCTAAAAACCGGCACGCCCGCGCGGTTGGCTGCGGATACCATCGATTATACGGCCGTCGAGGTTCAGCACGGGGACGCGGAACCCTACCCGTTTTCCTTCCGCACGGAAAAGCCTTTGCGCAACAGCGCGACGTGTTGGATAACCCATACCAGCGAGGCTACCCACGCCATTTTGCGAACGGGTTTTGATCGCAGCCCGATGTTCACGGGAACCATTAAGGGAATCGGCCCACGGTATTGCCCTTCCATCGAAGACAAAATTTGCCGCTTCGCGGACAAGGATTCCCACCATCTTTTCCTTGAACCCGAAGGCTTGAACAACAACCGCATTTACGTCAACGGTTTTTCGTCGAGCCTGCCCGCCGACATCCAGGACGCGGCCCTCCGCACTATTCCCGGTTTGGCCCATTGCCGGGTCCTGCGCTATGGCTATGCCGTCGAATACGACTCCGTGGATGCGACCCAATTGCATCCGACTTACGCCTGCAAGGAATTTCCTGGATTGTATTTCGCCGGCCAGGTGAACGGGACGTCAGGTTATGAAGAGGCTGCGGCCCAGGGGTTAATGGCCGGTATCAACGCGGCGCTCGCGATTCGGGGCGATGCCCCGTTTTTGCTGGGTCGCAGCGAGTCGTATATTGGTGTGCTCACCGACGATTTGGTTTCCCTCGATCTCGAGGAGCCCTATCGCATGTTCACGAGTCGCGCGGAATTCCGGCTCCATCTTCGGCAAGATAACGCCGAAGAAAGATTGCTTGTTAAGGGTCATGCCTTGGGCATGGTGCCGCCGGAAACGTTTGATCGCTACCAAGCCTGGCGGAAACGGTTGGATGGCGTCCGGCAGAACCTGGAGACGAGCAAGGTTTTCGGCCCGGAGATCGATTCCTTTCTCGCCGCTTGCGGGTCGGCCCCTTTAGCGGAACCGTCTTCCGCGTTGTCGTTGCTGCGTCGTCCCGATGTCGGACTGCCCGGATTACTAGGCGTTATGGGAATTCAGACGGACCTTTTGGAAAGGGAGTTGCTTGTTCTCGAAGCCGCCGAGCGTTATCGTGGATTCTGGGATCGTCAATTGAAGGAAATCGAAAGAAACAAAAAATTGGAAGGCTTAAGGATCCCCGCAAACTTTGACTATGCGTCCGCGCACGCGCTCTCGACGGAAGCGCGCCAGAAATTGGCGCGGAAACGGCCGCTGACGGTGGGATTGGCGCAACGTATCTCCGGCGTTACCCCGGCAGACATATCCGGATTGATATTCCATATTAACCAAAGGAATTCACTCTCAACGTCTGGCATTCCGGCCGATTCCATCGGCGCCGCGCAATAAAAAAAGGCCTCTCACGAGGCCTTGAATTGTCCAATGTACCGTACTGTGGGTCTTGAAGATTAACGGCTAAGGGCTGCCGTTCAAAGAATTTATTTCCACGACGGTAGCCGCCACCGGACCTGGCGCCATGGCCAACTTTTCCATGCGAGGCGTTGACGCAGTTTGCGTGTCCCAATTGGCCGGCGCAAGGCGGAAGGCGCCTTGTTCTCCCTCCGTGATGCCGTGCATTCTTTCAATGCGCACCGGATTTTTCCGAAGCAGGCCTTGGATGCGCTTGGTCTGGAGATTTTCCTTCACGGAAGTAAAGAAAAAACGTTCCATCAAGCGGCTCAGTTTCCATTCCGTGCTGTCCAAATTCACGTAATGTTGAAAGCCTTTCATGCCCCCGACATTCAAACGCTTTTGCTCCGTGTCCAGTTCCCAAGGATGGAAATAAACCATGGCTGGCAGCCCGCGCTGGTTCTTCTGTTCGATATACCTGTCCGTGACGCGGTACGGGTATAGGCGCAAATATCCGCCTCCGGAAATGGGAAACAATTTGTTTCCCAATCCCAAGGTCGACAAGGGAATTTCCGTCAGGTGATTTCCGTTCTGGAATTGCATCACATGGGGAAGCCGATTGGGGTATCTGGATATCCCGTAACGCTCCCGCTTGATGGGAAAGACACTGGAATCGTATTCAATCCCGTACTTGGCCAAGATTTCCAAGGCCCAGAGCGTGGATTCGACGATGGTAAAGTTCGAAGCGCGATGCCCAATGATTTTTTGGGGCGTCAGTTTTCCCAAGGCAACGAGGGATTTTTCCAAATCCTCTTCGAATTGGTTTGGGGTCATGTTCGTCAGCAGATTGTGATAATATCCGTGCGTTCCGATTTCGTGGCCTTCCGCGTCGATCATGCGCACGACATCGGGAAAGTGATCTGCCACCCAACCCAGGACGAAGAAGGTGGCCTTGGTATCGTGGGCCTTGAACAGGTCCAGGATTTTCCGTACGTTCGCCGCCACGCGGGTCGGTTGTAAATGCCAGGTGCTCGGCGGGACTTGCTCTTTCAGGTTGTAAGCATGGAACCAACATTCTACGTCCACGGTCATGAAATTCTTGACCGTGTCCTGAGGGCGATGCAAATCCACAACCTTATCCATGTGGATTTCTTTGAGCATTTTCTGAACGCGCGGACTGGAATTTTTGATGGCCACTCGGCCGCCGGTCAACTTGACGCGCTGCACCAGGTTAATCAGGAAACCCAGATCCTCCAAATCGAAATTCTCATCGGGACTCACCTGGACATCCAAAGATTTTTTCGGATTGATGTCCATTTCTTTCAGCTTGCGGCTTAATTCGTACGGGCTTCTTCCCACCAGAACGATGGAGCGTTTAGTCTGATGTAAATGGACCAAGGACTTAACCTCGGTCGGCTCCTTGGCCGGATCCGGTTTGTCGGGCGCATAGGCGCGGAAATTCAACAGCTTGGCCCGGCGTAGTCCCGCCAAATCCCGCGTTTCACCCTCAAATTCCGGCTTGATGAACAAATACAGAATGGTATTGACTCCCACCCACAGTTCCATGCGGGCCCAGGTCAACAAATTGCACGTTGCGGAACGGTAGGAAAAGTCATAATGCACTTTTCGGACCACGCTGTCCATGCCATCGTCATAACCCAGAACGATTTGAGCCAAGCCGGTAAGACCGGGTTTTATCCATAAGGTTCGGTCGAGGTAGTGGGGGATGGATTTTGAATATTGTAAAGTAAAATAGGGACGTTCCGGCCGAGGTCCGATGAGGCTCATGTCCCCGCGCAGGATGTTAACGAATTGGGGAAGTTCGTCTATATGCAGGGCCCGCAGCCATTTCCCGATTTTAGTGACGCGCGGGTCCAAGCCCTTCTTGGCCAATTGCGGTCCCAGGCTTTCGGCGTCAATGCGCATGGTCCGATATTTCAAAATGGTAAAGATTTCGCCGCCATAATCCACCTGGCGGTTGGATAGAATGAACGCTCCGGTTCCCCCGGCGATGTTTTCATTTTTTTTGGTGCGAAAAATCTGATACGGGCTGGAGCGACGATTGATTCCAATCCGTTGTTGGGAGTACAGAACCGGCCCGCGGGACTCGATTTTAATCAGCAATGCGACGAAGGGATAGGTGAACACGAAAAAAAGCGTTCCCAACCAACCGGTAATCAAATCCACCAGTCTTTTGGCAACCAAGACCGCCAAGGACGGTTTCATGATATTCTCCCTGGGAAGGCGATAACCAAACCGCCGTTCAATTTCGTAAACGATAAGATAGGCACCCGAAGACAGGGACGTCAACACAATGTTGGGAAAATGGACTACCGAAGGTAGTTTGCTACATCGGTTTTATAGATGCTTGAACCACCGTTGCTTAGAAAATTCAACCGACTGAAGAAATCGTTCGTGAACTAGGGGTTTTATACTTTCCTCTTTAATATTTTGACCTCGTAAAAGTATGCTTGCTTACGAAGGAAAAACCGCTTGACGGACAGGCCGAAATTGGCAAAAAGCATTAAGCCGCTATGGTTTTCCACGGTCTCGATTCTGCTTGGACCATTTGCGTTATGGTACATGCTCGCCGCCAAGCTTCACCGAAGAAAAATCGGCGACCACTATTTCCGGTCCCTGATCCTTTTGACCCTGGCGTTTTTCGGATACAACGGAGCGTTGTTCTTTTTCCCGGTTCATTGGAGCCTGTTGCTCGGTGTTCACCTAGCCGCTTGCTTGGCTACCGCCTGGTTGGTGAATTCCGGTTCCGGGTCCCGGTTGTTTCCGCTCGGGTTGGAGCCATCGGATAAACCTGTGTCCTTGGGCGAAGCGGTTTTGGCCTCCTCCATGGGATTATTTCCCTGGGTATATATCCTTGCCCTGATTCGCAATATTGGTGAGTTGGAAAACTTTTCCATCCATTTACCCAGCGACGTTTACACCGGCGGATTGCGGTGGATGGCCTATTCGACCCCCTTGGTCTTAGCCATGGGTTGGGCTGCTTGGAAAACGCGTGTCCGGCCGACGCTTCGATCCCTGCTTTATTTCTATGCCTCCATTTTGGTCGTGCTCGCGTGGATAATGGTTTGGGAAAAAACGGATCAATTTCTGCTGCAAATTATTGACGTGAATCGGGAGCCGATATTGTTCGGTTATGCGCTGGAGAATCATTACCGTTCCTGGGTCAAAGGATTTTTTTACGGAAGCGCATTCATTTTCGGAACGGGCTATCTGGCGCGGGCCGCGCGAACCCATGTATTCCTGAAACGCGCCCTGTTTCTAGGCGTACCTTCCATCTTGTTGTATGCCAACATGCTTTTCGTGCTGGGAGATTGGAATTTTTACCTCTCCGGCTTGCGCGAACATTTTTTCGAGGAGCATCAATACGCATTTTACCGTGCGGTCGCAAAGGCCGAACTGTCAAGGACTCCGCGCGCATACCGCGTTCCGGAAATTATCGATGGTTTGGCCGAGCTGGAATATCAGGAAGGCGGAATAGCCGAAGCAAAAAAACTGTTCGGTTATGAACGCGAAGCCTGTTTGCATCATCCCTACTACGCGCGGTATTTGCAGCGTTCCGAAAAGGCCTTGGCGCATTTGGAAAAACCCGCGGGTTCGGTCGTTAAATCGGAAATTCAACTGGAAGTGCCCGTTATTAAGCCGGCGTCCTTCCTCGACCAGGATTGGTATGCCCTGCTGAGCGCGGTCGCGTTTTTACGGGCCGACTGGACCGATTTGGAATTGCGTAAAAGGCTGCTTGACCTGTCGGGCTCCATCCAATTACGCTTGCCGAAATTGGGCAATGTTCCGGAATTGGTCGCCGTTTTACGTCAACTGGATATACCCGCAGCAGCCTGCTTTTTGACCGAGGCGCGCATCCGAGCCGCGCTCGGCGCGCATAAAGTGCCTTTCCTAAGCCTGAACGGGCGTTGGGTTCCCATAACAGGTTACGATGCGGGCCGGGATGGGTTTTATTATTACGCCTACCCGGCGACGTCCAAGCATGATTGGTTTCGCAATGAAGACACCGATTTGTTTTATCACCATGCCGGGGGGGCCTTCGGAGACGCATCGGAAAAAGCGCGCGCCCGGATTTACCGGTATAGTCTTCAGAAATTCCTCCCGGCGGATGAGCTTTCGGAACAAATCATCAATATCGGCGGAGTCGGATTGATTCTGGGCGATACCTCGGCAGCGTCTCCGGCGGAAAGGCGGGCGGCATTTTTGTTTGAGCAAGGCGATACCTTTTACCAAGAACATGAAAACTATCCGGCGGCGGCCGAATGTTATCGGCAAGCGGCTAAGTTGTTTCCCTGTGACCAGGCGTTCGCGCGCATATTATACCTGAAGCGCCGGTATTTCGAATTCGCCTCCGATACGCGGGATTACCAGAACCTGTTCCGGGATGATCCGCCGAAGTGGATGGCCAACTTGGGCCCCGATCCAAAAAACGAGAAAGGTGTCGTGGAAAGGATTATGGCGGGAAAATTAGGTACCTACTTGATGTTGAATTGGTACGCATCGCCTTTGCCCGATTCTTCGGCTGAGTCCAAATCCATGATGGATACGGCCGTCGCGCTGTTCACGGCCTTGCGAAACAAAGACCCTGGCGATCCGACGTACGCAGACTCCCTGGCGACCCTGTATTATCGAAAAGGGGAACTGAAAAAAAGCGAGGAGATCTTCACCTCCTTGATGGGGCTGTACCCATTCGGAAACGAATCCGTCGCCTTTCGGTTGGCCTGGGTCAAATTACGTTTGGGAAAATTATCCGACATCCCGAATTTGCTGGCCCAGTGTGAAGGCTTTTCCGTCGAGGCGAAATACCTGACCATGCAGGCCGCAGTGGCCATCCAACGGGGCCACTGGCGTTCGGCTCGTTCCGCCCTGGATCGCAGCCTGAAGTTGGACAAGTCGATAGGGGAGACCCACGCCTTGATGGCGGAATACTACCGACATAAAGGCGACCCGATAGCGGCGCAATTGCACCTGCATTGGCAAAGGCGGAGTTCATAGATGTCCCCGTCTCCACGCCGCGAAACGACCTTGATCGATCAGCCGGGTATTCCCGGATTTGTGTACGTCCTGCTCCTGGTGGGAGGGCCATGGCCCCTGCTGCCTTACCTGCAACGCGCGCCTTCGCGGCTTCTGCGCGTGATTCTCGCGCTCGCCTCCTTCGCCCCTTTCGCTTTGATCGCCGCGCTCCCGGGAAATTGGCTGCTTGTGGCCATCTGCCTCGGCGCTTGGAACCTGCTGTGGAGCGTGGGAATCATGGCTTTGGTTCCGTTGGAGCGGGGCGCACCCTCGGCCCTGCCTCCTAGCCGCAGGATCCGTCTTGCCATCGCCTTGACCGCGGCCGGGCTTCCCGCAGCAGTCCTTTTGGCAAGCATGGAACAGTGGCTGTCCGATTTTTTATGGAGCAGTTATTATCCGGTAAACGCCTCAGTCGATACGATTTCCGCCGACTTGGGAATGGTTTGGATGAATTTCACTCTCCTGCTGTTTTTCTCAACCTTGTACGCCTCCAGGTACGGGGATGCTTGGAACTTGCCCGCGTTGTCGCGGTTGTTGCTTTTGGTTACCGGGGCGCATGTTGTCGTCAACCAGTTGCAAATGGTCCTGGTGACCATTCCCCTGTGGCAGGTGGAAGAGCTTAAAATTTTCCCGCCTTGGCTGGACCATACCCGGCAAGCCGTTTTCTTCATCATGTGGTTCGCCGCCATTCCCATCTTGGTTCACCAATGCCACCATCGCTGGAAAACCAAACGCAGCGTCTGGCGCCATTACGCGCTTGGGTTGGTATCCCTGGGATTGGCCATGGCCGCCTGGACCGTAACCACGGGGTTACCGATCAATTACGCCTTGCTGATTGGGCAGCAGTACGAGAAGTCGGGCACGCCGCATAAGGCCATTCCCTGGTATTCCCGGGCGTTGTCCTGGAGCCGCTCGGACAACCTGAAATCCTATTTACAGTTCCGCGTGGCCCTGCTGCACCGTAAAAACGGGGACTTGGAGGAGGCCAAAGAAGCGTTCATCCGGGTGCTGGTGAAGTATTATCACGATTCCCGACTGTTGCTGGAAGCCCATGAATTCCGGGATAAATTGGAAAAAAATCATGGGGCCAAGCTGAAGCGAGTCGTGATACCCGGCATCGAAGCGCGCACCGAATACAAGAGCGCCTATTGTGTTCCCAACTCCTTGGGATTGGTTTTGAACTATTGGGGCGACCGCACCGGCGCCAAACGCATCGGCGCCGAAATCACCCAATTGGATAAAGGCAGCCTGATTACCGACGAGGTTTTCTTTTCGGAGTCCCGGGGATTTTCCAGCCTGGTTTTGCCCTTGCGAAGCCTGAAGGATATTTTCGCATTGATCGACAACGGCATCCCGGTATTGGCTTTTATTCCCGGCCATGTCATCGCCGTTTTCGGGTATGACCAGGTGTTGCAGACCCTGGTGACTTACGACGTGAATACCTATGACATTTGGGATGACGAAAGGTGGACCGAGTTCGGCCAGGATTGGAGCCACATGTACAATACCATCGGCGTGGTGGTGCCCAAGGAGAAGGTTCCCTTGCTGAAAAAACTGCTGGGCGGAAATATCGACGTCCAGAACGAGGCGTACCTGCAATATTTAATGGCCCGTTCGAATGAAGACGACGAGGATCGAAAGGCCTTGCATTTGGGGCGCTCGGCCGGGCACGGATTCTTTTTCGCCGATTGGGAATACGAAAATTTGATCGGCAAACGCCCCTTGCCGGCCGTAAGTGATACGGTAATCGGCGACTTCCTCCTAGGCCACGATGTCTATGAAAGCCAAATCCTGGAATATTTACAAAGCCTTTCCCAAAGGTCCGATTTTCCACGGGCCATCGCTTTCATCGAACGGTATCGGAAGGAAAACCGGCTATCCATCGGCATGGCAACGTTGTTGGCCGGGTTCTACAACCAAATGGGCGACTCGGAAAAGGCCGGCGACGTATTGATGGGATCCATTGATTTCGATGAGCAGCAGGCCGTCACCTTGGAATTCTTGTTACAACAGGATTATATCCAGAGCGATGCGGAAACCGCCCGACGCATCAGCCTCAAATTATTGGAGTCCGAGGAAAAAATTCCTGGGTCGGCCGCGACGTTGGCGTTCGCCACCTGGCGGAAAAATACCGTGGTGGATTTTCGCAACATCGATGAAGCTCTAGCCATCATGGAAGGTTATTTGACGAAGTGGAACCCATACGACAAACAAGCCATCCACGAACTGTTGGAGGCCTTCAAGTTGAAGAAGTTCCGGACCGACGACGAATTCAACCAGCGCAATTGGGAAAAGAAAATCAAGATTTATAAAAACCGCTTGGATGCCTTGACATGAACGGTTCGCAGGGTCGTTGGGCTCATCCCTTACAAGGCGCGCGACGGGCATGGAAGAGCATCTTTTGGATATGCTCGGCCGCCGGGGTCGTCCTCTGGCTTGCCGCATGCGCCGACTCCGCTCCGCCACCCGTGGAGGATCCCGCAGCCAAGCAAGCGTTGGAACAGACCTTCCTGCATTTCCGTGAAAAGATTCAAGCAGGCCAGGGAGACTCCCTGCCCAAATACTTGTCCCAAGCTACCCTAAATTGGCTGGATGATATGCGTCGGGCTTCCCGTACGGAAGCGCCGCAATACCTCCAACAAAGGCCATTTTTTGAGATCCTGTGTATTCTCGCGCTGCGAATCCAGCGGAGGATCGAACCGACGTTCGACGACCGGCCTCCATCGTTATTGAAGAAGTTGGTCATCGACAATTATCCCGTCCGAAAAACCATCTTGAAATCGGATATGGCGTCGCCGGTCCTATTCGGAGAGACGGCGGAAATGGGCTTGCGGGAAGCGCCTAACGTGCCCGTATTCCGTTTCAGCCGTGAACACGGGGAGTGGAAGTTTCATTTGCATGAATCTCTCCCGCTGATTCTCCGTGGGGCGGAATCTCTAGCTAGGCAAAGGAAGTCCACGCCTTACGATCAAGCGGTCCTGGTTTTGGAGCAATTCGGCGGGCAACGGGTCCTGCCTGAGGATACGATTCGTTGACGAGGCGCTTGCTTTCAGCCTATCAGTAACCTTATACTGGAAACGGTTTCTGGAGCGGTCCATGGCCGAGAGAAAAGGGATCGCCTATATTATTCGCCATGATAGATGAATCGTCCCATCCCGAATCGATTAACACTCCGAACGCTTCCGTGCCTGCCCAGGATTTCTCCGAGTTTCAGGGGAAAAGTAAATGGGCTGAATTAAGTTGGTACCTGGTCGTATTCGGATTCATCGCCATAGCCGTGGCGGGCCTGTGCATATACCTGCAACGGATCGCCTACCGGGACTTCACCATGAACTCGGTGCTGTTAGGGCGCTATTTCCTCATGGCGGGCATCACCATGTACTTGGCCGGCCGCGGCATCGCCTATTACCAACGGCTCAAAAAAAAGAAAAAATGATCGGACGCCTATGATAGAAGTCAGCGATCTTCGCAAAACCTATCATATCGGTTTTTGGCGCAAACCGGTTCAGGCCGTCAAAGGCGTCAGCCTCCATGTGCGTCCCGGCGAATTATACGGATTCATCGGTCCGAACGGAGCGGGCAAGTCGACGACCATCAAAATCCTCCTAGGCCTTTTGTCCGCCGACTCCGGGACGGCGCGGCTCATGGGGAAACCTGCGGGTTACCCCGCCAGCCGCGAACACGTGGGGTTCCTTCCCGAGCAGCCCTACTTTTACGATTACCTGACCGGACGGGAATTCCTCGCCTTTTACGGAAGGCTGGCGCGTATCGCCTGGCGCGACCTAAGCGGTCGGGTCGGGGAAGTGAGCGAATTGGTGGGGCTGAAACCGGACGCGCTGGGCCGTAAGCTCCGGACGTATAGCAAGGGGATGTTGCAACGCATCGGATTGGCGCAGGCGCTGCTCGGCAAGCCCCGCTTGGTGATTCTGGATGAACCGATGTCCGGCCTTGATCCGTTGGGACGCCGCGACGTCCGCAACATCCTGAAGGGCCTGCATGCCGACGGAATCACGGTATTTTATTCCAGCCATGTCTTGAGCGACGTCGAGGCCATTTGCACTCGGCTGGCCATGGTGGTGGACGGGGAGGTCCGGCGCGAAGGCACCGTTTCGGATGTTTTGTCGGGGGGCAAGGAAAGCTTCCATGTGGTCCTGACAGGCCCCGTCGATTTCTCAAGGCTTCCGGAAAAGTTAGGCAGCGTCCTCGACGCGCGCACCATCGTTTGTCCCGACGCCGAAGCTAAACGGGAATGCCTGCAATGGGCTTTGCAGCAAAATCTCGAAATCGAAGCCGTGGCGCGCGCGCGTCATTCGCTGGAGGACGTTCTCGCCCAAGAGGTGGCCAAACACGCATGAACTTCATTCTGGTAATCGCCTATAACGCCTTTCGGGAAACCGTGCGCGATAAAATCCTGTACAACCTGGTTTTCTTTACCATCGGATTGATCCTGTTTTCCTTGCTCCTCGGACAATGGTCCGTATTCGCGGAGGAAAACGTGATCAAGGATTTCGCCTTGGCCGTCATGTCGCTCAGCGGGTTGATGATGTCCGTGTTCGTGGGCATCGGACTGATTCAAAAGGAAATCCAGCGGAAAACCATTCTCACCTTGCTGGCGAAGCCGCTTCCGCGCTGGCATTTCATCGTCGGCAAGTATCTCGGCCTGTTGTTGGTATTGGCATTGAATCTCGGCATCATGACCTTGGTTTTTTTTCTCGTCCTGATCAGCATCGGGGTTCGTCCGCAGCCTAATCTCCTCCTCGCGATTTACCTGGTGTACTTGGAAATGGCGGTGATCACGGCCGTGGCGCTGCTGTTTTCGGCGTTCTCCACGCCCATGTTGAGCGCGCTGTTTACGCTCGGCGTTTATGTGGCCGGGCACTTGGCCGGCGATATCCTGAATCATCTCAGCTTCATCCATCGATTCGGAGCCCGGCTTCCCGGAACCCCGGTCATCAGCGTTTGGCAAGAACGGATTATCCGTGGAGTTTATTACGTGATTCCCAACCTGGAAAATTTCAATATCCGCGGGCGCGTGGTTTACAACCTGCCGCTTGGTCACCACTATGTTTTGAACACGTCTTTGTACGGGGCGGCCTTTATCCTGATGTATCTGATTATCGCGTCGCTATGGTTTTCCAAACGGGATTTTATTTAGGGCTGGCCGAATAATCCACCCAGGTAAAATGTTTCCAGGGCGGTGTGGATGGCTCCTTCCGACGTCAGCTTGCTGGAATACAGGGAGAAGCTTTCGATCAACTGGGGTTCCACGGAAAAAAGGGATTGCGCCACGACATACTCGCCAATCCAGTCCGGCCGACAGGATTTCACTTTGGCCAAGGTAACGTGGGGATGAAACTTCCTTTCGTCCCGCCCAAAGCCTGAATGGCTTAACGCCGCCTCGACGGAATGCCGCAAGCTTTGCAGTTGTGGATTGGCCGAAACGCCGGCCCACAATACCTCCGGATTTCCGCGCAAAGGGAAAACGCCGACGCCTTGTAGTCCCAAAAAAAATGCCCGTCCATCCACACCACGCAGGCAATCTTGCAATAGGTGCATCCGATCCTCGGGCACCTCGCCGAAAAACCGTAGGGTCAAGTGGTACTCGTCAAACTCCTGCCAATCCGCTCCCGGAATTCCCTGGGAAATATCCGCCAGGCGATCTTTAATGGTTTCCGGCAGATCCAACGCCAAAAACAATCTAGGCATCGCGACTTTCGTTTTCGATCCAATCGAGATAGGGCGGGGTCCCTCCCACCAACGGCCAATAAACGATGCAGGGGCAGTCATAACTATGCATGGCCTTGACCCTCGCCGTCACGGCGTCCAACCGTTCCGCGGTGGTTTTGATCCATAGCACAGCCTCGCGTGCGGATTCTACCTTGCCTTGCCAGCGATAAATCGATTCCATGCCGTCCACGATATTTACGCAGGCGGCCAACCGGTTTTCCACCAAGTTACGGCCGATGGCCTCGGCTTCCAGGCGATTCGCGGTGGTGACGTACACAATGATTGCCGACATTTGTACAGGTAAATTACCAAGAGATGCATTACTCTAAAAGGGTATTCAACCGGGCCACGTTAACCCTGTTTTGGTATGATATAGTCCAGACTGCATGAAATCCCAGATACGTTCCCCATTTAGCGGCCGATGGCCGTTCGTCATTTTTTGGTTCCTTACCTTAGTTACGGTTTCGGCGCGTGGCTTCGTGGTATTAAATACTTCGGATGAGTTAGGTGACACGGGGAAATCGGTTGCTGCGGATACCGCGAAAAAAACAACGCGTGAAGGGCATGTCGGAGCGGGCTTCCGCGATACCGTAAAACAATTCCCTGCGGCTCCGACTGATGCTTTACCCAAACCGGCCGGCCTCCCGCATTATGCCAACGTCCTCTATCTCGACGCGGACAATAAATTGGTCTACGCATACATCGGCGTATTCAAGGCGCTGGAGCAATACGGATTGGTTCCGGATTTGGTCTGGGCCCAGTCCAAGGCGTTGGGCGTAGCCGCGGCGTGGGCGCTGGGATACGATGCCCGCGCCATGGAAAAACGATTCACCGAACCGCCGTTGGAATATTACCTGACCCCCATGTCGCATCGGGAACGTCCGGACGACCGGGCTTATCTTCCCGGCTACCCGTCACCGTTGCAATGGGATATCGCGCTTGATCCGCAAAGCCTGCAAAGCGCCGAAAAATTTTGGTCCAACCTAACCGATCCCGAGGCGGGAGAATATCTCCATCTCTCCTGGCTTATTGCCCGCCTTACCCACGATGGCCCTGCCGGTCCGGTGTCCGACCTGGCCCAGACTCCCAGGCCATTGGCCGCCCAGATAGTGGACTTAAACACCAACCAAACCGGGGTCATGGTGAACGGAAGCCTGCAAAATATTCTGAAGGGCTCCCTTTTGCCCGTTGGGGTTGTGCGCGGGCGGACATCCCTATGGCCCTACGCCTCGGGCGCGCTGGCGTGGAAAGCCGGATATACAAAAGACAAACTGCCTTTTACTTTCGATCGATTGATTTTGGTCCAAGCTGGTCGACGATTACGTCCGGCAAACTTGGATCCCACGCCTCCGGATTGGCGAGATTCATTGAACGGGTCCCTGCATGGCGGGGAAGAGGATTTTCGATCCCAATCCCAGGCAATACGAATTCAATTGGAGCCGGACGGGGATTTTGATCCGAATGAAAGCGATCCGATGCGATGGATTGACCTAGGGTATTTATCCGCGTTGCGTTCCATGGATGTTTTGAAAAGCGCGCTTTCCAAGGCCAAACCGACACGATTACCCGGCTCGGGGCCTTCCTCACCGATTCCGAAAGATCCGTTGGGATTGAATCGCGTTTCCGTCAATCCGCTGGCCTCGGGAGGCAGGCAATTGTTGCTTGATTTGATTAAATCCCAGGAGGATGCTCAGAACGCGGAAGACTCTACGGCGGGCAAAGCCATATCGGCCTTGGTCCGCTCGGGATTTTATTCCGATTTGGATGTGGAATGGTCCAGAATTCCCGGCGATGATAAGGCCAGCCTGGTTTTCGACGCGAAGGAAAAATCCCAGATTCGTTTCCAATCCGGTTGGAATCTGGCTTATGCGGGTGAATCGATCAATGACAGGCCGCCGGAGATTTACGGCGGAGTCGATTGGCAGGAGCCCTTTTACATACCCTTCCAAGGACAGGCCGGGTTGCTGCTGGGCGGCCATCGTCCGGGTTACCAAATACGGGGATTGATCGAACCACGCTATCCCGTGCACCTGGAATTGGGCGTATCGGAGACCTACTGGAAAATCCATTATCCGGAGGCCATTGCGCCGGCCGTGGCGCTGGGTGCGCCCTCCAGTCCTTTCGACATGACGCGCAGCCTTTCCGAGGTGTTCCTCAAAATTTTCCTTACGCCGGATTTCTTTTTGCGGACCTCAATCCAGAAACACGCCATGAATTATCCTGGAAGCGCGCAGACGGAAGACGGCGACTTTTTATCAACCGATTTCCAGGAGATCGGATTTTTGGGGCTCGGGGAGCCCGATGGCGGCCTAAGGTACCCGAATTCCGTAATGATGTGCTACCGCAACCTGAATCGCGTAAACCTGTTTGGCCCGGTAAAATTTTCCACTTCGAGCTTAGAGTCGCGCGTCGCGATGTCCTGGCGGGATTTCCATATTACCGACCAATATTATTGGTCCACCAAAAATACCGACGGCCTCAGCGGCTACGACTTTTTTGAAATCGGGCACGTGCCGGCGTTTTCCTTCCAGGATGAATTTTTCATGATCGAATTGAATTCCCTCAACTATCAGGATCTTCAGATCGACTACCGGCCCAGATTCGGCAAGGCCGGCCTCCGACTCATGGCCGGGGCTTATAAAAATTACGGTCCGTTCCTATCCACTGAACAACGTGCCCGACCTTTGCGCGGCCATTGGGAGGCCCAGGCGGGTTATACCACTCCGCTCGGGGATTTACGCGCCGGGGCGGCCGGCATAGTGGGCGAAACGCCGTTTTATTTCGTCAAGTTAGGGGCCGATCTCAAGCTGGGATTCGGCGAGGCGCAATAGTCTTCCTTGTGCACCCTGTTAACCACCGATCTCATTCATCGGCTGCAAAATGCGCGGGAGCCTACCCGCAGGTTTCATGGCCATCACCGCCGCCAATATTTCCGGATAGTCCAAGGGATCCCGCCCCCGCAAATCCAAGCCCGCTTCGGAAAACAGGCAAGCCCGCAATTTTCCGAGGGCCGTCAACCTCAATCGCGAGCACGCGCCGCAAAATGGCTGCGATTCCGATGCGATGAATCCCAGGCGGCCGCCCTTTCCGGTTTTATAGACGAACGCGGTGGCATCGATGCTGGTTTCCTCGCGCTCCATCGAAGTCAATTCGAGAAGGGACGCAATCATTTCTTCCGCCGCGACGAATCGCTCGGCATGGTCGGCCACCGCCGGTCCCACCCGCATCATTTCCAAAAACCGCACCTCGACGCCTTCATCCTCCGCAAAAGCCAGGAAGCCCCCCAACTCGCCGTCGTTGAACCCGCGCATGATGACGGCATTTACTTTAACCGAAAAACCCATGGCCCTTGCCCGGCGGATGGAGGCGATGACTTTCCCGAAAAGATTCCTGCGGGTAATGCGCGCGAAAGTTTCCGGATTCAAGCTATCCAGGCTGATGTTGAGGTGAATGCAACCCAGATCCCAAAGCAAGGGCAGTTTTTCGTTCAATAAAATTCCATTTGTCGTTATCCCGAATTTTTTCCATGGGACACCAGCCAGCTTGGCGATAATGGCGTCGAATTCCGGCCGAAGCGTGGGCTCTCCGCCCGTTACGCGGATTTCGTCCACTCCAAACAGGAATAAAGTTTGGCATATTCCTTCAATCTCCTGCGGCGATAAGAGATTGGCGTGCGGCTGGAATTGTGCGTTTTCCGGCATGCAGTACCTACAGCGTAAATTGCAGGAATCGGTTAATTGGACGCGCAATTTGTGAATGCGCCGCCCATGTGAATCCAATAATCCCATATTTCCAATGTAACTTTCGGAGGGCGCCTCAATAATCCAGGTCAGACGAATCGTTCAATTGGGACTTCAGATTTTGTCTTGTTAGGGCCTATCCGCAAACCATTTTAAGAAGTAATCAGGATCATTGGATTGCTAGGGCATTGCCCGGTTTAATTCTATCAAATGGATACTTGATTTTTCTTTGACCTCCGGATAACCCCGGAAAACAGGGATTTCCAGGAGGTTCGTTGTGAAATATCCGCTGATTTTTTTTGTAATTACTACTGTTATTTATAACTACTTAAATTAAATTTCACTCCGAAATTCTTCTTTGGCTGGATTTGCAGGTTGAAGCGGGAACCGGGGATAACCGGAAAAGTTTCCGATTTGTAATTGTGGGATCTTCCCTTTTTATTCCAGGCTGAGTTAGGACCGCGCCGAAATACGTTTCGGGAAAGCGGTAAAATCGGTTTATTGGCTTTGATTCTAGGAAAACTATGAACACTCTACTGATAAAAGAAAAACCCGATCTGCTCTTTAACAATCCTCTGAAGCAGAAGGTGTATGTATTCCTTAAAAACAATCCTGGAAAAGATTACGAAACCTTTCAGGTCCTGACCGGAGACGCCGTGGTTTCTCGCCAACATTTCAACGAAGTTGAGCAAGCCATTAAGTCTCGGGAAGAGCGAGAAAAGCCACGCGGCACGGTAAAAGAACTCTCGTCACTCTTTTTGAGCAATCCAACCGAAAAACCCAAATTGGAACACTTGTTCCGCCAGAATCCCGAAGCAAAGGATGCGATTTTGAAAAAGACCGATAAGAAAAAAATGAATGAGCGCGCCAAGCAATACATCAAGGAGCATCCCGAATGCACCTATGACGAGCTCGTTCAGGCCTTGGCATTCAAGGAATTGTCCAAACCGCATTTTTTCAGTATGAAAACCCAACTCCGCAAAAAGGGCCTGATTTCCTCCGATAGCCGTGCACGACGGGGACGCAAGCCTGGCAGCACGAACGCCGTAATCGCTAAAAAGGAAATCAAACCGATGAGCGCCTCGCCCATTAAAACGATTGAAATCCTGGAGTCCATCGACGCTTCGGAATTCAGCGACGAAGTCCGCGACCATTATAAAACCGGCGTGCTCCCGCTTTTAAAAAAGCTCCTCCCCAACGGCGAATTTCTCCAAATGGTTTTCATTTCGGATCCGGCAACCATCGAATTGCGCCGCATCGTGCGCTGAAGCGAGCTCTAAAGCGTTTTAGAGTTGCGAAGGCCCTTCCCATCTCCCATCTGGGGGGCCTTTTTATTTTCCGGGGAAAAATGATTCGTGAATGGGTCCAAAGGGGCTCTGGCACTCCGGCTTTCCATGATTCATCCAATAAAAACCCACCGTAGCGGAATGGGACATATCCGGACGCTTGAAGATTCGCAGCGTGGGGAAAGTCTTTTTCATTTCCGCGCAAACGTCGTTATATGCTTCCAATCCCGTATCCAATTCCGTTCCGTGTATGCTTCCACCGCGCCCCTGCGACAGCATGCGGTAAAGGTGCCAGGCATGCACGCTTTGGTATCGCTGATGATACTCATTTAAGAACTCACCCAGTTCCTTAAGTCCGGCACGGTTCACTTTGGTGATGACCGTTGATACCGTCACCTGCCTGCCCGCCGCGCCCAACTGCTGCAATCGATCCAGGATCACGTCCTGATGTCCTCCCTTGCTGATGCGCATGGCATTATGGATTGGGGCGGACAGGGATTCTAAAGGCAAAATGAAACGATCAATGGCACGACTCCCAATATGGTCCGATTTCAACCCGATTCCGTTGGTGCCGATTTGCACGGTGAAATTCAGGTCCTTGGCAAAACGCGCCACAGCCAAGATATCATGGGGCCAGCTTAAGGGTTCACCGCCCCCGAAGATTACGTTGTTTACGCCCAAGGCCTGGAGTCCGGTCAAAATCCGGCGCACTTCCGCTTCCGTCAAAACTTGGAATCCGTCCTGGGTAATGCAAAAGGTACAGGCCATATTGCAGTGGGGCTGAAGAAAAAGGACGGCTATCTGAGGTTGGATGCTCCCGGCCAGAGTTAGTTCGGATGGATTTGAGTCGGAAGTAATAGTCATGACGGATAATGGAATTATACCCCAAAATAATCCGCAATGTTCATGTAGCTTGCAGGTTTTACCCTGGAATCAGCGAGCGATATCCGGAACGCTTCTGCGAAAGTTACCGGCGAGGCCTATGCCGGAACGGCTATCCCTTTGATCATCGTCTCAAGACTTTGCGATAGGGGTGTAACCGGCCTTCCCAGTAACTTTTCCAAATCCCCGCTGTCCACGTCCAAGGCGCCATCACGAATCCCACGTTGGATTCCGGCAACGAATCCAACCATGGGTTTAGCCATTCCGGATTGTGAAAGGGCCTCAATAAAGACATTTTCCGCGACACTTTGAACAGGTACGTTTTTTCCTAAAACCTGGGAAAGTATCGCTCCCAGACCCGCATAGGAGAGTGGCGGACCGGATAATTCATAGGTCTGATTATGATGGGAATCTCCATCCGACACAGCATTGGCTGCGGCGACGGCATAATCAGATCGCAATGCCCACCCGACTCGGCCCTCCCCGGCGCAAGTGACGATCGCTGCGCCATTGACCGCGCCCTCAATGGTTTTAAGTTCATTTTCCAAATACCAATTATTGCGCAAAATACAGTAATGGATTCCACTGGATTTGATGGCCGCCTCCGTGACGCGATGAACTTCGCCAAGTGAGATTGAAGTGGTGTCGGCCTTTGCAATGCTCGTGTAGGCGATGAATTTAACCTTTGCTTGCTTCGCCGCCTGGACGGCCGCCAAGTGTTGGCGAATGCGGGTAGCGTTATCGCCCATAGTGGAAATCAAAAGCATTCGATCTGCGCCCTTGAAGGCATGTTCCAGGGTATGGCTGAAATCAAAATCCCCGTGCCGCACGTCCACGCCTTTTTTCTTCAACCCTTCGGCCCGCTTCGGATTGGAAACGCTGGCGATCAAGTGCTTTGCGGGCACATGCTCCAGCAAGCGTTCTATGACCTTGGAGCCTAATTGACCCGTGGCGCCCGTGACTAAAATCTTCATGCACAAACTCCTTGAGGATGTTTTCGATGAAAATGCGTGCCGGGGATTGAATCGATCGGCAGCTTGTCAAGATACGTACTGAACACCGTCGACAACCGAATTTTGCCAAGACGACCTTAAACAGAGGCGAGGATCAACGAATGGCAACCAGCCTGGGATCGACGTCTGAACGAGCGGAGGAAGGGGTGGCTTCACATCGCGTCGGAGCTGCTGAGAGTCCGAGGGGAAATAAAAAAGCTCCCCGTTACAGGGAGCTTGATTACCGCCGAAGCGGTGGAAATTGGAGCGGGTTAAGAGACTCGAACCCTCGACCTTCTCCTTGGCAAGGACAAACCCAGATTCATGATCCGAGCTAGATAAGCCCATTTTTGCTTAAATTTGGAAAAATTTAACGGTTTGCCCTTTTGGGTGGAGCCGTTAAATCCCTCGTAATACACGCTGATACACCCCAGGTGCGGACACGTGTGCGGACACTTCGAAACATCAACCGGGTGCCTTGGGCAGGTGCAAGGTTGAGTAAAAGGCCCCCCATTTCCTATGAGGGTACACTTAGGATTTTGCCAGTACATGAAGATCTCGCACGGCAGCGATAAAAGTTAAGGGCTCCTAACCCAAAGGTCTCAGGTTCAAATCCTGACCCCGCTACCAGAGGCGCAGCGGGGATCTTTTGCGCGATAAAGATAGGCTCCGCCCCGTCCGGTTGCCCCTCCTGAATCGACTAAGGGTCTGTAATGAAATAACTTGACTATTTATGATGTAAAAAAGCTCCGCTGTTACTGATTTGGATGAAACCATAATCAAGTTATTTCGTGACGAGCTCTAATTTCCAGAGACACACGGCATCTCCGGCAATATCAAGGGTTTAAAGTGGAACTTATAAAGCCCAGAGCATTGCCTTTAGGCGGTCGTCGTGGTCGTATCCGTTGTACCGGACGTTGCCGTGGGTGTCGGATTCAACAACGGATCCATGCTCGCATCGTACACGATCACGGGGTTGCTTTCCGATGGGACCGTGTCGGTCGTCGTGGTCGTACTCGTGGATCCGGCGGCATCCGTGGCTCCGCTTGTGGTAGTTGGTTCGCTTGTTGTAGTCGTTGTGCTGCTTGTACCAGTGGTCGACGATTGCGGTACAAGGGAATAGCCTGAGAGTTTAGGCATGGCTGGGTCAGTTTCCCCGCCCGTAGATGTCTGCGGTGCGTTTGCCGCCGCTTGCGCGCCCACCGCCGCGGCGGAACTGGCTGCCGAAGGTGCCTGTGTCGGTATCGGATTCAGGTAGTCCTTTTGTGAGTTGTCTATTCCAAGTGAAATGTCGGCCAGTTCAAAGGCTGTACGACTGCCGCTCAGATAACCCATGCTTTGCCTACCGATTGCCGTGTACAAGTCGGAGTTTACGCCGAACCCAAAGCCAGAAGTCTGCTGCAGGGAAGAAATCAGCATGGTGTCGACTGAAGTTTGCGCTTGGATATTCGGCGCCAACCCCGGAATGCCCTGTGAGGCTGCGGAGCCCGAAGCGGGGCCCGCGGCCGGATTTGATGTGTCGTTTGAATAAGAAGGCGGCAAGGACGGAAACCCAAAACTTGATATGCTCATGATTTACCCCTTACTCACAGTTATCGGCATAAAGGGAGGGCACTTTAAGATGCACTTTAACTTTGGGGAACTTTGATGGCCAATCGGCCGATTGGATTGGAATTTGCGGCTCGGCGGCCGAAGAAAAAAGCTAAGGCATTGCCTTGCCGTTGAGAATATGGAACTTGCGCAGCCGCCGCAAGGTCTCGGCGCTGAAGGATGTCATCGGCACTCAGATGTGCCGCTTCTTGAACCGCGAGGCCTTGCGGCGCAGGCGCAAGCCGGGCTTGGTTTGGCAAACATAGGCGACGATGCGTTCGCGCGTGTTCAACAAGGCGTCGTATACCAATTGTTCGGCCAGATTGCGGAAGTCGAATTCATCCGCGGGCAATTCGAAAATGTTTTCCACCGGCCGCGGCGGGAACAATAGGCTCAGTCCGCCGTACTCCGATTCCGATATTCCGGGGCCGATGAGTTTGGCCAGCGGATCGGTGGCGTAAAAAGTGAGCGTGCTTTCCTCTTCATGCTCCGCGTCGAAAATCATCACGACCGTGTCCGCCTGGCCGCGGGCGGGCGGGATCTCGCGGACATGGATTTCCCCCGTGGCCCAATGGCGCAGGGTCTCGCGCATGTCGATGCCGTCTTTCAAAGACGAGGTCAATTTTTCCGTGCGCGCGAAGGCTTGCACGTCGAGCTCCCGCGAGCGCCGCCGCACATGTCGACGGGCGCGTCGCACAGATATATCGAAACCATGGACGGAAACCCGATCATTCTTTGGGAACCGAAATTTCCGGAAACAAGGCGGCCAAATGCTCCGGGGGCCGCAGCGGTTTCCTCCTCTTCCACGGAGCGTACACCCATCACGTCCGAGATGTGACCTCCATCTCCTCTCGCAACATCTCCAGAGCCGTGGCTGCGTCCAAGGCCCATGGCGCAACCCCTGGCAGCGGGACACGCAAACCGAGCGCCCCTTCACGGCCACGCCTATGCCCGCAGCGAACCCGAAAAGACCGCGCTCTACCAGGTCTTCCACCGGCACTTGCCCGGCTTCGAGAGGATGTGGACGGACTCGGATTCGGGAAACTGCCTGCCCAAGCATGTAACCCAGGAGTTACAGCAGTTCCTCACCTGCGGCATCCTCTCGCACGGGTTCGCGCAAATGTACTGCGACGCTTGCCGCAAAAGACATCTCGTGGCCTTCAGTTGCAAAGGCCGGGGGTTTCTGCCCAAGCTGCATGGGGCGGCAGATGAACGATGGGGCGGCGAACCTGGTGGGTCATGTCCTGCCCGAACAGATTCCCATCCGGCAATGGGTCTTGATCTTGCCATATCCTTTGCGTCACCTACTGGCATTCGACGCCCGGCATTTGGGTCAAGTGTTGCGGCTTTTCAAGGCACCATTAATATTCTGAACGGGGCTTGCGAGCAGGGCTATTGAGACGCAGCGGGGTTCTTTTGCGTGATATAGGTTGGCTCCGCCCCATCCGGTTGCCCCTCTTGAATCGACCAATCTCCAGAGGCATACGGCATCTCCGGCAATATCAAGGGTTTAAATTCCGGGCCTGATCGCAGGGAAAATTTCCCCGTCAAATTGACATAATAAAGGTTGTCGTTTCCCGGTCATAACCGTGAATTAATTTTGAAAAGCTCTACATCTTGTGAGTATGATTTGGAAATACACAATATGTAGATGTGCCCCCATGGAACGTCCAAATCCAGCTCATCCCAATTCCGTGACCAAAAGGGATGGCTCCCCGGTTCCTTTCGACATTGAAAAGATCATTTCCGCCATTCAGCGCGCCGGCCTGGCCACGGGAGAATACGGTTCCGATGAGGCCCGCTTGCTGGGCGCCCAGGTGCTGAAAATCCTCTCACACAAATATGGAGGCAGGCCGCTGCCCATAGAGGAGATCCAGGATGTGGTGGAGCATGTCCTCATCGCCGTCAACCATTTGGACACGGCCCGGGCCTACATCGTATACCGGGATTCCCGGCGCAAGCTGCGGCAGGATCGCAAGACCCTGGTGGATGTGGCGTCCTCCGTGAATGAATATCTAGACCGCCAGGATTGGCGCGTGAACGCGAACGCCAACCAGGGCTATTCCCTGGGCGGCTTGATCCTCAACGTCTCGGGCAAGGTGATCGCCAACTATTGGCTCAACCACGTCTACCCTCCGGAGGCGGGTCTGGCGCATCGCGAGGGAGATCTGCACATCCACGATCTGGACATGCTGGCCGGGTACTGCGCGGGCTGGTCCCTGCGTGTCCTGCTGAACGAAGGGTTGAACGGCGTTGCCGGCAAGGTGGAGTCCGCTCCGGCCAAGCATATGTCCAGCGCGGTGGGGCAGATCGTCAATTTCCTGGGCACGCTGCAAAACGAATGGGCCGGCGCCCAGGCTTTCAGCTCCTTCGATACCTACCTCGCACCGTACATCCGCAACGACAAGATGACCTATGAAGAGGTCCGCCAATGTATTCAGGAGCTGATCTACAACCTCAATGTCCCGTCCCGTTGGGGAACCCAGACGCCTTTCACTAACCTGACTTTCGATTGGACCTGCCCGGGGGACTTGCGGGAACAGAAACCCGGAATCGCGGGGGAGGAGATGCCCTTCACCTACGGCGATTTGGTGGTGGAGATGGGCATGATCAATCGCGCCTATATCGAGGTGATGACGGTGGGAGACGCAAAAGGCCGGGTCTTCACCTTCCCGATTCCCACCTATAACATCACGCCCGATTTCGACTGGGACCATCCGAACGCCCAATTGCTGTTCGAGATGACGGCCAAATACGGGCTGCCCTACTTCCAGAACTTCGTCAATTCGGAACTCAAGCCGAACATGATCCGCTCCATGTGCTGCCGGCTGCAACTGGATCTGCGCGAGCTTCTCAAAAGGGGAAACGGGCTTTTCGGTTCCGCCGAGCAAACCGGTTCCTTGGGAGTCGTCACCTTGAATTGCGCCCGGCTGGGTTTTAAGTATGCCGGGAATGAGGCGGCTCTGTTGGCTCAAACCGACGACCTCCTGGAAATCGCCCGGAACAGTCTGGAGATTAAACGGAAAGTCATCCAACGCCACATGGATGCGGGCTTGTTCCCATATACCAAACGCTATCTGGGAACCCTCAAGAATCATTTTTCGACAATCGGCGTGAATGGCATTAATGAGATGATCCGGAATTTCACCGGGAACGAACACGACATCACCACGCTCTGGGGCCATGATTTTGCCGTCCGATTCCTGGACCATGTGCGCGCCCGTATCCTGTCCTATCAAAATCAGACCGGGAGCATGTTCAATCTGGAGGCCACCCCGGCCGAAGGCACCACCTACCGATTCGCAAAGGAAGATCGGAAACGGTTCCCGGGCATATTGCAGGCCGGGACCGAGACCATGCCTTATTACACCAACTCATCCCAGTTACCGGTGGGCTTTACGGACGACCCTTTCGAGGCCCTGGAAAGACAGGATGATTTGCAAAGGAAGTACACGGGCGGCACAGTCCTCCACCTGTACATGAACGAGCGCCTGTCGGGTGCCGAGGCCTGCAAACAACTGGTGCGCAAGGCCCTTCAGCGTTTCCGGCTGCCTTATATTACGGTCACGCCGACCTTTTCCATTTGTCCCAAGCACGGCTATTTGACAGGTGAACACAAGTTCTGTCCCCATTGCGACGATGATCTATTGGAGTCGAAAAGAAAAACTCAGGTGATCGCGGAATTGATTTGAGAAGGTCGGATTGAAAACCACACAAGGAGATGCATATGGAAAAGAGCGTCATGACCCTGGAGCGGGAAGCTATAGTTTTGAAGGATGAGGAGCGTCAGGCTTGCGAGGTTTGGACCCGGGTGATGGGATACCATCGCCCCGTGTCCTCCTTCAATATCGGCAAGCAGGGTGAGGTGAGCGAGCGGAAATATTTTCTGGAAGTCTGCCCAAAGCGGTGATGGCGATCTGATATGCGCTTGCAGGTGGGCGGCGTGGTTCCCTTCTCTACCGTTGATTTTCCCGGCAAGTTATCGGCCGTGGTATTTTGCCAGGGATGTCCGTGGAGATGTGATTATTGTCACAACCCCCACCTACTTCCCTTTTCCGAAAGTAATGCCGACGGGTGGGGGCCGGTCAAGGATTTTCTGGAAAGGCGCCGCAGTCTTTTGGATGCGGTCGTGTTCAGCGGCGGGGAGCCGACGGCGCAAAGAGATCTACTTCCCTGCTTGTTCGAGGCGGGGGCCATGGGCTTCAAGATTGGGCTGCATACCGGCGGAGCCAATCCCGAGCGCCTCGAAGCGGCATTGCCGTTGATTGATTGGATTGGCCTGGATATCAAGGCCCCGTTTTCCGATTACCACTGCATAACGGGAGTTGTCGGCAGTGGCAACAGGGCTCGGGCCAGCCTCGACCTGATTCTGGAAAGCCAGGTCGCTTTCGAATGCAGGACCACCATGCATCCGCATCTTTTATCTTTCGAGGATGTTTTCCAACTGGGGGCCAGTCTTGCCGATCTGGGGGTGCGCCACTATGCCGTGCAGGAATTCCGCGCCTCGGGCTGCGAGAAATCATCGCTCACCGGCTTAACTCGGAAAGGTCCGCCCGATGGTTGGATGGAAGAGATGAACACCTTGTTCGAAGACTTTACTTACAGGCCCGCTTAAGGGAGCCGCGGATTCATTTTGCGCCTCACTTGGTATTTCAATTCATTCAGCCCGCAAAATCGAACCGACGTATCCCCGCATTTTCTGGTGAAGGTGCTGGTTACGTCCTGGGATACCATGGCGTTCCCTCCTTGGCTGCGGCCTGTTCGCTCGCTCTTTAGCCTCGCGGGGACTTTTTCAACCCCCTAATAAGGACAATCCCAGATTCAAGATCCGAGCTAGATAAGCCCATTTTTGCTTAAATTTGGAAAAACTTAACGGTCTCCCCTTTTGGGTGGAGCCGATAAATCCCTCGTAATACACGCTGATACACCCCAGGTGCGGACACTTCGGAACATCAACCGGGTGTCTTGGGCTGGCGCAGGGTTGAGTAAAAGAACCCCCATTTCCTAGGAGGGTATACATAGGATTTTGCCAGTACATGGAGCGATCACCCGTCAGCGATAGAAGTTTAGGTCTATCTTAAATCACTTTCCTCTCCGTACCTCCCATGAAAGAATCGGAACCGGACCGGAATTTGCGATGTATGGATAAGGGCTGAAGAAGAATAAAAGAGCGGGGGATCACTGAATGCAATTGAACGACCGCTGGCCCACTTTTTTTCGTCGATTCCTCGAATTGGAATCCTCATCCGGTATTATTCTCATTGCCGCTCTGGTATCCGCTATCGCTTGGGCCAATTCACCCTGGTCGGAAACCTATTTCCACCTTCGCGATCTGCATCTGGGCTTCACCTTAGGTCATTCCGGATTCGCGTACCCGCTCCTCGATTGGATCAACGATGGATTGATGACTTTGTTCTTCTTCGTGGTCGGTTTGGAAATCAAACGAGAAATGATCGCCGGAGAACTATCGAGTCTCACGCGCGCGGCTTTTCCCATGTTGGCGGCGTTGGGCGGAATGCTCGTACCCGCGTTGATTTACACGGCGTTCAACCATGGAACCGGCAACGCCGGCGGATGGGGAATTCCCATGGCCACGGATATCCCTTTCGCCTTGGGCGTCCTGGCCTTGTTGGGGAACCGTGTTCCGAACTCCTTAAAAGTATTTCTCATGGCTCTGGCCATCATCGACGATTTGGGTTCGATACTCGTGATCGCGATTTTTTATTCGCATGGGATCCACTTCGAGTCATTGGCGGCAGCCGCCGGGGTATTGGCGCTTCTCATGGCTCTGGGCCGCATGGGAATTCGTCGGCCTCTCGTCTACGGGTTCCTGGGCATCATCGTTTGGTATTTCGTGGTCCGCTCAGGCGTGCACGGCACCATTGCCGGCGTGTTGGTGGCCCTCACCGTTCCCGCCACCACCCACATCCAGGAGAAATCCTTTTCGGCCTTATGCCGTTCCATTCTCGGAAAATTCGATCAGGCCAATGATAGGGAGGACACTCCCATCCTGAACCCGGTTCGTTTGGATGCTGTCCTGGAATTGGAAGCCACCTGCGAAGCCGTCGAGCCGCCCTTGCAAAGATTGGAGGGGCGGCTGCATCCCTGGACCAGCTATTTCATTTTGCCTTTATTCGCTTTGGCAAATGCCGGCGTGCCGATTGACGGGGCCTTGCTGCATTCGCTCGGGGGCCGCGTGAGCATCGGCATCCTATTGGGCTTGGTGTTGGGGAAGCCCATCGGGATTTTCCTGGCCTGTTGGGCTGCTTTGATACTGGGCTCCCCGCCTTTAACGGGCGGCGTACGATTGAAGCATTTGCTGGGGGCCGGTATGCTGGGCGGGATTGGATTCACCATGTCGATTTTCATTTCCGGACTGGCTTTCCAATCGCAGGATGTTTTGGCGGCGGCGAAGCTCAGTATTTTCCTGGCCTCGTTCCTGGCGGGGACGGCGGGATGGATTTTTTTACGCATGGCCTTAGGTCATGATAAGCAGGAAAGCCATGAGAAGGTATAAGGATGCAACGGATCATCCGTAAAACGAGGTTGATGCGCTGGGGGACGGGTTTACTCTGGGTGTGCCTGGATGCGGTCGGCGGTCACTCGCGCGTTCTCATTCATGTGGCTTTAGATCATTTTTCTATTTGAAAATTCAAGTTCAAGCCGAAGGACAATACCGTCTATCTTTTCCGTTCCTAAGAGGGCATGAGTGAAGCGTTTTAACCCGTAGGCAATCCGGCCTTTCCTTTGCATTCGGTTTCTGTTACTGCTCCGAACCGGTTATCTGGCTGCACCTTGGAAGGGAGCCCTCTTATTTTACAAACCCGATCATTGGAAATCTTTTTTGCAGGCGATTTGGAAAAAATGAGGATGCCTGGCGAAAGGCATGATCAATGATCGAATGTGTTTGCGGCCCATTTTTGCTATTGCCAATGGCGGCACCAGACCCGCGTTTTGAAATTACTTCCAATACTTTTTCAGCCCGGATAAATCCAGGGAAATGGAGTCGATCGCTAATTTAACCTTATTGATGGCGGAGGAGAATTCAGGTTCGGCCAAGGAATCCAGATCGACGATGCGGGTGTGGATGTTTCCAATTTTAGAATCTACGGCGTCCAGAGTGGGTTTGATTTTCTTCCGGGTCTTGTTCCCCAGCTTGGCAGCCTGCTTCTTGGCGCTGTCGATGCGGGCCACCACATGCTGATCCAAGGCGTGGATTTCCTTTAACGAACTCTTTTTGTGATCGGCGTGCTGAGCTGATTTTAGTGAGTCGAAATTGACTTTGGGGGTAACTTCAACCGTTTTGGCTTTATGCTTTTCGCAGCCCAGAATGGCGAAAAAGACGAATGAGGCGAGACCTATTCCCATCATCCTGATTAACTTGTTCATGGTTAGCTCCCTTGGTGATTCGATGAATAAAGACTTGGCCGGGAAGAAAGGATGGGTTGCGCCGCCAAACAGCCTTTAGGAAAAAAGGGGAACGCCCCGGCCCTTAATTTAGTTCGTATAACTTACTTAAATACCTATCTGGAACAAACGGATTCGGCGCGGATCGGCAAACAATACCCCGTCTAGCCCATCAGTGGTTTTCACGCCTTCCATCTCGGCGGCGCCGGCCTGGATCATGTGGGCGCCGGGATATTGTTTGCGGTCCACTTTTCCGGATCCGGATAGCGTGCCACGGCATCGCCGTTCCGATTGGTCACGGAGATGATCGAGCCCGCCGGTAGTTGGGATTTCTCCGCCAACGTATTCAACCAGTTCAACCCCATCGCGGCAACCAGAATCCTGGCTGAATCACTACCGATGCCGGGAAGGGGGAGTCCCAAGTTGATCGAGGCTTCCGGTCCCAAGACGCCGTTGAAATCGAACCCGATGGTAAACGTTTTTTTCCTTGGGATGACATGAAACCAATCGAATTTGGACAAATTGGTTTTCAGCTTCAATGGAAAGGCGGAACACACAAGGGAGCCGTCGCGATGGGCGACCACCAGGATCGAGTAGACCGAAGGCGAACTGATAAGCCCGGAGAGGGTTTTATCCATGTCAGCGCGCGATGCGGGCTGCGTGCCGATAATGGCCGCTGTTGCATGTAAAAAAATTTCGCCTTCGGAAATGTCCCGTTCCAGGTTGCTGGCCAGGAATCGACTTAACCGAAGCGCATTGTTCCGGACTTCCTCCTCGTCCTGGCGTTTCCGCTCGGAGGCGGAATAGATAATGAGGGCAATCGCCGGATTGACAGCCATGAGAACGATCAACAGGATCCGCACCCTGATGCGAGTGAATAAATCAATCATTTTTTGGATTGTGGTGCGGGGTTTGCTGTTGGCATCCAGGGCTTAAATATGTTCTTTCCATTCTCTACCCAAGGAATAAGTTGCGGGAAGCCGGAGCCACGCTTGGGATTTTGTTGGGCCGGGATTCATTGATTCATTCAGGATTGCCAATTTTACTTTTTCGCCGACATGCTACCTATGCGTCTGCGCATATGACCATCACCAATTCGATCTATGAAGGTTTGTATCCCGGTAGAACCTCGGTTTCCAACAAGGTAAACCGGAGGTGATTGGAAACTTGGATTAGCTCGATGTGGGCGACCTTTCCGGGCCTGACTGGAAAGTCACCCCTTACCCAAATCTAATTATAGTATGCATTACGAACTAATACGTCTCCTTTTTGAAAGCGTTGAATTAAACAGGTTGAGTTTTGAATACCAGTGATCGGCAGCAAATATCTAAAAGTGATTCCAAATTGCAGTGGAAAGAGCAGAAAGGCCCACAAATCCGGATTACGCCCGCGGACATTTAGGCGATGGTCGGGAATCCGGACCGATAAGATCTGGAGGATATCTGATTCTTTATTTTGCGCGCTTGCGCTTGGGACCGGTGGAGCCTTGCGACTCCGCGTGGCTTTCGGAAGCGTAGAACTTCCCATCCAAAATGGCTTTTTCCAATTCCGCCTTCATCAAGGCCAGGGCATTGGGAAAGTGACCGGCAAGGTTGGCAGGAAGCCCGGACAGGGCGCGTTGGTTCAGGTCCGCAATCACCTTTTTGATTTTCGGCAAAGCCTGCTCGGCCTTGGGGGTCAATTCCAGGAAGTATTTCCGGCCGTCCGCTGCGCTGGGCGAACGACGGATGAAGCCCGCCCGATTCAATTTGTTGACGATGCCGGCCAGGGTCACCTTATCCAATTCGAAAAGATCGGCCAGGTCCTGCTGGGACAATTGCGTATCGCTTTCACCGATGGTCACGAGCATGAAATAATGGCGTTTAATTCCCAGATAGCCGAGATAGGCCGTGAGCGCATCCGTATATTTTTTGGAAACCTTGTAAAGCTGGAGCCATAACGGAAGCTCGGAAGCGATGGGTATTTTGGCTTTCATCTTCAAAAAATAGCATACAATCGTTTCCTTGTGCCGAAAAGGGTATTCAAGCGCTGTTCCTCTGGTTTTTTTGACGTTTAGGAAAGGTGGGGAGGGACTGGTCCCGGCCGAATCCGTTTGGTATATTAGTTCGGTATACGAACCTTAACAGATTTTCTGGGGTCATGAATCCAATGCCGGAATCACCAAGAATCCAACCAAGACTGGTCTTGGGACGGATCGCGTCGGTTCTGTCCGGTGGAGTCAAAGTCGGCCGAAGGGTCTTAAACTCAAAATCCGTCCTGCAATTCTGGCGATATGTTTCCGTTGGGGCGATTTACATTGCGGCCTACCTCCTATTGGATAAGTTATCCATGAGCCTCAAGGCCACCTCCGGTTTGAGCCTTAAATACCTTCCAGAGAGGCTCAGTCTCGCTTTACTGATGGGTTATGGATTTTCATTCGCGCCCCTCCTGCTGATCAGGCCTTTTCTTAGCGGGCTGTGGATCTATCCACTCCAAGCCGGAGTCCCGGTCTTATTCCTTTTGGGGACCGTCTCGGCTTGCGTATACGGGGTGGCTGCGACGCTTCTGAAAATCCGCTTCCGGGTTGATCTGAAGAATCCAGGAGTACAAGATCTTGCCCGGTTTACCGGCGTGATCCTAGCGGCATCACTTTTGACTTCTTGCGCGACGGTCTGGATCCTGTCCGATTTGGGATATGCCCCTTTGCCGGATTTGACGGTGAGAATTTTCCGCCTTTGGATGGGGGACGCATTGGGCATTGTCACCTTGACGCCGTTTTTGCTGGTCAATGTATTGCCCAGGCTGAAAGGCTTGCTGTCCCCGGTATTTGAACCACCAGGTAACACAGGTGTAACGTCACAGACGGGTTACAATAACCCGAATCCCCTTCCTCAAATGGAAGTTGGCCTGAAAACCGCCACGGCACCGCGTTGGAACAACTTGGCGGAAATGGCGGTCCAGGGTTTGGGAATCGCATCAGCCTCCGCCCTGGTTTTTTCTCCTTGGATCGGCCAAGCCTTTCATCATTACTATTTTTGCTTCATACCCATCATCTGGATCGCCTTACGCCGGGGATTGCCGGGCGCCTCGCTCGGGGTATTGGCGGTGAATGCGGGAATCCTAATCGCCATCAGTGAATGGGAAACGAGCCTGAGGGAAACCTTCGATCTCCAACTTTTCATTCTCACCATCACATTGACGAGCCTATTCCTGGGAGCCTCCGTTTCCGAGCGGGAGCGCGTCCAAATGGCCTTGAGGGAAAGCGAAAGACGATTGCTTCGGACCCAGAAATTGGACCTGATGGATCGTATGTCGGGAGGAATCACCCATCACTTCAATAATCTTTTTACCGCAATAAGCGGATACAGCGAGCTTCTCTTGAATATGGCCAGTGAGGAGGGCCGGGATCAGAGGGGTTTACATGAGATAAGGAATGCCAGCGAGCGCGCGGCTGAATTAACGGCCGCAATTTCAACATTTAGTCGGGGAAAATTCATCGAAATGGTTCCTCTAGATTTAAACGTATTCCTTCAAGATATGGAAGCGCCGCTTCAGCAAATAGCCGGAAGCAAAATCCGCATTGTGGTAAATCGGGCCATGCAGCCGTGTTGGATCCAGGGCGATTACAAACAATTGCAATACGCATTACAGCACTTGGTTATTAATGCTTGCGAAGCGATGCCCGCCGGCGGAGAGGCCTTGTAACAAGTCGGAGCATCCCAATTGAAAAGCGCCTGCTGGTGGTGAATGGCTGGGCGGAACCAGGGGAGTATTCTGGGCTCACCATCAGCGATACGGGTCGGGGCATGATCGAATCCGTCCAGACGCAGATATTCGAACCTTTTTTCACCACGAAGTCGGCACAGTCCTCCGGATTGGGTATGACAGCCGTATACTGCGCGGCGGAGCAAATGAAAGCCAGGATCCACTTTATCAGCCGGGCCGGTGAAGGGACGACGTTCTCGTTGTTGTTTCCAATCCACAATAAGTTGAATCCAAGCCTCGGGTCATCGAAGCCTGTCGGTAAAAGGAATTTGAACCCTGGTTGGAAAGGTAAGGTTCGTCCTATCCAACCTTTCATCACAGAACCAAAATTCGGAGGTCCCCATGAAAACAGTTAGTCTAATCACCGCAACCGTTTCCGTATTCTTGTTTGCCTGCGCCCAGAAGCCCAAGCTCGCCGCCAAGCCGGAATCGGCGCCCATGCCGAAAACGGCGCTGGCGGCCAACCCGGTCATGACGGACCGATCGGCGGATTTGGAAAATGCCAGGTTGAAAATCCAGAGCCTTATTGCGGAAGCGTTCCGACCCGTGTATTTCCCATTCGATAAATATGATCTTTCACAGAAATCCCGGGACCTACTTTCCCAGGCAGGCGATCTCATGAAGCGTGAGCCTTCCATTAAGGTCACCATCGAGGGCAATACCGACGAGCGCGGCACGGAGGACTACAACTTGGCACTGGGCCAGCGGCGCGCCGCCGTCGTAAAGGAATACTTGGCCAGTTACGGGATCGGAATTCCCCGCTTGAATCTGATCAGTTATGGCGCGGAGAAACCCGTGCAGCACGGGCATGACGAGCAGTCCTGGGCTTTGAACAGGCGGGACGAATTCAAAGTGACGTTCTGAACCGTTTTGGCGAAAGCCGAAGGAGGGTAAAATGAAATTTTTGGCCGTCGGATGGATAAGTACAGCGGTTTTCTTTTCGGCCTGTTCCAATGGGCCATTGCATTTTTCCGATCCCAATACGGAAAGGTTGGATGCCTTGACAGCCTTAACCGTTGCGCTTTCCAAGCGGGATTTCAAGGCTGCATCGTCCCTGATGGATCCGGTCGATTTAAAAAAGATGTCGGACGAAAGCGGCGGAATCCAATTGCAATACCAGGATCGGTTGCGCGCCATGCGCATGACCACATTGATGAACAATCCGCTCATCAACGTTGAGAAAGGAAAGGTTCGCGGGGTGTTCGACATACTGCCTGTCTTGAACCAGGGCATTGCGAAATCGGTGGGAAACAACGCCGATGCAGACACTGCGGAGGCGGAATACACGTTGCGATCCTACAAGACGACTTTGACTCCGGATGATCCCGCCTTGAAAAAGACGGCTGAGGCGTTTTTCAAATCCATACGAAACCGGAATTGGTCACAGGCCATGAGCTTCGTAAATCAGGAGGAGCGGCCGGATTTCATCGCGAACAATGGCCAGGTGCGCGAGGACGCGCGCCGGCGTTTGGCGGAAATCGATACCAGTTCTTGGGATGCGATGACACTTGAGAACGGCAAATTAACGGGCGTGGTTTTGCTTCTCCCTGATCAAGCCAATTAGCCGGATTCGGATTTCTGGGTCAGATCGTGGTATTGCGCCATGATGTCGTGCAGGCGGATCATGCCGCGCACCCGGCCCTCTTCATTTAATACCGGTAGGTGGGTGGCTCCGGATTCCAGGAAAACCGTCAAGGCCTGGTGCAGATCCATTTCCGGTTCCAGGAAAAACTCTTCCGACATCAGATCGCCGACCAGCAGAAGATTCTCCGCTTGCGATTCGGCCACGGCCAGATGTAGGCTGGCGGTGGACACCAAGCCCACGAATTCGTTTTGTTCCCCGACAACGGGAAAAACATCCCATTCCGAATACCGGACGGAGGCTAAGGCGTCGGTCAACTTCCAATCCGAGTGGAGGGTGGGTACATTTGCGCTTTCCCGGAAAATGGACTTCAACGTGACTTGCCTCAGCACATCGACCTTCATGGCATGCTCATGGACGGGGGAGGAAAATTTATTGTGCCGCTGGCTGGCGTACAATGTCCATTTGCGCGACAAGGCGAGATGCAAGGTCGAGGCGATGAGCAAGGGAGGCAACAATCCGTAATTACCCGTGATCTCGCAGACCATGATAAGGCCTGCCAGCGGTGCTTTGGCGGCACCTGCGAAGAATGCACCCATGCCGACCAGCACATAGGATCCGGGAGTAGTGACCAAGGCCGGGTGCAAGTGATGCAATCCGAAACCCACCGCGCCGCCCAACATGCCGCCGATGAAAAGGGAGGGGCCGAACACGCCGCCCGAGCCGCCGGAACCAATCGTGAGGCAGGTCGCGATGATTTTTGCGGCCGCGATGAAGAGCAAGGAGTGAAAGGCGATGGAGCCGGAAACCGCATCCGAAAGGTAAGACCAATTCGTACCTGCGGCCTGGGGGCATAGGTAGGCCAATATGCCGACCAGCAATCCGCCCACGGCGGGCTTCAGGTAGTTTTTCATCTTGAGCCCGCCGAAAAAAGCCTGAACCTTTTGGAAGAGGCGGACGAACGCCCAAGAAAATGGCACGCAAACCAGTCCAACCAAGGCGAAGTTCGCTAACTCCGTAACGCTGGCAAACGGAAGCATCGGGAAATGCAAGTAGGTGGTATGCTGATGGGTGATTAAGGAGAAGCACGCGAACGCGACGACGGATGCGACCGTGAAAGGCAGGAAGCCTTGCGATTCGAAATCTTCCTTATAGACGATTTCGGCGGCGGTGAGCGCTCCGCCCAGGGGCGCATGGAAAATGGCGCCTAAGCCGGCCGCTGTACCCGTAAGTAGAAGAATGCGCCGTCCGCGATCGGGTAATCGGAACAAACGCCCGACGAGGGAGCCCAGCGCCCCACCCATCTGGGCGGTCGGCCCTTCATATCCCGCGCTGCCGCCACTTCCCAAGGTGATAATGGAGGCGAAAAATTTCACGATGGCAGTCCGCATCGGAATATGGCCGCCGCGATTGTGGAAAGCATCGATGAGTGCATCCGTACCGGTTCCGGCGGCATCGGGAGCCAAAGTGAAAACCAGGATGCCGGATAATAGGCCGCCTACCGCAGGCACCAGGAAGAAGAGGTAATGGGGAAGCACATGCGCATGGTTCGCGGCGAAGGGAAAACCAGCGAAACGCAGGAGCACCATGTCCTGCACGAATTCCAGGGTGCGTTTAAAGAGGGCCGCTGTCGTTCCGCCCAGCATGCCCAGCAAAACCGCGAATCCCAACATTCCGCCGGTGCGATGCCAATATTGTTGCAAGAGGAGGAACTTCAGGCGCTCGGGCGGGATCAATTTCATGAGCACGGTATGCAAAGATCCTTAAATAGGGATCGAGAGTTGGAAAAGGGCGTTGCCAGGGAGCAAGTCTGAACCTTTAATATAGTATAACTACCGAACCTAATGCTTTTCCCTCTACGATCTCACCGATGATTTATGGTCAAATAACTCTCAATATGAAGTTTTTTCAGTGACGGCAAGCAGCGCACGTTACATATAGTACGTATAACGTACTAATAGGGGTTCCTCCCTCAGGAATCGCGGCTGTCGAGAGCGACCGTGGATCGGAGCCGATGGTCAGCCTGCGGTTCCTGTTCCCTTCGTTTTTCGGTTTTGGATTTCCCGTTTCCACATCAGGCCCAGGAGCAGGATCAACCCGGCTAGGACCACATAACCGCCGCCGCGCATCGAGTTCTGCGCGAAGAGCACGTACCCCTTGGCGTTGGGATCATAATGGTAGCAGAACAAAGTCAATTTCTCGCCGATGGATAAGGCCTTGCAGTCCTTGGCTTCCAACAGGGCCAAGCGTAAATCCTTGGGCGGATAATCCACGCCGTAAAGGTAACGGCAGATTTTGCCATCCGGTGACAAGGCGAAAATGGCGGCCGCATGGGAAAAGTCATCCGTGGCCGCATTGTAGTGAAAGTTGAATCCGATGGCCTTGGCAACTCGGGAGATCACTTTTTCTTTGCCCGTGAGGAAATGCCAACCCGCCGCAGCTTCCGGCTTACCCAGCGCCTCGATATGGGTTTTCTTCTTGGCCAGCGCTTGGGCGGGTCCTTCCTTGGGATCCATGCTCACCGTCACGACTTCGAATTCCACGCCCGGCGTCCAGGCCATTTTTTTTATGCCTTCCACCATGCCCGCCAGGACCAGGTTGCACAGCATGGGACAGCGATAATAGGCGAAGTTGAAAAGGACGGGCTTTCCGAGCTGGAAATATTCCGACAGGGCCGTTTCCCGGCCGTTTTCGTCCAGGAATTTCGCGTCCAAGGGGATTTTGGATTCCAGGTGCTCCTCGATTCCCACGTCGACCAGCGCGGGCGGCAAGGAAGCTTCCGCGGGCGCGCCCGTATCCGACTCCGCTCCAGCTTGGGAATGGGCCGGCAGGGAGGAAAGGACTACGGCTGCGAGAATTACGTTTAAAATGGATTTTGTACCGGGGACGCGAAAGGAAATTTTTGGGGAAGCGGGAAAAAAGCTCATTGGTTAAGTATACGAACGGAATGTATTTGTGCCAACCGGCATGGATTCATTCCGAATGATCGTTTCCAGGTTTCGTAAAACCAGGAAACATGTGTCCATAATCTTGGATGAACAATCCGCCCGTCACGCACTACTGCACGGGTACGGAAGCCAACACCGCGGCGGCCAATCCCTTGGGGGACATAACCGACCTCGGTGAGGCGTCGCTCCGAGACGTGGAATGGGGCATGACCCAACGGACGATGGGCATTGCGCAAAAGGAAAACGAGGGCCGTGAGGCCGACCGCCAGGGCGATATGCGTGAAAACGGGTCCGACTTCCCCGAAATGTTCCGGAAAAACCAGCTTGAACACCGGCCCGATTCCGATTCCAATCACGATGAGAAGCAACACGTCCGGGATGCGGATGGCGCGTAGGCGCATCAGTAAGAGGGACCGGACGAATCTGAATAGGACCACGAACAGGTGGGCAAGGAAGACCAACAATCCTACTATGGCGATGGCGATATCGATCTTCATGGTGTTCGGGAAGCTAGATAGTTTCGAGGCGCCGACTGGAAACGTCTTGGGTAATTCCAGGCGGATATTCAATGTCCATCCGGTTTTTTCAAGCCGGTAGTGGCGGGATAAAATGAAATTTGGATATTTAAAGTACGTAATGCGTACTAAATGGATGGGTTGGACGAGTCGCGGAAGGGTGCTGGGTATGTGGAAATTTGTTACGGCGGGGATACCCATTTTTCTGTTTGTGAGCTGCGCCGGTAACCGGGCATGCCGGGATAATTTGATCGACATGCGGAAGTCGCAGCGGCAAATGGTTATGCGGGACGAAGCCTTGTCGCGGGAAAATTCCATCCTGGCGGAAGAAAAGTCGGATTTGGAAAAGGATGTTGCCGCTTTGCGCGACGATTTGGAACGTGAGCGTAAACGGGGTACGGCCGATCGCGCGTCCCATAAGGCCTATGAACGTTCCACTCAGCAGCGTTTAACGGGATTGGAAGACTCGCTGGAAGATTTGCGCGATGAGATGGCGGAAGGAATGGATTCCCTGCGCCAGTCCGGAGAAGCGCGCGTCGATTCCTTGAAGAAGCGCGCGACGGAATCGGAGGCCGGACTACGCAAGGAGTTTTCGGAATCGGTTCACGACGCGGGAAAACGCCAGGAACAACTCCACCGCCTGCAATCCCAATATGACCGTGATCGGTACGCTTGGGATCGGATGAAGGATGAACTGTTCCAGAGATTGGCGTCGCTTGATCGGCAATTAGCGCGCGTCCATACCCTTGGGGATTCAATCAATACGGATCATGGGTCGCGTCATCCCAAAGGAAACGCTTCGCAAGGAAACACTTCCGCCCCTCCCATAATGGATACCCTTCGTTCCAGCCGTGATTCCCTTCGCGGTTCGGATTCAACGCATGCCTGGAGCCGGAAATCCACGCGGCCATGAACTCCAGATTTCATTTCCTTACAACCGCAATCCTTCCCGCTGGAGCGTTGGCGCTCACGGTACTCGTCGTCCATGCCCAGAAACCTGTTCCGGATAGCTTGGAAATCCTTTTCACTTGGGAAGCACGCGGTCAAATCCCAATTCTGGATCCAAAAGAATCGGAGTCCGGTTCGGATACTTCGCTGCTTCTGAGCCGTTGGAGCCGCATCGCCGAAATGAACGAAACGGATAGCGCCCTAGTTCTCGATTGCGGTAATACTTTTTTCCCCGGCACACTGTCCCGATTCAGTTTCGGAACGGCCATGAACGAGATTTTGGATCAAGCCGGGGTGGCCGCCAAGCGCGTAACCTCCCGAGATTTTTTAATGGGCCGTGAAGTCCTGGAAAATTTGGGTCGAAAGGGTAAGGCCGCCTTCCTGGCGGGCAATTTGGCGGATGACCATGGCAAGCCGCTCTTCCCCGGTTCCATGCGGTTTAAACGATTCGGTTTGAGTATCGAAATCTATTCACTACTCGATCCCAAGGGAACGGAAGCCGCATCGCTGCGCCTAAAAGGATTTTCGCTAACCGATCCGGTGGTTGCCTTGCAAAAGCAATTGGCGAATTCCGATCCATCGCGACCCGCTTTGCGGATTTGCCTGGTGACCCAATCCCTCCTGGACCACTATCCCGGTCTGGTGCAAGTGCCGGGAATCCGGATATTCGCCGTGGGTACCGCGCCGGGGCGGTCGGAACGGATTGAAACCCTGCGCAACGGGGCGCAAATCCTTTTCGTCCCGGTTTTTACCGAAGGGGTTGGGACCTTGCGCATTCCCATCGATAGGGTAAAAGGCGCGGCTGTTCCTTTCGATGGCTTTACTTATTCCGTGGATACCGTCGTCGCGCCGATCCGGGGACGGGTACGTTCGGATAAAATATTCCAGATCGTCCGGCATTGGTCCGGACTTTATAGTCGAGATAACGGAGCCTTGGTGCGGGATATGTCGGAAGGGCTTACCTCCGATCCCTTGCACGCGGTAGCGGGTTTGCTGAGGGAACGTACAGGCAGCGAAGTCGCTTGTCTAGATCCGACCCAAATCGGCGAAACCGGTTTGCCCAAAAAGATCATGGCAGCGGATTTGGAACGGCTAATTCTCTTCGCATCGGATCTCTACACGCTTAAACTCACCGGCGCGGAGTTGAAGGATTTATCCCGGTCCCAGGGCGTTACCTGTGTGGGCATGGGCGCGGGCGGCCGCGTGGAGGGACGGGTTATCGGCGATGAGGAGATTTTTTCCGTGGTGGCTCCGGAGGCGGTGGTCCAAGCGCAGTATCCCGACGCGCTGGGAAACGAAGGCGAACATGGTGCGGAATTATGGAACGAATCCATGATCGAGGCCATGAAGGCGCAATTGTCCACCCGATCGGATTCAGGTTGGGATTTTTCCGGATTGGATCGGCGCTGGCGGGTCGCCGGTGAAATAATATTGGAAGGATCGCGACGCGATGATTTCGTAGGCAACCGCGATAGCGTCAAATCCATCCCCTCGGCCGTGGGCGAAAAGTACTCCGCCTGGGACGGAGCCTTCCATGCACCCATGAAACTCTATAACCGCAGTAATAGTTTCGATTTCAATCCGGAGGCCGAATATTCGCGCGCTAACGGTCAGGTGGGTGAAAATTTCCTGGGACTGCGGCTGGATTACAGCTATGGTCGGCAGCCCTTGCTCCGGCCTTACACGTCCTTGGAATACCAATCTTATCTGGGCCTGGTGCCGGGGGAAGCACGGCCTGCGCGCCTGCAAGCGTCGGCGGGAGCGAAAGTTTCCTGGGCGGAATGGATTTTCAGTCTCGGCGCGGTGAGCGGGAAAACCTTGATTTCCCTTGATCCCAATCCCTTTGCCCCGGCCTATCAGGTGTTCGCGGTGGACACGGCGGTGTGGGATCGCGGCGTTGAATTCATCGTGACCGGCAGCAGCAATTTGGGGGAAATATTCCACCGGCATTGGCCAGGCCGCATGAAGGATGCGGAGCTGGATTTGAACCTGGACTGGAATAATTTCCTGGGAGCTTCGCATGAAGGCGGACATGTGGAGTCCCGTTTACGCATGGATCTTTCGGCCGTTTTGCTGCCGTCCCTGCACGTCAATTTCGGTTGGCGCATGTTGTACGCCTATCTCTTCAGACCGGGTTCCTCGATTTATAATCTTGAGCCGTCGGTTTCTTTTTCCCTGGGCTATCATTTCAAGGCGTCGTCATGAATAGGTCACTAGTTTTACAGATCAAAGCCTTTGCAAGCCCGTGCAATTGCCTCGCGAAGTTATCAAGTTCTGCTCCTAGATTTCCAAACCTTTCGACGGCGAGTGATGTTTGATTTCTTCTAACTGAACTTGCCTGGCATCCAATCGGGTTCTTAATCCCTGTCCGGGATAGGCTTCGGGTTGGCGGGGCAGTAAATCATCCAGCGTTGTGGATTTTCCTACCGGAAGGGTTCCGCCCAAGGCCACCAATACATTCCGCATGTGGAGGTCCGCTTCATGGGCGATGGAATCCAATTCCGGATTGCCTGCTATCGCAGACAATGCACTGGGATTTTGCATTGATACCATAATCCCTTCCGATTCCGTTCTCCCCTGAATTACCACATTGCAGGGTAGGAACAAACCTGCATGCGGGAAAGCGCCCAAGGAGCTATGAGCCAAGCCCGGATTGCATACTCCGAGTATCAGGTAATTACGAAAGGTGACATTCAATTTTTCTTTCAGCGTGGCCTGCATGTCGATTTCTGTGAGTACGCCAAAACCTTCTTTGGACAATGCTTGAACGACTTTTTCCTTCGCTTCCGCGAAGGTTGTGTTTTTCAAGGTGCAGAAATATGCATAAGATTCCGATTCCATTTCCGGCCTCTTTCTTCATCCGAGTCTGTTTTCTTCAAATACATTTTGAACCGACGATAACAAAAACAAGTTCTATAAATTTTATTGCGATTAACATATTTTCTAATACTGCCGAATTATCCGTTTCTAATCCCATTGAATAGTCTCTTGTTGGGATACTGTTCTTACCCCATTTTGAGAATTCCGCAATATTTCTTGTATGAACAGCCGGAACTGTTGAGCTTATTCAGAGAACAGATACGGAAGGAAAAATATGGCCTACACTCTACCTGCATTACCTTTTTCGACCGGCGATCTGGAACCGTTTTATGATCGTGCCACATTGGAACTCCATCATGGAAAACACCACGCGGGATATGTCGATAACCTGAACCGGGCGTTGGCGGATTATCCAATTATAGCCGAACAGACCGTGGAAGAATTGCTTACGAATCTCCAGTCCGTTCCCGCTGAAATCCGCACCGCGGTCACGAATAACGGCGGAGGACATGCCAATCACAGTTTGTTCTGGCGTACCATGGGACCCGCGAAGGAAACGCTTCCGACCGGCGATTTGGATCGTGCCTTGAATTCATCATTCGGGGACATTGCCAAATTCAAAAAATTATTCGCGAACGCAGCGAGTCAATTGTTCGGAGCCGGATGGACTTGGCTGTACGTAGAAGCGGCCGGCCGGCTGGGCATCGGGACCACCCAGAACCAGGACAGCTTATTGGAAAAAAATCAGAAACCCATTTTGGCATTGGATTTATGGGAGCATGCCTACTACCTGAAGTTTCATAATCGTCGGGCCGACTGGATTGATGCCTGGTGGAACATCGTGGATTGGGCGGAAGTCGGTCGACTGCACGTCCGTATCATGGAAGGCGAGTCGTTGCATGAAATTTACCAGTCCGATAAATCACACGAATTAAAGGACAAGTAATCCATGAATCAGAATAATTCCATCGTGGCGGTATACGGAACGCATAACGGCGCCGAAGCGGGGATTGATGAGTTGAAAAAATCCGGTTTCGATATCAAGAAGCTGTCCATCATAGGACGCGATTATCATACCGATGAGCACGTTGTCGGATATTACAATACGGGCGATCGCATGAAGGCATGGGGCAAGGTCGGCGCCTTTTGGGGCGGACTGTGGGGCCTGCTGTTCGGATCTGCTTTTTTTTGGATTCCCGGATTGGGCCCGTTGCTCGTGGCCGGGCCTTTGGCGGGTTGGATCGTCGCGGGGCTGGAAGGCGCCGTGGTCATGGCCGGATTGAACGCCATTGGCGCGGCCTTGTATGGATTGGGAATCCCCAAGGACAGCATAGTGCGCTATGAAACCGCGATAAAAACTGGAAAGTACGTAGTGATCGCCCACGGATCAGCGGATGAGTCCAGGCATGCCAAGGAAATCCTCTCGCATACTGCCGTGGAAACCTTGGAACATCATGCTTGAGCGTCCGGGGAAAAATAAGCGGTGAAAGTCCATTCGGATTATGCAATCGGTGTCGTGGGAATGGGGGTCATGGGAAGAAATCTGCTTCTCAATTTCGCGGACCACGGTTTTTCCGCAGCGGGCTATGACAAGGATCAAGCGCAGGTAAACGCTTTGGTGAGGGCGTCGGATGGGAAGAACTCCTATGCCACCTGTGACTTGGCTGAATTCATAGGTAGGCTTCAGAATCCCCGAAATATCATCTTGCTGGTCCCGGCCGGGAAAGTAGTGGATTCCGTAATCGCGGAGTTACTACCGTATCTGGCGGCCGACGATCTTATAATCGATTCCGGGAACTCCTATTACAAGGATACGGATATACGGTCTAGTGAGTTGAAAGCCAAGAGAATCCATTTCCTGGGTATGGGTATTTCCGGCGGCGAGGAAGGCGCGCGACACGGTCCAAGCCTTATGCCTGGAGGCCCGCAAGCCGTGTATGAACGCGTCCGACCCGCGCTTGAAGCCGTAGCCGCCAAAGTCAACGGGGTTCCTTGCGTCACCTGGCTGGGCCCGGGTTCGGCGGGGCATTTCGTGAAAATGGTCCACAATGGAATGGAATACGGCCTCATGCAATTGCTGACGGAGGCGTATGATCTGATGAAGCGCGGTCTGGGGATGGACGATGATGAAATGGGCTCCGTGTTCAAGGAGTGGAATACAGAGGAGTTGAACGGCTATTTGATGGAGATCACGGGAAACATTTTTTCCAAACGGGATCGGGAAACGGGCAAGCGTCTGATCGATGAAATCCTGGACGTGGCTAGGCAGAAAGGGACGGGCATGTGGACGTCGCAAAGCGCGATGGAACTACACGTGCCGGTGCCGACCATCGACATCGCGGTGGCCATGCGGGACCTGTCGGTATTTGAAGCCGAAAGGACGCAAGCGAGCGCGTTATATCCGGACCCGGATTCTCGGATTACGGTAGATCGGGATAACTTTCCTCGCGCAATTGAAAGGGGCGGTCTTCGCCGCGTTCGTCATTACCTATGCGCAAGGCATGGCTTTGTTGTCCGTCGTTTCAAGAAGTTATGGTTACAACCTCAAGCTGGAATCCATCGCCCGCATTTGGCGCGGCGGATGCATCATCCGGGCCGCTTTGTTGGATGACATTGGCGACGCTTTCCAGGCGCGATCGGATTTGGCGAATCTTTTATTGGATCCGACGCTGGCCCGCAAAGTGCGCGGTAAAAAGGAAGACTTGCGCCGGGTCTTATGCCGGGCTGCGGAATCCGGCTTGCCTGTGCCCGGACTGATGGCTTCTTTGGCTTACCTCGACGCCTACCGCAGCGCGTGGTTGCCTGCGAATTTGATTCAGGCCCAGCGGGATTATTTCGGAGCGCATAGCTACGAGCGGAATGATGGGAAAGGTACCTACCATACGCAATGGGCCCCAGCGTGATCCCATGGTGAAGAAAACGGAATCCCCGGTGGAGGCGTCAGCGGCCGTGTTCGTCCTTTTCTGCGGTGGGGGCGATTTGGCTTGGCGGAAAGTGGTGCCCGCCTTGTTCAGCCTCTTTCGATCGGGGAGCTTGCCGGAAAAGTTTTGCCTGCTCGCGGTCGATCGCGTGGCCATGAGCAATGCGCAATTGTGCCTGCGCCTGCGCGAAGGAGCCGGAAAATTTTTGCGAGGTCAAATAAAGCCTGCGGAGTGGGGGAAATTCGCCGCCAAAATCCGGTATCAGCAAGGCGATTTCAAACAGCTTGCAACCTATAAGGCTTTAGGTGTCGAATGCGGCAAGGTGGAAAAGGCTTGGGGAGAAAAGGCCCAGCGCATTTTCTACATGGCCACGCCGCCAAGCATGTTCCCGGAAATCCCCAAGCATCTCGGCGAATCCGGCTTGGCGGCTGATCGAACCCGTGCGCGCATCGTGGTCGAAAAGCCCATCGGCTATGATCTGGAATCGGCCTTGTCGTTGAACGCCATCCTGGGTGCGCATTTCCAAGAGTCGCAGATCTACCGCATCGATCATTATTTGGGGAAGGAAACGGTGCAGAATATCCTGGCCTTCCGATTCGCCAATCCCATCTTCGAACCGATTTGGAATCGCCGCTATGTGGACTATGTAACCATCACCGTGGCCGAAACGGTAGGCATCGGGGCGGGTACTATGATCATGCCGGCGCCTTGCGCGACATGGTACAGAACCATTTGATGCAACTACTGTGCCTGGTCGCCATGGAACCCATGGTTTCATTCAGGGCGGATGAGATCCGCAACAAAAAGGTGGACGTGCTGCATGCGGTGCGGCCATTGCTCGCCGGAGAGATTGCGCAATGGGCCGTGCGCGGCCAATACGGCCCGGGTAAAATCGCGGCGAAAAAGGTTGCAGGCTATCGCCGTGAAAAGGACGTGTCTCCGCGGTCGCGAACGGAAACCTTCACTGCCGTCAAATTGTTCATCGACAATTGGCGCTGGCAGGACGTGCCGTTCTACCTGCGCACGGGCAAGCGCCTGGCGTTTCAAAAATCGAAAATCATGATCCAATTCCGGGAGGTGCCGCATCAAGCCTTTCCCCCGGCTTGCGGCCGCCACTGGCATTCGTCGCGGCTGGTGCTGTCCATCCAGCCTGAGGAGGGCATCCAACTTGATTTCCAGGCCAAGCAGCCGGGTCCGGAAATGCGCTTGCAACCGGTGACCATGCGCTTCAATTATCGGGATAGTTTCAAGCAGCCTTCGCCGGATGCCTATGAAACCCTGTTGGAAGACGTGATGCAGGGCGATGCGACCTTGTTCATGCGCGCCGATCAAATCGAAGCGGCCTGGCGTGTGCTGATGCCGGTGCTGGAGGACTGGGCGAAAACAAATGGGGAGGATTTTCCCAACTATGCGGCGGGAAGTTCCGGTCCCAAGGCGGCGGAAGAATTGCTCGCGCGCTCCGGGCATGCATGGGGGGCGCTGCTATGAAAATCAAGACTGATTCATTCCGAGTGCGACCCGTGGGAAAAGTCGATCTCGATAAAATACCCACGAGGGGCCAACCGTTTTTCGATTCCAAGCACGCCTACCGGAAATGCCTGCGCGACCATCTCAAGCAGATGGCTTTGCTGCAACGGCTTCTCTATGCCTCCGATCGCTATTCCCTGCTGCTGATTTTCCAAGCCATGGACGCCGCCGGAAAGGATGGCGCCATCCGGCATGTCATGTCCGGGATCAATCCCCAAGGGTGCCAGGTGTTCAGTTTCAAGGAACCCAGTTCCGAGGAGCTCGATCATGATTTCCTTTGGCGGACCAACTGCCGGCTTCCCGAACGCGGTCGGATCGGAATCTTCAATCGTTCCTATTACGAAGAGGTTTTGGTGGTCCGCGTGCATCCGGAGATCCTCAAGGGACAGAACCTTCCCGACGGCCTCGGCGATGCGAAGGACGTTTGGAAAGGGCGGTTCCGATCCATCACGGAAATGGAAGCCCATCTCCACCGCAACGGCACCCGGGTCGTGAAATTCTTCCTCCACCTTTCCAAGGAGGAGCAACGCAAACGCTTCCTGGACCGGATCAAGGAGTCGGACAAGAATTGGAAATTCAGCTTGGCGGATGTCCATGAACGGAAATACTGGGATGCATACATGAAGGCCTATGCGGAGTGTATTTCCGCGACCAGCACGGCGGATGCGCCTTGGTACATCATACCTGCGGATGACAAGCACGATGCCCGCTTAGCGATCTCGCAGATCATCCTCGAGACCTTGGATGGACTCAAAATGGCCTATCCAAAGGCGGATGAGGCGCGGCGCAAGGAATTGGCTGCCATCCGGAAAAATCTGGAAGGTGAAAAACGATGACGAGCATCAACAGCGAACCCAAGGCATCGAGTCCGCCGAGCCTCAGCCTGCTTCCCAAGGGCATAGCCGGAATGGATTCCTTGACGGAGCTGGCGCTCGATTTGCGCTGGTCCTGGAATCATGCAACCGACAAAGTCTGGCGCGTGCTGGATCCCGGTTTGTGGGAGGCGACGCATAATCCCCTGGTGGTCCTGCAAACCATCTCCCGTGAGCGGATTGAAAATTCCTTAGCCGATCCGGGATTCCGGGAGACGCTCGACTTTTTGGTGGCCAGGAATCGCACGGCCGCGAAGGCGCCGTCCTGGTTCGGCAGCAAGCATGCGGAAGGTCCGCTGCGCACCATCGCGTACTTCAGCATGGAGTTCATGTTGAGCGAGGCCTTGCCGATTTATTCCGGTGGGCTGGGCAACGTGGCCGGAGATCAATTGAAGGCGGCCAGCGATTTGGGCGTGCCCGTGATCGGCGTGGGTCTCCTTTACCAGCAGGGTTATTTCCGCCAGGCGATAGCCCGGGACGGATCGCAACAGGCGCTTTATCCGTACAATGATCCAGGGCAGTTGCCCATCTCGCCTTTGCGGCATGCGAATGGGGAATGGCTGCGTTTGGAGATCGCGCTCCCTGGATACTCCGTCTGGCTGCGGGCCTGGGAAGTGCGGGTCGGCAGGGCGAAGCTTTACCTTTTGGACAGCAACGACGCCGCGAATTTTCCCGCGCATCGCGGCATTACCAGCGAACTCTACGGGGGCGGTCCGGAGTTGCGTCTTAAGCAGGAACTGCTGCTCGGCATCGGTGGCTGGAGATTGCTGCGCGCTCTCGGCATCCAGCCGGAAATCTGCCATCTCAACGAAGGCCACGCCGCCTTCGCCGTGCTCGAACGCGCCTCCGACACCATGGTTTCCAAATCGTTGCCCTTCGAAAAGGCTTTGGCCCTCACGCGGGTCGGAAATCTTTTCACCACGCATACGGCGGTCCCGGCGGGATTCGATCGCTTCGCGCCCGCGCTCATCGAACCGTACCTTGGAAGTTACGCCAGAAATAAACTCGGAATTTCTCTCCGGGACCTGCTGGCGCTTGGGCGAGCGAATCCCAATGATAGTGGCGAGCCCTTCAATATGGCCTACTTGGCAATCCGCGGGAGCGGGGCCGTCAACGGAGTCAGCCGCTTGCATGGGCAGGTCAGCCGCCGGCTTTTCGCGCCGCTTTTCCCGGGTCGCCGCGAAGAGGATGTGCCCATCGGACACGTGACCAACGGCGTCCACATGCCGACCTGGGATTCGGATCGGTCCGATGCGCTATGGACCGAAGCCTGCGGCAAGGACCGCTGGCTGGGTACCACCGAAGATTTGGCCGGCAGCATCCGGCAGGTATCGGATGAAAAACTCTGGGGTCTGCGGGTGGAATCCAGAAAATGTTTGGTGGAATTCACGCGCAAGCGCCTGGCGCTGCAATTGGCGGTTTCCGGCGCGCCGCCTGCCGAAGTGGAGGAGGCTAAACACCTATTCCATCCCGACGCCTTGACCTTGGGCTTCGCGCGACGATTCGCTGCCTATAAAAGGCCCAACCTGCTTTTGCGGGATCCGGAACGTCTGCTCCGCATTCTGACCGACACGGCGCGACCCGTACAGCTCATCCTCGCGGGCAAGGCGCATCCGCAGGACCATGACGGGCAGGCTTTAATCCTGGAGTGGATGAAATTCCTGCGCCGGCCCGAGGCGCGGCCGCATGTGATTTTCCTGAGCGACTACGATATGCGCTTGACGGAGCATTTGGTGCAAGGCGTGGATGTTTGGATCAATACGCCTAAACGGCCCTGGGAAGCCAGCGGCACCAGCGGCATGAAGGTGCTGGTCAACGGCGGCCTCAACCTATCGGAGCTGGATGGCTGGTGGGCCGAGGCCTATGCGCCGGAAGTGGGATGGGCTTTGGGAGATGGGCTGGAACACGGCGACGATCCCGGGCTGGACGGTCGGGAGGCGGATGCGCTGTATGGACTTTTGGAACGGGAAGTCGTGCCCGAATATTATGCTCGGAACGGGAACGGCATTCCGGTCGCGTGGACCGGTCGGATTCGGGAAAGCATGGCGCGACTGACTCCGGAATTCTCGGCCAACCGGACCGTGCGCGAATACACGGAGCGGTATTACCTGCCCGCGGCGGAAGCCTACCTGGCGGGATCATCGCATGCGTAAAAAATCCGAGGTAACCTGCCTGTTTCTGGACATCGGGGGTGTGCTCCTGAGCAACGGTTGGGATCACCATGCGCGCAAACGCGCCGCCATCCGATTCAAGCTCGAGCGGGCGGAGATGGAGGAGCGCCACCAACTGAACTTCGAGACTTATGAAATGGGAAAGATCACGCTCATCGAATACTTGGAGCGGGTGATTTTCCACCGCAAGAGACCGTTCACTCCGACGACGTTCAAAAAATTCATGTTCGCCCAGTCCCAAGCCATCCCCGGCATGATCGATCTGATGGCCCGGTTGAAGGCCCGTCACGCTTTGAAGATAGCCGTGGTCAGCAACGAGGGCCGCGAGCTGAATGACTTCCGGATCGAGGCGTTCAAATTGGGCGGGCTCGTGGACTTTTTCATTTCCTCCTGTTTTGTGCAATTGCGAAAGCCGGATGCGGCGATTTTCCAAATGGCCTTGGACATCGCCCATGTACCGACAAGACAAATCCTTTATCTCGAAAACACGGCCTTGTTCGTGGAGGTCGCGGAGGGATTGGGGATCCGCAGCATCTTGCATACCGATCGGGCTTCCACGGAAAGCGCACTGGGATCGTTCGGATTGTCCGCTCCGATTGGAATGGCCACGAGGAAGAGGTCCCGATGAAACCTGCCGCCCTCCGCATCCTCACTTTGAATGGCGGCTCTTCGAGCATTAAGTGCGCCCTGTACGAGTCAGGGTCTTCCTTGCGGCTGATCTGGGAGGGAAGCCTGGAGCGGATTGGACAGCCGGGTACGGTATTCAGGATCAAGTGGCCTGAAAGTACGCAGGGTTTTACCAGGAGTCTGGAAGGATTTGATGATACGAAGTCGATTCAGGCTGTGGCGGATTGGATCGAAACGGAAGGCGCCCAGGAAGGCCTGGCTGCGGTGGGCCATCGCGTGGTGCAAGGCGGTCCGGATTTTTTCCAACCCCAGTTGATTACCGACGCCATGCTATCGGACTTGCGGCGGCTGAGCCCCCTTGATCCGGAACATATGCCTGGGGAGATCCGGATTATCGAAGCCTTTCGGAAAAAGTTCCCGCGGGTGCCGCATATCGCCTGTTTCGATACTGCCTTCCATCACGAGATGCCACACGTAGCGCGGATGTTACCGATCCCGCGCCGTTACGCATCCCAAGGCTTGCGGCGTTACGGCTTCCACGGCCTTTCCTACGAGTATCTAATGGGGGAGTTGACCCGGCTGGCGGGACCGGAAGCCGCGCGCGGCAGGATCATCCTGGCCCATCTCGGCAGCGGAGCCAGTCTGGCGGCGGTGCGTGACGGCAAGCCCGTCGATACGAGCATGGGTTTTACGCCCGCGTCCGGCCTGGTGATGGGTACGCGGACCGGGGACTTGGATCCGGGACTTTTCAGCTACCTCTCTCGCAAGGAGGGCATGACGGAATCCGGATTCCAGCGCATGGTGAACCATGAGTCCGGGATGCGCGGCATTTCCGAGACGGTTTCCGATATGCGGGATCTGCTCGCTCGCGAAGCGCGGGATGTGAGGGCCGCCGAGGCCGTGGAACTATTCTGCTATCAGGCCCGTAAATGGATCGGAGCGTTTGCGGCAGCGCTGGGCGGCTTGGACATCTTGGTGTTCTCCGGCGGTATCGGCGAACATGCTCCCGTGGTGCGGGCACGGATTTGTGAAGACTTGGGATTCCTCGGCATCGAGATCGATGGAAAAAAGAATGACGTGAACGCGGAAGTGATTTCGACCGACTCCGGAAAGGTTTCGGTGCGGGTCACACCCACGGATGAGGAGTTGAGGATGGCGCAATTAGTTTCGCAAATTCTTGAAAGTGGAAATGACCATAAAAAGGAGTCGGTATGATGAACAATACGGGTGGATGGATGCATGGTTGGATGGGTGGAGGGATGTGGACTTGGTCACCGATTGGTGTCTTGGTCGCAATCTTATTGGTGGTTTTGGTCTTCAGGCTGGTGAGGAGATAAGCCTAACCCTGAAATAAGTGCATCAGGAAAATTTTTACAACAGGAAGGATCAGATGCTGAATACCCTATCCACGGCCAAGCCGGAAAATCCTATCGATAAAGTTGAATCCGCGCCTTTAAAGGAGACGTATTCAAGGGCAGACCCTTCCGCCTCTGGACCGGTGTATACTTGCCCCATGCATCCGGAGGTCCGGCAAAATAAACCCGGTGCATGCCCCAAGTGTGGCATGGCGCTGGAACCGGTTCAGTCAGGGACAAAGGCCGCAGCGGAAGGGGACGGGAATACGGAGCTGACCGATATGGAAAGGCGGTTCTGGATTGGCGGAGCGTTGACGCTTCCGGTTTTCCTGCTGGCCATGGCGCATCTTATCCCGCCCTTGGCACGGCAGGTTTGGATCATGGGTGATGTTTCACGTTGGCTGCAATTCGGCTTGACCACGCCCGTGGTCGTTTGGGCCGGTTGGCCGTTTTTTCAACGCGGGTGGCGATCGATTCTCACTTGGAATTTGAACATGTTCACCTTGATATCCATGGGAGTCAGCGCCGCTTATCTCTTCAGCGCGGTCGCCATGTTGATGCCGGGTTTATTTCCCGTCACCATGGCGCATGGCGGCAAGGTCGCCATCTACTTCGAGGCGGCGGCCGTGATCATCGTTTTGGTTTTGCTGGGACAAGTACTGGAACTGCGAGCCCGCAGCCGTACCGGAAGCGCCATCAAAGCGCTGTTGCACCTCGCGCCGCCCACGGCCCGGCAGGTTTCACCGGATGGAGATAACGTAGTGCCGCTGGAACAGGTCAAGGTGGGCGATTGGCTGCGCGTCGTTCCCGGGGACAAGGTTCCCGTCGATGGCGCCGTGGTTGAAGGACGCTCCAGCGTGGAGGAGTCCATGATTACCGGCGAAGCGATTCCGGTGGAAAAATCCGTGGGAGACAAGGTGACGGGCGGAACTGTCAATGGTTCCGGTAGTTTCGTCATGCGCGCCGATAGGGTGGGTAAGGACACGTTGCTGGGGCGAATCGTGGATATGGTCGCCGAGGCGCAGCGCAGCCGTGCGCCCATCCAGGGTTTGGCGGACAAGGTCGCCAAAATTTTTGTTCCCACCGTGGTGGGCATTTCGATTTTGACCTTCGTTCTCTGGTTCTGGTTGGGACCGGATCCCAGGCTGGCGCATGCCATCGTCAACGCCGTCGCCGTCCTGATCATAGCCTGTCCGTGTGCCTTGGGGCTTGCGACACCCATGTCCATCATGGTCGGGGTGGGGCGCGGAGCCCAGGAAGGCGTGCTCGTGAAAAGCGCGGAGGCGTTGGAAAGGCTGGAGAAGGTGACCACCCTTGTCATCGACAAGACCGGCACGCTAACGGAAGCCAAGCCCAAGCTGACGGATATCCTCCCCGTGGACGGTTTTGATGCGAAGGAATTTTTGCTGCTGGCCGCTTCGCTGGAACAAAATAGCGAACATCCGCTCGCGACCGCCATCGTGAAGGGCGCCAAGGAGAGTGGCGCAGCCCTCGAAAAAGTAGAAGCCTTTCAATCCGTTACCGCCGGTGGGGTAACCGGCACGGTACGGGGCCGGAAAGTTATCGTCGGCAAATTGGATTTCCTGAAGCAGGAAAAAATCATGGGGTTGGAAGCCATGGCGGCCTCCGCTGAAAAATTGCAGGCGGAAGGTAAAACCGCGATGTACGTCGCCGTGGACGGACGACCTGCCGGAATCCTAGCGGTAGCTGATCCCATGAAAGCCTCTACGCCGGACGCCATCAAGGGGTTGCATGCATTGGGGCTTAAAATCGTCATGCTCACAGGAGACAATCGCAAAACCGCCGATGCCGTGGCCGGAAAGCTTGGCCTGGACGATGTGGTGGCCGGCATTGATCCCGCCGGAAAGGCGGACTATGTCAAGAAATTGCGGGCCGAAGGCCGTTATGTCGCCATGGCCGGTGATGGCATCAACGATGCGCCGGCATTGAGCGCCGCCGAGGTTGGCATCGCCATGGGCACGGGCACGGACGTAGCGATGGAAAGTGCCGGCATCACTTTAGTGAAAGGAGATTTGGGTGGCATCGCCAAGGCCATCCATCTCAGCCATGCCACCATGCGGAACATCCGCCAGAACCTCGTCTTCGCTTTTCTTTACAACGCGCTGGGCATCCCGTTGGCTGCCGGAGCGCTCTACCCTTTCTTCGGCTGGCTCCTAAGTCCCATCATCGCCGGCGCGGCCATGAGCCTCAGTTCCGTGTCGGTAATCAGCAACGCTTTGCGGTTGCGGAAAGTGGCGATATGAAGACCAAAACCCTTGATCCCGAAACGCTGCAAAAGACCAATGCCTATTGGCGCGCCGCCAATTATTTGTCCGTCGGGCAGATCTACCTCTATGACAATCCCCTGCTGAAAGAACCGCTGAAACTCTCGCATGTGAAACCCTTAGTGGTGGGGCATTGGGGCACCACGCCGGGTCAGAATTTCATCTACGTCCATCTGAATCGCGTCATCAAAAAATATGACTTGAACATGTTCTACATCGCCGGGCCCGGCCACGGCGGACCGGCCATCGTAGGCAACGTTTATCTCGAAGGCACCTGGAGCGAAGTGTATCCGAACGTCACGCAGGACGAAGCCGGTTTGAAAAAACTCTTCAAGCAATTCTCGTTTCCCGGAGGCATTTCCAGCCATGTGGCGCCCACGACGCCGGGCTCCATTCACGAAGGCGGCGAACTGGGCTATTCCCTCAGCCATGCCTTTGGCGCGGTCTTCGACAATCCCGATCTCATCGTCGCCTGCGTCGTCGGAGACGGTGAAGCGGAAACCGGCCCCTTGGCCACCGCGTGGCAGTCCAATAAGTTTCTCGATCCGATCTCGGACGGAGCCGTGCTGCCCATCCTGCATCTCAACGGCTACAAGATTTCCAATCCTACCGTGCTGGCCCGCATTGAACCGGATGAACTGGATCAATTTTTTCGCGGCTGCGGCTGGACGCCTTATTTCGTTGAAGGCGACGACCCGGAAACCATGCACGAACTTATGGCCACCATGGCGGATAAAGCCATTGAGGATATTCGCAACATCCAAAGCAACGCCCGTAACCGGAATGATACTACCCGCCCGCGCTGGCCCCTGATCGTGCTCCGATCACCCAAGGGTTGGACGGGACCGAAAGAAGTAGATGGGCTCAAAGTCGAAGGTACCTTCAGGGCGCATCAAGTGCCGTTAATAGTGAACGCGGAGCATCCCGAACATGTCGCGCAATTGGAAAGCTGGATGAAAAGCTACCGGCCCGAGGAATTGTTTGATAAGAGCGGCCGGCTCATTACGGAATTGGCTGAGCTGGCGCCGCAAGGTAACCGAAGAATGGGCGCGAATCCCCATGCCAACGGCGGCGTTTTGTTGCGCGATTTGAAAATGCCCGATTTCCATGCCCATGCGGTGCAGGTGCATGTGCCCGGCGCCGTGGACGCACAGGATACGCTCGTGCTGGGAAATTTCCTACGCGATGTGACGCGGCTTAACCAGGAACGACGTCATTTCCGCATATTCGGCCCGGATGAGACGTTGTCCAATTTGCTGGGCGCGGTTTTTGAAGTCACCAACCGGCAATGGGATGGGCGCCAGAAAGGTGAGGATGAATTTCTCGCGCCCGCCGGAACGGTGTTGGATTCGATGCTCAGCGAACACCAATGCGAGGGCTGGCTGGAAGGGTACCTGCTGACCGGTCGGCACGGCCTCTTCAACAGCTACGAGGCGTTCATCCGCATCGTCGACTCGATGTTCAGCCAGCATGCCAAATGGCTCAAGGTAACCTCCGAGCTACCTTGGCGGCGGAAAATCGCGTCATTGAACTATCTGCTGGCCTCCCATGTGTGGCAGCAGGATCACAACGGATTCACGCATCAGGATCCGGGATTCATCGACCATGTCATCAACAAGAAGGCCGACATCGTGCGGGTTTACTTGCCGCCCGACGCCAATTGCCTGCTCTCGGTATTTGACCATTGCCTGCGCAGCCGGCATTACGTCAATGTGGTGGTGGCCGGGAAACACGCCCTGCCGCAATGGCTATCCATGGACGCGGCGGTGGTGCATTGCACGGAGGGCATCGGCATCTGGCAATGGGCCAGCAATGACCAGGGCAGTGATCCGGATGTGGTGATGGCCTGTTGCGGCGACACACCCACGCTGGAGATTCTGGCGGCCGTTTCCATCCTGCGCGAGCATATTCCCGATCTCAAGATCCGGGTGATCAATGTCGTCGATCTTATGAAGCTCCAATCCGCCGGCGAGCATCCGCACGGGCTGAGCGAAATTGATTACGACTCGCTGTTCACCACAAACAAACACATCATCTTCGGTTATCACGGCTATCCCTGGCTGATCCATCGTCTGACCTATCGTCGCACCAACCGCAACCTGCACGTCCGTGGGTACAAGGAAGAGGGTACTATCACCACAGCCTTCGACATGCGCGTGCAAAACGATTTGGACCGGTTCCACCTGGTGCAGGACGTGGTGGATCGCCTACCGCATTTGGGCTCGAAAGGCGCGTACCTGAAGCAGCAGATGCAGAACAAGCTGATCGAGCACAAGCATTATATCGACGAGCATGGACAGGATTTGCCCGAGATCAGGAACTGGAAATGGGCGGAGCCTACCGGAAAGGAATCCGGAGCGAAAGCATTTGCGCTGGAATTGAAGGAATAATCGTCGCGTTAAAACCCAAGCGGGTGAGGAACTATGAATACCCAACTTCTTTTCGACACCGCGAAAAATTTGCTCGCCGACGGCAAGGGCTTGCTGGCCATGGATGAAAGCAATCCCACCTGCAATAAACGTTTCGCCAAGCAGGGCATTCCGCAAACCGAAGCCGCGCGCCGCGAGTACCGGGAGTTGATCGTGACCACGCCCGGTCTTGGTGAGTCCATCGGAGGCGCGATTCTATATGACGAAACCATTCGCCAGAAAAAGCGGGATGGCACGCCTTTCGTCAAAGTCCTCCAGGATGCCGGCATCATTCCCGGCATCAAGGTGGACGTCGGCGCCAAAGACTTGGCCGGTTATCCCGGAGAAAAAATTACCGAGGGGTTGGATGGGTTGCGCGAACGCCTTCAAGCGTATTTTCAAATGGGCGCGCGCTTCGCCAAATGGCGCGCGGTGATTCAGGTGGGCCACGGCATTCCCAGTCGTGGTTGCATAAACGCCAATGCCCATGCCTTGGCGCGCTATGCCGCGTTGTGTCAGGAAGCCGGAATGGTTCCCATCGTCGAGCCGGAGGTGCTGATGGACGGCGAGCATAATATGGAGCGCTGCCGCGAGGTAACCGAGGAGTTACTGCGGACGGTTTTCCATCACTTGTCTGCGCAACGCGTGCTGCTGGAAGGCATGCTTTTGAAGGCCAATATGGTGTTGCCGGGATCGGCCTGTTCGCAACAAGCCTCCCTTGAGGAAGTGGCCGACGCCACCGTCCATTGTTTCCTGCGCACGGTTCCCGCCGCTGTTCCCGGAATCGCTTTCTTGTCCGGGGGCCAACCCGGCCTATCAGCCTCGGCCCGCTTGAATGCCATGAATATGCGCTTCAAGGATCGATTGCCTTGGGCCTTGGCCTTTTCGTTTGCACGGGCCATCCAACAACCGGCGCAGGAGATATGGCGGGGCAGGGAAGCCAACGTGGCGGCGGCGCAGCAAGCTCTTTCCCATCGGGCCGCCTGCAACCGGGCGGCACGCCGCGGCGAATACAATGAACCAATGGAGACGGAAAATGCATGACTTGAATTCTTCGATTCAGGCTATCTACAACGGGATGATGGAAGGAGTGCCTCCATGAAATCGGAAATCCGTTTCCCCGGCGACGTCTATGTGCCATTGGCTCTTTCCCCGGCGGACTTCGGGTTTAGTCTCTGGCGATTCCCTAATGGCTTTTTCGAGGAGATCAAAGCCGGCCGGGTCGAAGGAAAATGCTGAAGTTGAAACTTAATCGAACACGGTTACAAAACATCCAATCATTGAAAGAGGAATGACCATGAATCAAACGATTACATCCAAGACCAAAGACCCCATGTGCGGAATGACCGTGGACCCGGCAACGGCTCTCCACGCCGAGCGCGATGGGAAGACGTCCTACTTTTGCAGCAAACATTGTCAGGAAAAATTCTTGTCCACTCCCGCTGGTGCCAAACCGGAGGAAAAGTCTGGAGGTTGCTGTAGCTAGAGTGAGGGGATGGGGGACGACGAGCCGATTTCCGGCAGAACTCACTCTAGGGACCAAGAGGACAGTTGCACCATGAAGACCAACAAACCGGCGTTGAAGCTGCCCGACACGATGGACCCCAACGTGGCGCGGAGACGCAGGGAGACGTAACCGATATGATACCCATGTATCCCCTGCGATTTGATCCGATTTACCAATACCGGTTATGGGGCGGACGTCGTTTGGCGCATTTGCTTAAGGCGCCATTGCCGGGCGATGAACCCATCGGCGAAGCCTGGCTGTTGAGTGATCGTGAAGATCATTCCAGCCGCGTCGCTGCGGGACCGCTTAAGGGCCAAACCTTGGGCCAATTGCTGCGACAAATGCCGGAGCAATTGCTGGGAAAACCGGTCGGACATTTTCCCCGGTTTCCATTGCTGTTGAAGTTTTTGGATGCCCGCACCCTGCTCTCAGTTCAAGTGCACCTGTCGGATAGTCAAACCGACTATTTGCCGGCGGGCGAACTCGGAAAAACCGAAGCCTGGGTGGTGCTGGAGACGGGGCCTAAAAGCCGTATCTACGCAGGCTTGAAGCCAGGCGTGACCGTGGGCTTAATGCGGCGCGCGGTCGCAACCGGGTCGGTGGCGGATCATTTGGCGGGTTTCAAACCCAATCCCGGCGACGCGGTTTTCCTGCCGGCCGGCACGGTACATTCGCTCTGCGATGTAGTGGTGTTCGAAGTGCAGGAAAACAGCGACGTGACTTTTCGCCTTTCTGACTGGGACCGCATCGATGCCAAAACCGGGAAGCCCCGGCCTCTGCAAGTGGATGCGGCGTTGGCCTGCCTGGATTTTTCGCAGGGCGCAATCGCAGCGGTGACGCCGGTGGTGGAAGAAACTCGGCCGATATTTCGCGAGAGACTTTTTGATTGTAAACATTTTGCCTTGCGGCGACTTCGCGCGGGATCTCCGTTTACGGTCGGTGCTCCGAGCAGGCTGCGGATTCTGGTGTGTCTTTCCGGCGACGGTCAGGTGCAATATGGCGGGATCGATTACCCCATCGGCACCGGCGATACGCTGCTCTTGCCGGCCGCGGTGGGCAAGTGCATGTGCCGACCGAATGCTTCCATCACCATGTTGGAAATTTCCCTTCCCGAAGAAAGCCATCCATGAAGAAACTGATTGTGTTTGACCTGGACGGCACGCTGGCCGAAAGCAAATCATCCCTTGATGCCGAAATGGCCGCGCTGCTCAACATCTTGCTGGGCCTTACACAGGTGGCCGTCATTTCCGGCGGCAATTGGCCGCAATTTGAAAAACAGGTGCTCGCCAACCTGGCGCATGATCAGCACCTGAAAAATCTTTCGCTGCTCCCCACTTGCGGAACGAAGTTTTACCGCAATGAATCGGATTGGAAATTGATTTACTCGGAAGATTTTACGGCGGATGAAAAAAGGAAAATCATCGCAGGTTTGGGAAAGGCGATGGACTTGCCGGGCATCAAGGCCGAAAAAAGTTGGGGAGAATTGGTGGAGGATAGGGGAAGCCAGATCACTTTCTCAGCGCTGGGACAGCAGGCGCCTCTAGAAGAAAAAAGGAAATGGGATCCGGATTTCGCCAAACGGAAGCGCATGAAAACCCAGCTGGATCAAACCATCCCCGAATTCTCCGTGCGATTGGGCGGCATGACTTCCGTGGACGTCACCAAGCCCGGCATTGACAAAGCCTATGGCATCCGTAAACTCCGCGACATACTCGGCATCGCCATTGAGGAAATGATTTTTGTCGGTGACGCATTGTTTCCCGGCGGCAACGACTATCCGGTCAAAGAAGCGGGCGCACTGAGCATCCAAGTCAAAGATCCGCATGAGTCGAAACGGGTGATTGAAGCCATCATTGCCTGTCTGGGCGATGCGCCACCGGTCGTATCGAAAGCGGAAAAGAAATCATGAGTGATTTTCAATTGCAGCGCTTGGGTCAAATCATGGAGCCGAAGCCGGGCAATCCACAGGAGGTGGAAGGCGTTCTGAACCCGGCCGCCATGCGCGGCCCCGACGGTCACCTTTATTTGTTTCCCAGACTCGTCGCGCGGGGCAATTATTCGCGCATCGGAATCGCGCGGGTTATCTTCAACTCAGCAGGCGATCCCACCGGCGTGGAACGGCTCGGCATTGCGTTGGAGCCAGAAACCGAATACGAAAGGCTGCCGGATGGCGGCGGCGGATGCGAAGATCCACGCATCACCTTTGTCGCCCCGTTACGGCGTTATGTGATGACCTATGCGGCGCTTTCCCGGCAAGGACCGCGTATCGCCCTGGCCATTTCCCAAGATTTGTTCCATTGGAAGCGGCTGGGACTCGCGACCTTCGCTCCTTTCGAAGGCATCGATTTCGTCCACGTGGACAACAAGGATGCCAGCGTTTTCCCCGTCGCCATTCCCAATCATGCCGGAAAAATGCAACTGGCCCTTTTGCACCGACCGCTTTTCCCCGGCACGCGCCCCGAAGAAACCTCCTTTCAAAGCGAGTCCCGTGTTGTCGATCGCGATCATGAAAGCATCTGGATTTCCTACTGCCCCATGATTTTGGATGGTCATGGCCGGGATCGTCTCGGCCTGTTCAACTCGCATCACCGGCTCGCAACTCCGGTGTCGCCTTGGGAGCGGCTCAAGATAGGCGGCGGCACTCCGCCCATCATGACCCGGCACGGCTGGTTGATTCTGTATCATGGCGTGAGAAAAATGGCGGAGCCGGACCCGCGCGGATGCCAACTCTGCTACTCAGCGGGAGTTATGGTGCTTGACCCGGAGCATCCGCGCATCATCCACTACCGTTCGACGGATCCAGTGTTGACACCGATGTTACCCCAGGAACGCAACGGCACCATCGCCAACGTCGTTTTTCCTACGGGAATCGATCGGCGCGATGATCTCGGGTTGCCGGATCGCTTCGACGTCTACTATGGAATGGCCGATAACCGCATCGGCGCGGTGCGCCTGGATGTGCCGGATATTCTGCCGCCGGGTAACGCGGCCGATACGGCGGCATCGGGTTCAAACGCGCCTATCTTTGGAAATTCCAAACCTCGCAACCCTGAAAGAAAATAAACCAAGGAGAAATCATGCCCATTCAAATTCAGGAAGAAATCAATGGCAAAGCGAAATAGACGATTCGATACTTCGATCACACGGATACAATTGCCGCCAGGAAGTGGTTGTTTGACGCCCTGCGAATTGCGCCCCGTATGAGTCCCATGGAATGGAATTCCCCGAAATGAAGATCGCTAGGGCTGCCAATATTTTTCAGCGAAGTTGGGTTGGCTGCGATAGTCCTGAAAACGTATTTCAACCATGGAATCAGTCCGAGCAACCATAGTCACTAAAGGACAATCGATTGAAAAAACCAATGACCTACCCTATCATCATGACCCTCTTGGGCTTGGTATCACTGCCTTTTGCGCAATCCCAAGGAAAGGGAATGATGGGTGGTCAGAAAATGCAAGCCGGCATGATGGATTCCAGCGGATCACATATGATGATGAGTCCGGAAATGAGCAAGCATATGGAGGGCATGATGCCCCAAATGCGCGGCATGATGGATCAGATGAACGGGATGATGTCGCGAATGGACGTCGTGATGGGGGACAGCACCCTGATGATGAACCACGCGCGCATGATGGATGTTTCCAAAATGATGGGCGAGATGTCGAGCAGCATGAAAGAAATGTCCGGCCTGATGGCTAAGGGGAAACCGAATCCCGCCAAGGCGAAAAAAATGCATGAGCAACTCGATGCCTTGAATAAAAAACTGGAGATCATGGAAAAAGATTCCGCTCCCGAAAAAAAATGAAAGTCCAATGTCGAATCGCGGTGTAATTGTTTCAGTACGCGGGAGCGTAGTCGATATCCGGTTTGAAGGTCGGTTGCCGCCCATCTATTCCATCCTGCGCACGGGCGAAGGTGGTGCGATCGTCATCGAAGTGCTGACTCAGCTTGATGACTGCAAGGTGCGGGGGATCGCGCTGACGCCGACCCAGGGATTGGCGCGGGGCATGGCGGTAGAAGATACGGGCGGCCCGCTCAAGGCTCCGGTCGGGAAAGCGGTCCTCTCGCGCATGTTCGACGTTTTCGGCAAGGTCATCGATCGCGGCGAGCCGCTGAAGGATGTCGAATGGCGTTCGGTGCATCGCGCCCCGCCGCCTTTGTCGAAGCGATCCACAAAGTCGGAAATCTTCGAGACCGGCATCAAGGTCATCGACGTGCTGGTGCCGTTGGAACGCGGAGGCAAGGCGGGCCTCTTCGGTGGGGCGGGTGTGGGGAAGACCGTGCTGCTCACCGAGATGATCCACAATATGATCGGGCACCAGGAAGGCGTGAGCATCTTCTGCGGGATTGGAGAACGTTGCCGCGAGGGCGAGGAACTTTATCGCGACATGAAGGAAGCGGGCGTTTTACCGAATATGGTGATGCTCTTCGGACAAATGAATGAGCCGCCCGGAAGCCGTTTCCGCATCGGTCATGCCGCCTTAACCATGGCCGAATACTTCCGCGACGACGAACATCGCGATGTCCTGCTGCTTATCGACAATATCTTTCGGTTCATCCAGGCCGGATCGGAAGTATCCGGCCTGCTGGGACGGATGCCGTCACGTCTGGGTTACCAGCCCACCATGGGCACCGAGTTGTCGGGATTGGAAGAGCGCATCGCCAATACCGATACCGGCGCCATCACCTCCATTCAGGCCGTCTACGTGCCCGCCGACGATTTCACCGATCCAGCCGCCGTGCATACCTTCTCGCATCTCTCCGCTTCAATCGTGCTTTCGCGCAAGCGTGCCAGCGAAGGACTGTTTCCCGCCATCGATCCGCTCCAATCCAGTTCCAAGATGGCCACGCCCGGCATCGTCGGCGAACGTCACTACAACCTGGCGCAGGAGATCCGCCGAACACTCGCCCAGTATGCGGAGCTCAAGGACATCATCGCCATGCTCGGACTGGAACAGCTTTCTCCCGAAGACCGCAAGGTGGTCGCGCGCGCGCGCCGGCTGGAACGGTTCCTGACCCAGCCCTTCTTTACCACCGAGCAATTCACGGGCATGAAGGGCAAGCTCGTAAGCCTCAAGGATTCCCTGGACGGCTGCGAGCGCATCCTGCACGATGAGTTCAAGGATTTCCCAGAAAGCGCATTGTACATGATCGGGACCGTTGACGAGGCAAAGAAGCCGGAGAATAAGGAGAACAAGGAGAAGGCTGAAAATACCGACAAGGCCAACAAATCAGAGAAAACCGCGAAGTCGGTTCTGGAGGTGCAGCCTGCAGCAGCCGCTCATGAATCTTAAGATCCTCCTGCCCTTCGGCATCTTCGCTGCCAAGACCGGCGTCAAGCGTCTTGTCGTAGAAACGCCCGCCGGGTCCTTTGGGTTCCTGCCGCGTCGGCTCGATTGCGTGACGTCCCTGGTTCCGGGAATATTGGTCTACGAAGTGGAATCGGAGGGCGAGACCTTCACCGCGGTGGATGAAGGCGTACTGGTTAAAACCGGCGCGGACGTGCTCATCTCGGTTAGACGCGCCGTGGACGGATCCGATCTCACGCGCCTCCGGGAGACGGTGGCAAAGGAGTATCTGACTTTGGACGACAATGAAAAAAATGTCCGATCGGTGATGGCCAAACTGGAAACCGGTTTCCTGCACCGGTTCGCGGCTTTCCAACATGGATGAGGAGACAAAAGGAAAGTCCGACAGCGGGGACGGGTTTGGGGAGCGGGTGGGGGCCAAGGCCGATCGCTTGCTTAAGGTGAAACGGCATCCGCCTCAGGGAGTCTGGTTTGGACTGGGCATGATGGGCCTGATCGGCTGGTCGGTGGTGATCCCCACCGTAACCGGTGCGTTACTGGGGTTGTGGCTGGACGCGCGCCATCCCGGCAGCCATTCCTGGACCTTGGCGCTTTTGATGGCCGGTCTGGTGCTGGGATGCGGCAATGCCTGGCGCTGGGTCGCGAAAGAGGAAAAAGCGATGCGACGGGAACAGGAGGGCGACGATGCATGAGGCCATGAACCGAATAACGACGGGCCTGGCGGGTCTGGCTGGTTTGGGAATAGGCACAGTCTTCTTCGGCGGCTTGTGGTGGACTGTGCGCCAAGGGGTAACCTCCAAGCGACCGGCGCTTCTTTTCACGGGCAGCATGGTGGCGCGTATGGGGTTCGCCCTGACCGGATTCTATTTCGTCTCGGCTCACCATTGGGAACGCGCGGTAGCCTGCCTGATCGGCTTTGTCGCGGCGCGCATGGCCGTGCGCATGACCGTGGAGAAGCTGGCGGGACCGAAATCGGAGCCCCAATCGGCCGAGACCCGGGAGGCCGGGAGTGCGGCTTAGCGCAGATGAATTGGTCTTTTGGAGGCATGGCTTCATCAAGGTCAATGCGACCATCGCCTATACCTGGGGACTGATGATCCTGATGGCCTTGGGCGCCAAACTCATCACCCGTAACCTGTCGAAGGATCTCAAGCGATCGCGCTGGCAAAACCTTCTTGAGATCCTGGTCACGGCAATTGGGAAGCAGATCGGTGAAATCGGTTTGCGCGATCCGGGCAAGTACCTGGGCTTTCTGGGCACTCTTTTCCTGTTTATCGCCATGGCCAATATCTGCACCATCCTACCCGGATATGAACCTCCCACGGGTTCGCTCTCGACTACAGCGGCCCTGGCCCTCTGCGTCTTCGTGGCCGTGCCCTATTATGGAATTACGGACCGTGGTTTGGGCGGCTACCTCAAGTCCTATCTGGAGCCGACTCCCATCATGCTACCGCTCAATATCATCAGCGAGCTTTCCCGCACCTTGGCCATGGCCGTCCGCCTGTTCGGCAATATGATGAGCGGCGCCATGATCATCGCGATTCTTTTGACCATCACGCCTTTTCTTTTCCCCATTGTCATGACCGCGCTGGGCCTGCTCACGGGAATGGTGCAGGCCTATATCTTCAGCATCCTGGCCGCAGTGTACATCGCCGCCGCCACCCGCCCTGTTACTGAACAAAAACCGGAACGAAAACCGAAATGACCCAAGGAACCTGATATGGACTATACCAGCCTCATCGCCATCGCCTCCATCATCACCGCCGGATTCACGACCAGCATCGGATGCATCGCACCCGCCCTGGGGGAAGGGCGATCGGTCGCGACCGCCTTGACCGCGCTCGCCCAGCAGCCGGACGCCTCCGCCACCATTACGCGGACCTTGTTCATCGGACTCGCCATGATCGAGTCCACGGCCATCTATTCCTTTGTGGTCTCCATGATCCTCATCTTCGCGAACCCGTTCTGGAACCATGTCATCGCTCAGGCCGCGGGGAAGTGATCCATGCTCATCGACTGGTTCACCGTCGGCGCCCAGGCGTTGAACTTTATCATCCTAGTCTGGCTGATGAAGCATTTTCTGTATAAGCCAATTCTCAATGCCATCGACGCCCGCGAGCAGCGCATCGCGAAGGAGATCGCGGATGCCGATGCCAAGAAGGCGGAAGCCTCGAAGGAGCAGGAAGAGTTCCGGAAAAAGAACGAGACCTTCGACAAGGAACGCACCGACCGGTGGGCCAAGGCCGGCGAAGAGGCGAAAACCGAAGGCGCAAGGCTCCTCACCGAGGCCCGTAAAGTCGCCGATGCCTTGAGCGCCAAGCGCCGCGAAAGCCTGGCGAGCGATGCCCGCAATCTCAACGACGCCATTCTGCGGAAAACCCAACAGGAGGTTTTCGCCATCGCGCGGAAAGCGCTGGGGGATCTCGCCTCCACCGGATTGGAGCAAAGCCTGGCAGGGGTTTTCATCCGCAAGTTGGGTGAGATGGACGCCCCGTCCAAAGAAATTTTCGGCGCGGCCCTTAAGTCCTCTGACTCTCCGGCCGTGGTCAGGAGCGCCTTTGATCTGCCACAAGATGCGCGCGATGCCGTCCAGAAGGCCCTTAATGAAACTTTTTCGACCGAGGTCCGCCTCAGCTTTGTGACCGCGCCGGATTCGATTGGCGGCATCGAACTCGCGGCCAATGGCCAGAAGGTATCGTGGAGCATCGCGAATTACCTGGGCTCTCTGGAATCGGCCGTGAGCGAACTCGCGGATCCCAAAGCCAAGGCCACGCCCGCAACAACGGCTGCGCCCGCAACGATCGGAGCATCCGATGGAAGCCATGCCTGAAAACCTGGAAGGCGCCGTCGACCGGGCCCTCGCTGGCCTGAGGCAAATCCGCGAAAACTTTCGGCCGCAGATCATTCCCCATGAGGTGGGCCTGATCGCATCGGTATCGACAGGTATCGCCAAGGTTACGGGGTTGCCGGGCGTGGGTTACGAAGAACTTATCCGATTCCCGGGCGGGGTCTCCGGCATCGCCTTCAATGTGGACGAAAACGAAATCGGCGTTGTGTTGCTTGGCGAATACTGGCACCTCCAGGCCGGCGATGAGGTGGAACGTACGGGGCGCGTCATGGACGTCCCCGTGGGCGACGGGCTGCTTGGCCGCGTACTCGATCCGCTCGGACGGCCGCTGGATAACCATGGTCCAGTCGCTTCGCAGGGAAGGCTGCCCATCGAAAGGCCGGCGGCGGCCATCATGGATCGTGCGCCGGTCACAGTGCCGCTGCAAACGGGACTCAAGGTGATCGATGCGCTCATTCCCATTGGGCGCGGGCAGCGCGAATTGATTCTCGGGGACCGGCAAACCGGCAAGACCGCCATCGCGCTCGACACCATTCTCAACCAAAAGGGCAAGAACGTTCTCTGCGTCTACTGCGCCATCGGCCAGCGCGCCTCGGCCGTGGCCAAGGCGGTTGCGGTCCTCCAGGAAAAAGGCGCGATGGAATATACGGTGGTGGTCGTATCGGAAGGCAACGATCCTCCCGGGCTCGCTTATATCGCCCCCTATGCCGCAACCAGCATCGCCGAGCATTTCATGGAGACTGGCCGCGACGTGCTCATCGTCTATGATGATCTCACCCAACATGCGCGCGCTTACCGCGAATTATCCCTGCTGCTCCGCCGCCCGCCCGGCCGTGAAGCCTTTCCCGGGGACATCTTCTATATCCATTCCCGCATGCTCGAACGCGCCACCCACTTGGGCAAGGAGCATGGCGGCGGTTCGTTGACCGCCCTGCCCATCATCGAAACCGAGGCGCAAAACATCTCCGCCTATATTCCCACCAATCTGATTTCGATTACCGACGGACAGATCTACCTGTCGCCGAGCCTGTTCGAGTTGGGCGTATTGCCCGCCGTGGACGTTGGCAAATCCGTTTCCCGCGTGGGCGGCAAGGCGCAGCGGGCCGCCTATCGGGCCGTTGCCGGCGATCTCAAATTGGCCTATGCGCAATTCGAAGAGCTGGAAACCTTCGCACGTTTCGGCGCGCGTCTGGACGATGACACGCGCAAGAAGCTGGAGCACGGTCGTCGCATCCGCTCCTGCCTCAAACAATCAGAATTCTCCCCCGTCTCTGTACCCGCGCAGATCATGGTCCTCCTGGCTTTGACCGGCGGCCTGTTTGATCCGGTCCCGATGGAGAAAATGAAAGAGGCGGAAAAGGCCGTCCAGGCTGCTGCGACGGATATCCCGCAGGAAATCGTAACCCGCTTCGAAGCCACGGCGAAACTGGCCGACGACGATCGGAAAGCCATCCTCGCCATTGCCGATAAGACCCTGACGCCCTTCCGGCCCAAGCCCAATCCGGATGACAAGGACAAAGCAAAGGTCGATAAAAAAGTAGCCTCCAATACCGATGCGAAGGCCGACTTGAACCATGAGGCGAAGTCCGAAGCAAAGACCACGGCCAAACCTAGTCCGGTAAACGAGGCGGCCGCTTGAGCGAGAACACCGAAAGCCTGCGCCGCAAGATGGCCAGCGCCGGCGATCTTCAATCCGTTGTCCGCACCATGAAAGCCCTGGCGGCCTCCAGCATCGGTCAGTACGAAAAATCCGTTCAAGCCCTCTCCGAATATTATCGAACCGTGGAACTCGGCTTGGCCGTATGCTTCCGGGAAATCCAATCCACCACGCCGGACCCGGCAAGGAAACCGCACGCGGATACGGGCGCCATAGGCGCAATTGTTTTCGGGTCCGATCAGGGATTGGTAGGTCAATTCAACGAAGTGGTGGCCGACTATGCCATCAAGGCCATCCACGCGCTGGGAACGAAGTCCGGTAAGCTTCAGGTGTGGGCCGTGGGTGAAAGGGTCCATTCCCATTTAGCCGAAGCGGGGCTTCCCATAGCGGGCCTGTTCGCTGTGCCCACTTCTGTTGCGGCCATTATTCCCTTGGTCGGGAAAATCCAAATCGCAAGCGAATCCCGACGCGGAACTGACGATACGGCGCGCGTTTTCGTCTTCCACAACCGTCCGCAAGCCGGCGGCCAATATGAGCCCTTCAGCCAACGTTTATTGCCGCTGGATTCCGAATGGCAACGGGGATTGGCCGATATCAAATGGCCCGTTAAAACGGCGCCGCAAGTCTTGGCCGGTGCGGCCCCGACCTTGATCTCCCTGGTGCGCGAATATCTGTTCATCTCCCTCTTCCGAGCCTGCGCGGAATCCCTAGCGAGTGAAAATGCGAGCCGCCTTTCGGCCATGGAACGGGCGGAAAAGAATATCGGGGAATTACTGGAACAGTTGCATGGCACCTTCAACCAACTCCGGCAGAGCGGCATCGATGAGGAATTGTTCGACGTGATCTCCGGATTCGAGGCAATGTCGTAAGCCAAACATTAAAACTGACATGCTAGGTCGTCGATATTATAACCGAGATGGTAAAAGAGCTTTGACTCTTGCTAGATTTTCCCCCGAGGTGCGGACACTTGCTGCGGACACCCAGGGAGGATCGGCGGTACACGAGGCTAAAAAGTAAGCGCGACGGGAAGAATCGAGTCGGGCGAAAATGGCGAAATCCTTAAAGAAAACCAATAAAAAAAGCCCCCCATCACTGGGAGGCTTTTGGAGCGGGTTAAGAGACTCGAACCCTCGACCTTCTCCTTGGCAAGGAGATGCTCTACCAACTGAGCTAAACCCGCTAGATTCTTAGAGTTATCGAAAGCAAGCTTTCAATCACCCCTTTGAAAAGAGCCCTATAAGTTTAAAAAAAGGCCTATTCGTCGTCAAGCAAGACCCAGCATTTTCTTTAAATCGTCTTCGGAAATGACCGGTACGCCGAGTTTAATGGCCTTCTCTAACTTGGATCCAGCGGCTTCGCCGGCAAGGACAAAGGAAGTTTTTTTACTCACGGAGTCGGAGGTTTTTCCGCCCGCCCGCTCGATGCGTTCCTTGGCGTCCTCGCGGGACCAAGTGGGCAGGGTTCCGGTCAGCACGAAAGTTTTTCCCGTCAGCTCCGCAGTACCATCAGCGGCGGTATAGGTCAGGTCAACATCGGCCTGTTCCAGCTTGTCGATGATTTCGCGAGCGACTGGACTTCGGAAATAATTCACCAAGCTCTCCGCCATACGATCGCCGATTTCGTTTACGCCTTGCAATTGCTCCAGAGTCGCATTGCGCAAAGCCTCCATGGATTTAAAGTTCCGGGCCAACAGGGTGGAGGACGTTTTGCCGATGAAGCGGATTCCCATCCCGAACAGAACTCGATCCAATCCTCGTGATTTGCTTTGCGCGATGGCGTCCACCACGTTTTGCGCCGACTTCTCGCCCATGCGATCCATTCGCTCCAAATCCTCGCGCCGTACGGAATACAAATCCGGGAAGGACTTGATCATGCCTTGGCCCAGGAGCGCGTCGACCAAGGCCGGACCGACGTTTTCGATATTCATCGCCTGCCGTCCCACAAAATGAAGAATTGAACGCGTGACCTGCGCGGGACATTGGAGATTCTCACACCGCAGGGCAACCACGTCATCCATCTTGGCCAACTCCGAATCGCAAACCGGGCAGCGCTCCGGTATGGCAATCGCCTCCGCGCGCGCGGGCCGTTTTTCAAGGACCACGGAAACGACCTTGGGAATGATCTCGCCGCCTTTTTCAACGATGACATGATCGTGGAGTTTGAGGCCCAGCCGTTCGATTTCGTCGAAGTTGTGGAGCGTTGCCCGCTTGACCAAAGTGCCGCCCAAAAGTATGGGGGAGAGATGCGCTACCGGGGTAACCGCTCCGGTACGTCCGACTTGGAACGATACGGATTCCAAAACCGTTTCCACGGCCTCGGCCTTGTACTTATAGGCGATGACCCATTTGGGGCTTTTCGCCGTGCGACCAAGCAAAACTTGCTGTCGCAGGGAATTCACCTTTACGACGGCGCCGTCGATATTGTACGGCAACTGGTCGCGCAACGAGTGCCAGCGCGCGCAGACGTCCATCACTTCGGGAATGGATTTGACCTTGGCCCGCTCCGAGTTGACCGGAAACCCCGCTTGGACCAGCGCTTCCAGGTTATCCCAATGGGTGCCTTCCGATCCCTCAGTCAATATGTTGTAGGCGAAAAAGTCGAGCTTGCGTAGCGCCGTTTCCTCCGGGTTCTTGAGCTTCAGACTTCCCGATGCGGTGTTGCGCGGGTTTTGCATCGTCTTGCCGGAATTTTCCTGGGAATATTCATTAAAGAGGCGGAAATTCTCCCGCGTCATATAGACTTCGCCGCGCACCTCGAATCGTCCGGAGGGAAAGGATTTCGGAAGTTTGATAGGAATGGACTGAATGGTTTTGACGTTGCGCGTGACCTCGTCGCCCACCAGGCCATCACCGCGCGTCACGGCGTATTGCAATCGTCGATCCTCGTAGACCAGGCTGAGCGCCACGCCGTCGATTTTTAATTCGACCACGAATTCCAGTTCGGACAATTGCGTAGGGTCGAGTTTCTCTATTACCTGTCGGTGCCAGTCTGCGACCTCGGCTTCGGAATAGGTGTTCTGAATGCTGAGCATGGGAAAGCGATGTTCAATTTTCCGAAACCCCACGGTAAGATCGCTGCCGACCGATTGTGCCGGGGAATCGGTCACCATCCACTCGGGAAATCGAGACTCCAAATCCGCCAGGAGCCGATATTGGCTATCATATTCCTGGTCCGTAATGGGCGAATGGCCGTGTTTGTAATAGGCGTCATTGGCCGCCGCCAGCGCTTTACGCAAAGCCTGAATTTGATTTTGCGCCTCGTTCCTATCCATCATCGAATGACCCATTCCCTTCACCGGACTTGAATTCATCACGAAGCATCCATCCGGTCTTTCGTGACCGAAAATTAAATCTAGGAACACGGAGAGGGCCCCTTTACTATTTTTTGGGATACAAAGGAACCCCCACATGACCCTCTTGGATTTGGTCGGCAATACGCCGATGGTCGAGCTCAAACGCATCAATCCCAATCCGGCGGTGACGGTATACGCCAAGCTGGAGGGGAATAATCCGGGGGGGTCCGTGAAGGATCGGCCCGCGCGATCGATGATCCTGCGCGCCATCGAAAAAGGCGAATTGAAAACGGGCATGAAGCTCATCGAACCCACGAGCGGCAATACGGGCATCGCCCTGGCCATGATCGCTGCCGTTACGGGTTTTGAAATGCATTTGGTGATGCCGGAAAGCGCTACGGCCGAACGCGTCAAGACCATGCGCGCCTACGGCGCCTTTGTGCATTTAACCCCGGCGGAAAGGGGCATGGAAGGCACCATCGACTACGCCCATGCCAAGGTCCGCGAGGGCGGTTTTCACATGCTGGATCAATTTTCCAATCCCGACAATCCTTTGGCGCATTACGAGACCACAGGCCCGGAAATTTGGCGCGACACCGGTGGGCGAATCACGCATTTCGTCTCCAGCATGGGCACTACGGGCACCATCATGGGGACCTCGAAATTCCTGAAGGAAAAAAATCCCGGGATAAAAATCATCGGCGCCCAACCGACGGACGGCTCCTGCATTCCGGGAATCCGGCGCTGGCCTAAGGAATATTTGCCGACCATATACGATCCGGCCCGTGTCGATGAAATCTTGGATGTGAGCCAACTGAATGCCGAATTGTGGACGCGCCGGTTGGCGCAAAAAGAAGGCGTCTTCGCGGGTATATCTTCCGGTGGGGCAGTCTATTGCGCCTTGGAAATGGCCAAACGGATCCAGTCGGGCGTCATCGTCTGCATCATCTGCGATCGCGGAGATCGATATTTGTCCGGAAACGTTTTCGCCTGAGCGCCGATTTTCAGGGGTTAAGTCCGGTTACTGCGGATCGCGGGGAGGGGCATTGGAATCGTCTCCCAAATGTTTTCCCGGCCAGGAGAATAATTTTTGCAGCATCATGTCCCGGTATTTCGCCACTTGGGCGGGCATATTGACCGTTACCGTTGCATGGACGGCATAGGGCACGACCACGGCTCCCAGCCAGGTTTGCAAATAGGCGTCGGCCGTCACCTGGAATTGCGCGGCGGTATCGGACCAGATATTCGCAGGCAATTGCTTCCAGGCGGCATTGGGAAGATCGAGAAGCGTCGAAACCATTTGCGAGTCCCCGGCGGCGATGGTCACGGCATTGGGATTCCAACCGGACAGAAGGGTATCCGAGGCGTGCAGGATGGCGAAGTGCATCTTGACGAGGTCGACGGATTTCACGTTGGGATTGTAGATCGAAAAATCCAATTGCCAATGGGTCTGACTCCCCTCCATGCCCGTGAAGGCGAGATTCTTGAATTGGTAACGGCAACCTTTCAGAGTCTTCGCGGGATTGACCGCGCATCCGGTCCAGAGCAAAACCAACAGGATTGCATTGACTTTTCGCAGCATGGCGAATAACATACTCAAATACCGTGAAGCCCGCCGATAACGCCGATTCAATAGCCCAAGAATTTCACCTGAATCCTGATTTCGATTTCTCCCTGACGGGGGCGGAATCCCGATTGGATTCACCGGGGGAATCTTACGTGCATGAAATGACTTGGCATTTTCTTTTCGCGCCGAGTCCGCGGGATTCCTTAATCGTTTTCAAACCGTTCCCGATGGAATTCATGGAATATCTGCGCGCCAAAAACCTGGAGACGCCGCGCATTGTCCTGCACCCGGATTTCACGCCGACCTCGCGATTCGCTCCCTTTGGATGGAATGCGCAAACCAAAAAATTGGCGGCCCGGTATGATTCACATGGGTCTCAAGTCCGACATCCCGATTTGGATACGATACGCAAGGTAAACTCGCGTGAATTCAGTCTGGGTCTGGAAGGGACATGGAGTGGGTCCCGATTATTTCGTGAGTGGAACGAATTGGAATTTTTTTTACAAAAATTGGACGTGGACTTCGAGTGGATGGCCAAAGGAATTCACGGGCATGCCGGAACGGCGAATTTGCATTTCAGAACTAAAAACCGATCCGAAATGGAAAATCAATTCCTGAAGGCCTTGCTGCGCGACCATGACGCACTGGTTTTAGAACCCTGGCATCAGCGCATAATGGATCTGGCGGTGAACTTCACCGTATCGGAAGGCGGAGAGATTTCCGATTTCCGCGGTCATGAATTGTTGAATTCCCGGGACGGCGCCTTCCTCGGAATCAAAATTTTTCCGGATCGTATGCCTCCAAATCCTTGGCGCGTCGAGTTGATGGCGTCAGCTCGCAAATTAGGACAGGCCTTGTGGAGGGAAGGCTATTTTGGCCCCGTCAGCGTGGACGCTTATGTCCATTCGACACCGACTGGCCCGCAGCTGCGCGCTTTGGTGGACGTCAATGCCCGACTCTCCATGGCCGCCCAGGCCCATGGTTTGGCCAAGCGCATCCCTGACCGTCATTTAATCTGGACTTGGATTAAACCACGTAAATTGCGGCCCCTTTCGGACTATGCCGATATGGAGACCAAATTGGGCGTCGCCGCATTCGATCCCATCACGCAAAGGGGTATCCTTCCGGTTTCCCCGATTCGAGCCACGCCGCGACGGATCGGCTTTCTGCTTGCCGGACGCGATGAGGATGATTTGCGCAACTTGCAAAACGTGTTCCGAAATAAGTTGGGGCGCGTCTGATGCATCTCATTGTGATCGGCGGACCCACCGCAACGGGTAAAACCGCCATCGCCGCAGAATTGGCCCATCGCCTAAACGCCGACGTCATCTCAGCGGACTCGCGGCAAGTGTACCGAGGTCTGGATCTCGGTTCCGGCAAAGACTTGTCTGAATTTTTGCAATACATGCCGCCGGTACGTTATCATTTAATCGATATCGTGAACGCCGATTCCGTTTTTTCGTTGTACCAATACCAAAGCGCCTGTTATCGGGCCATCGAGAATATCGCTACCCATGGCTCGGGGCGCCGCGACGTGGTTATCCTGGTCGGAGGAACCGGGATGTATATCGAATCCGTTTTGCGACGTTACCGTATCGCCAATGTTACGGAGAATCCCGCGCTAAGGGCGTCGATGATCGATACGGCTCGCGAGGAATTGGAGGCGCGGTTGCGCACGGTCGATCCCGAGTTGGCATCCATCACGGATCTGACGAGCAAAAAACGCATCATCCGGGCCCTGGAAATTCACGCGCACGGCCAAACGCGGCCCATCGAATACAGCGTCCTCCCGGGATTGGATTGGACCTACACTTTATTCATCACCGAATTGGAGCGAAAGGAATCGCGGCGGCGCATCGATCAACGCCTGGAAGAGCGGCTGTCCCAGGGCATGGTGGAGGAAGTCCGTGGATTGATGCGGAACGGGATTGGTTTGGAGCGCATGCGATTGCTGGGCATGGAATATCGGGAAATCGCCGAGCATCTGGCGGGACTTCGCGATTATCCTTCCATGGTCGAGACGCTGCGGCATCAAATCCATTTGCTCGCGAAAAGGCAGGAAACTTATTTCCGGGGCATGGCTAGACGAGGATTAACGGTGTATCCTTTGGGAGCCGGTGACGGCGCGGAGCAAATCCTGTCCATGTTGGGAAAGCAAAATTTAACCTTTCATCCGGGGACATTTCCGTGAATAGCTGCGTTAACGACCCTCTGAATTTCGTGGTCGCGGTCATCATGGATGGACAAGACCGGCTTTTACTTCTTAAGCGATCTCCCCTGGCCATGCGCGCGCCTGGTACTTGGGGGTTTGCCGGGGGTCGTATGGAAGCGGGCGAGTCGCCAGACACCGCAATGAGTCGCGAGTTGGCCGAAGAGATCGGGAGCGATGTGGCGCTGACCTTGTTGGACACCATGGGTCCATTGCCCTCGATCGGAGAGAATCCAGGCAGCGTCCATCTCTATAAGTATCATTACCAAGGCGGCGCGATTCGCCTAAACCCGGAGCACACCCAATTCCAATGGGTGGATCAAACGGCCTATGCGACCTTCGATTTAATGCCGGGCGTCGACTTGGATTTAACCTATTTCGGAATCTGGCCGGAGCGTCCACGCAAGCCGGGATGACTATATTTCAAAAGTTGTGGAATTGAAAGGATGCGCATGAACATGGGATCGCACGGGATCGTTCGCTTCGCTTTGTCCGCTTTCGCGGGACTGAGTTTTTGGCAATGCGAAAGAACGGTTGTCTTCGCCCCCAAGGTGCCCGACTCGGCGCATTTCCGTGATTTTCATCTCGGCACCTATTCCACTAAATACGACGAGGATAAGGAAATCGAGGGAACGATTTTCCAGACCACGCTTTCCTTCGACTTAAAAAAAGAAAGCGGCGGGTGGCTATGGCACAGGAAACTCGACACGTTGATCGCTCGAGGCTATCATAAATTGTCCATGCCGCATGAGCTGGAGCGGAAAGTCGATTTGGATTTTCACATGGACGCCTCCATGATCCCGATTCGCATCAACGGATACGACAGCCTCAAGGCCGTTTTAGGCAGGATCCAACAAAAGGAAGAGTTTAAAAAAGTCTTGTTGCAGTCCAGCGACACGGCTCATTATCGGGCGGAATGGCGCGACTGGTGGCGGATGAATAATGCGTTGCCGAAAGGCGTGAAGCTGGAGGCTAAAAAGGCCCTTCCGGTCACAGAGCTCAACAAATCCCTGGAAACCGTAAAAGTGGATTCCGCGCGCTTCGACGGCCCGCGTCCCCGCTTGAAGCGCACTTGTCTCGATTTCACCTTGTACTACCACCGCACCGATTCCCTGGCATTGTTGGTCGAACAATTCTTTTTCTCCGGAACGCAGAATCGGAAATACCGAAAGTATTCCTGGAAGCCAACCGTCGTACAGGGTTTCCTCCAGTATTCGGTCGAGAGATCCACGGGCCTTCCCTGTTTCCAGTCGAAAACGGAAATGGCCGATATAACCTTGGAATACAAACCGGAGAAGGCCGAAGCGCCCATCCATCTTTACCGGTATGAAGAAGATATTTACGAATAGTCGCCTGCTCTTATCCGGTCTGGCGTTGCTCTGTAGCGCTTGCGCTTTCACCGACTACGGGAACCGGATTAATCAGGAACAATTGGATATTGCCCGCATGGAAGACCGGCGCCACAAATTGGAAACCGAGTACATCATCGTACTGAATAATTTGGAAACCCATCCAACCGAAGATCGGCTGATCAAGGAACGCGACGTCGTACGAGAAAAGTTGCGCGATTTAGAGACCCAAATCGAAGAAAAACGGAAGGGTCTCGACCAAAGTTTCCGGGAATGGGAAGAAAAAATCGTACAGGAAAAGATTGAGAAGCAAATGGTCGACAAGGAAGTTAAGGAAAACGCCGGCAAAGACGAGGACGTGGAGTTCAATCCGAAATAGGTTCCATACAAAATAGCCGCCATTCTAATTAACCGCCGCGTTAAATTCCAAAAATCCTCCGCGTATTCGCGCGCGCCTCCGAATAAATTTCATCGACCGATTTGCCTTGCAGTTCCGCCACCTTTTGAGCGATTAAGGGAATATGCCCCGGATGCGCCGGTTTCCCGCGATGGGGAACAGGCGCCAAGTAAGGTCCGTCCGTTTCCAGGAGAATGCGCGATGTCGGAGTGGCTTTGACAACTTCCTGAAGCTCCAACGCGTTTTTGAAAGTAATGATTCCCGTAAAACCCAGGCAGAGGTTCGGGAAATCCGCCAAAAGTTTTTCCGCCATGCCCGGCGAAGAAGTGAAACAATGGACATGGATTTTCCAGTCCTTCGGTAAGTTTGCAGCCATTAAGGCCAAGGTATCTTCTTCGGCTTCCCGAGTATGGATGACCACCGGCTTGGCGGCCGCCACGGCCTGGAGCAATTGTTTTTCGAATGCGTTGCGTTGCATGGGCCGTTCGGAAAAGTCGTAGTGGTAATCCAAACCGATTTCGCCCCACGCCACGGTTCGGGTATCTGCCATCGCGAGCGACAACTCTGCTTCGATATCCGCTGAATAGTGTTTCGCGTCATGCGGATGAATTCCAAAGGCGCCATAGACGCCCTCGTTTCGCATCAACTTGCGCAAGGGTCCAAAGGCTTGCGCATCGCAAGCGATACTGATACAGCCGCCGAAATTGGAAGGAAAATACCGCGATTTCAGGTCCGCGTATTCAGTTAGGCCGAGTTTGCTGAGGATGCTGTCCAGATGGCAATGCGTATCGATGAAGTCCATGCGGGAAAGATATATTTATCCCTTTCCGCGCAAGGAATCCGACGGTCGGCTCTAAGTGAACAAGACTACTTGGACTACCGGCCGGACCCAGGGTCCGGCCGGACCCTGCGAAACTTCTGACCCGAAAGGCAGGAATGAAATGGACACGATCGCTGCTAGACTCGCTTCCCTGGGCCTTAAATTGCCGGCTACACCGGCGCCGCAGGGTTCGTATATCCCCGCCGTGCGAACGGGAAATCTGGTTTTCGTGTCGGGGCAATTGCCCATCCGCGATGGCGTGCTGCTTTTTAAGGGCAAGGTCGGCGCCGATTTGGACATCGCGCAGGCCCAAGAGGCATCGACCATTTGTTTCCTGAACGCTTTGGCCGCCCTGGGTACCGCAGGTGTTACTCCGGAGCAAGTCAAACGCGTGGTTCGCTTGGGAGGATTCGTGCAGGGCGTAGACGGTTTTTCGGATCAACCCAAGGTCGTCAACGGGGCATCGGATCTAGCCAAAAAAATATTCGGGGAGGCGGGTGTGCACGCGCGAGCGGCCGTAGGAGTACACTCCTTGCCGCTGAACGCCGCAGTGGAAATAGACGCCGTTTTTGAAGTAACTGATTAACGGCACTTAGCCGTCAGCAAAATTTGTCGAAGGCCTCGACCAATTCTTGCGCGATTTCCTGGGCGCCGCGTCCGGAAATATTATGGCGCTCCAGCATGAACACGATATCGCCATCCTTGAACAAGGCGATTTGGGGCGACGACGGCTGATATCCGACGAAATAGGATCGCGCACGGGCGGTCGCTTCGGCATCGTTTCCGGCGAATACAGTAATCGCGTCATCCGGTAGCTTTTCATGGCGCAGGGCCATGGTGATTGCAGGACGGGCATTGGCCGCAGCACAACCGCATACGGAGTTGACGACCACCAAGGTCGTACCTTTTTGATTGGACAAATGTTCATCGACCTGCGTGGCCGTCCGGGTTTCGTGGATGCCCAATTCAGTAAGTTCTTGGCGCATGGGCGCGACCAGCATTTCATCGTACATCATGTTTTTTTCCTCGGTTCAAAGTGACACGGACCCTAATTTGGCCCGCTTCAGGCTTGAGCTAATTGTATACTAAATTTGTAGATAATATAAAAAATTATCCTCCTTTCCGCACCTAACCGCAGTTGCAAAAATATCCGACACTTCTCGTGGGAAATCCCCTAATTTGAAAATGATCGGAAAAAATGCGTCGATGCATCTTTTATTTTGACGAATAAGATCATATCCTTCCCGCCATGCCAACCGCGGCATTTCATTCTTGGCTAATAGCAACCTGCTTAATGCTCCATGCAACATGGAGTGCGACGACTACGTCTATAAACTTGGTGAGGGAGGATTTCAGCGAAGCAACGGATTCCCTTTGGCATTTCCAGTCCGCAGCATACCGTGACGGCGTATTGAGTCCGGGACGAGAGGCGAGCATTCCAGGGATTGGGCCGAGCACCGGGCAGCTTCACATCGATCGGAGCGCTAAAGGCCTGATTTTCACTCCTAGGTTTCTTCACAATTCATTCCGATCATGCTTTTTAGCCTACCGGAACGATTTCCGCATGGAGTCGGTTTATGCAAGTCATGTCCGCGTTGAGTTCCAGGAAAACCTGGTCGATCCCGCGCAGGACGATTCGTTGGGCGGTTTATTCCTGCTCATCAAATTCGAAGGGGAGGCAGGATATCACGGATTGATTCGGACCACCTCAAAGGTGCGGGGCGGGAAATCCTACAATCTGGATACTTGTCAATTCATCGGTGTGAATACAGGCGATTGGCTGAGTCAGCAAAAAGTTGAACCGGATGTTCGCGAGTTTGCGCTGGGGCATATTTCCGGGGTCGGGTTCTTTTATATCTCGGGTGAAAACGGATCCGCCGCGACAAAATCCTTACAGGTTGGATCAGTTCACGCCAAAGGCGATTTAAATTGGCCGCGCTTGGATGGTAAAACGGAAAATGTCCATGTCCGAGCTGGCGATACAGTGACCTTACGGTGGGATTTCCCCTCGGGATTGCCAGCTAAATTCCACTGGTTCCGAAATGAAAAACCGGTCCAGGATGCGCAGGGTCCGGTGTACCGATATACGCCTTCCAAAGAAAATATTATGACGCATGTATTCCGCGCGGAAGCCACGCTCGAAAACGGGCAATTGATCCCCATGGGCGATTTCCGGGTTCAAGTCGTCAGATCGGCGGCGCCGGTGATCCGTATGCAATCCGGCGATACCTCCGTTCCGATCGGTGGCGACGTCATTTTTAGGATTAAGGCCGAAGGCATGGAGCCCTTGGCACTTCAATGGTTTAGAAACGCCAAACCCATTGTGGGTGCGAAACAAATCTTGTACACGTTCGAGCCAACTTCCATCAATGAGGGAGGCCAGTACTATTGTGAAGTTACCGATCGACAGGGTCTTGTCGCCCGCAGCCGGCAGGTTGGATTGATCATAAAGCCGGGGCCCGGCGCGGACGGTTGGTTGCCGGAGGGATTTTCCGTATCCGCTAAAGTAGGGGTTAATCTCTCGGATTATTATCGAGATGAATCCGGACTCCCGGCGAGCGAGTTCCAATTCAATTATTTCCATGCCGGATTGCAAGCAGATTGGCTGTTCAGACCGGCGGTCGGATTGCAGGCGGACTTGCTCTTCGTCCGGAAATCCGTTGGGCGCACCTATTCGGATCACTCCGCTTTATTGTTAATGAATACCCTGGAATCGCCCTTGCTTGTTAAAATCCGGCTCGTGAAGAGTATGCCGAAAACGCCGTTGTATGCTCTCATAGGCGGATATGCCGCCTACGTTTTGAGCGCGGACATGGAAAATGATTGGGGATCTTGGAAAACCTCCGGGCCCGCCGACGGTTATGCCAGTTGGGATTACGGACCAACTGTGGGAATGTCCTGGCAAATCGGAGTCCTATCCTTGGAATGGCGGTATTCACTGGGCCTTGCGGATCTGGGCGGTGGAAATGGAACAGGCCAAATGATGATGGGCGCGGTTTCCGGGACGATTGGCTTCAGTCTTTTTTCCGCGCAAGACTCGGCGAGGTAGAGAGTTCGATGTCGATGATGGATTTTCAGGGAAACTCAACCGCAGTCCGAAGCAGCTGGGACAGAAACGCCGCCCTAGAAGCGGAAGAATCTTTGCCGCAAACCCTAACACTTACTGGGAAACACCTTTGAACCTGAAGGTAGTGAGCGGCTTACGTGCAGGGCACGGAAACCGTAAAGGAATGGGGAGGGGCATGCAATTGTTGACGCGAATCTCGTTAGGCTTGCTATTGGCTCTGGCTTCGAACTCCAATGTTAGCGCGGGTGTGGTGACAGTCTGGGGCGAAGAGGTTAACCCCGCGCTCGGAGCAAAGATTCTGATCAACAACTTTTACAATAGTTTGCCGGGAACTAGTTCATTGATAGCCAACGGCGATTTGACAACGGTCGACTTGACGACCACCAATTTATTATGGGCCACCCAATCCGCAGACGATTATACCCCTGCCGAACTCGCCAAGATGGCGAGTTTCGTGGCTTCGGGCGGTCGCATCGCATTCATGGGGGGAACATGGCCAAATCGCCCCCAGCCAGAATCTCCGCATCAATGCCGCATTGGCATATTTAGGAAGCAGCATTACGATCAATAATCTCGGCTTTGGCATTTCAAAGCCGCAGCCTATAGGGACGGCGTTCTCAGCCCCGGCCAGCAAGCCGAAATCCCCGGAAGTGGACCCGCAACCGGTCAGTTGGGGATCGATCCGGAAGTCGCTCGCCTTCGCTTCATCCCGAAGCGTTTGCATAACGCCTTTCGCTCCTGTTTCCTGGCATCCCGGAATGACTTCCGCGCCGATTCGGTTTTTGCTTCTCACGTATAGGTTAATATCGCCGAAAAGCTGGTGGTTCCGGCATCCGATGATTCCATGGACGGGCTGTATATCATGATCCTATACGAATCCGAAATGGGATTCCAGGCGATGGCCAGAACCTTGGTTAAAGTAAAGCAAAATGCGGAGCAATAGCAGGCAATGAGCGTCAAGAACATTCGAAAAACGGTTTTCGCTTTTACGTGTCTTTTTTCCGTCTTCAATTCATCGCTATTCGGACAGGCGGTCAGGTCTATCCCCCTATCGGGGTCCCTTCCGCGAGTGGACGATGACGGAAGCGTATCTACGGGACTTGGCTTTACCATAAACTTTTTCGGCGTCAATTATTCGAATGTTTGGGTCAATAACAACGGCAATATCACCTTCAACTCGGCTTTGGACACTTACACGCCGTACTTGATCGCCCATAACTCAATCCCAATGTTCGCGCCCTTTTTCGCGGATGTCGATTCCCGTTTTTACGGGAACGTGACCAAGTATGGCACCGGAACCTTGGAAATCGCTCCGGGAAATTCCAGACCCATCTTTTGCGTGAATTGGATCGATGTCGGATTTTTTAACGGCAGCGGTGCGCCTTCCGATAGGACCATCCTGAACAGCTTCCAAATGATCATAACGAACAGAGATGACATCGCGCCCGGCGATTTCGATCTCGAGTATAATTACGACAAAGTAAAATGGGAGGCGGGGACGGCGAGCGAGGGAAGTTCTTCCGGTTTAGGCGGCACAAAGACCGCGTCCATGGGGTGGTCCAACGGAACCACCACCTATTACTCCCACAGCGGATCTTTGCAAGCGGGAGCGTTTCTGGATACCGGCCCGAAAAGCCTAAAGGATAACAGCCTGAATTCGACCGTCAAAGGACGGTATGTCTTTTTCGTCCGTAACGGCGTCGTGGTCGACCTGATAGGCCCGCAAACCTTTACTATCAGCGAATTGGCCGGTCCATCCGCCCTTGTCGGCCGGGTGAACACGACGACTTTATTCCCCCGCGATAGCATTTCCTTTTCCATCGTTCCTCCGGTGCTGCCGGAATTCGCCATGGCCGCCGATACCAGCGGCGCCATCAGAGTGGGCGCGGACGCTCGCTTCGATTTCGCGAACAAGAGCACCTACACTTTTTTGGTGGTCGCGAATTATCGGAACGGCGTCTATCGGGATACAGCCCTGATGACGGTCAATCTCACCCCGAATATCCTTCCCACGACGAATCCGGTCACCATATCCAATCCGCTGACTCCCTCCCCGACAATCGGATGGACCTATACCGATGCGGAAAACCGGCCGCAGACCCGGTATGATGTGGAAGTGCGGACAGGGCCTAATGGTACCGGGTCCAGTTTTTGGCATCCGGATACGGGAAATGGGGCGGCATCGAATCTCCTATACGCGGGACCCGCCTTGCTCAATGGACAAACCTACTATGCGAGGGTAAGGGCCTTCGATGGCACCGGCTGGGGATCATGGTCCGAAGCCGCCTGGACAACGGCGCTGAATGCCCCGCCGGTCGCCAAAGCGGGACGGGATTCGACCCTCTATGCGGGTGCGAGTTGCCAGGCCGCACTAAGGTTGGACGGGAGCGGCTCTTCCGACCCGGATGGGGATTCCATCACCTATGCATGGAGCGGCGCCTTCAGCGGAACATTGACCGGGATTTCACCGACAGTTTCGCTCCCCCTCGGCGCCCAGAACATCTTGCTTGCCGTTACCGATTCAAAAGCCGCTATCGGTCGCGATACGGTCGCCATTACGGTCCTGGACAGCCTTAAACCTATTCCCTCCCTGGCAAGACTGCCCGATGTCTTAGGATCCTGTTCGGCGAGCCTCAAATCCATCGCTCCCACTGCCACCGACAATTGCAAAGCGACTATAACCGCTACCACCGTCGATTCCATCTCCTTTGCCACCCAAGGTACTCGTACCGTGCATTGGATCTATACCGATGACAACGGCAATATCTCAACTCAAAATCAAACCGTTATCGTACGCGATCTGGTTCCTCCAAAAATCACGCCGGGCTCGGATACCTCGATTATCATTTCCGCGTCCATGCTTTCCTCCAGGGTCGCGCTCAAGCCCGCTTCCGCCATCGACAGCTGTTCCCTCGCTACAAGCTTGGGGACCCGTGATGATGGCTTATCGCTGGATTCCGCTTATAGGCTGGGAATTACCAAGGTACAGTGGAAAGCTTGCGACAACTTCGGTAATTGCGATAGTTCGATTCAAAAGGTGACTTTGATAAGGAATCGTCCCCCCGTTCTTGTTGCCAACCTGGATACCGCCTATAAAGAAAAAGACTTCCTCCGGTTCTTGATTACCGCAACGGATTCCGATGGCACCCTTGCAAGGATTTCAGCTGCGACAGAACTCCCGTCGGGCGGTTCATTCATAGACAGCGGGAGCGGAAAGGCATCACTGCTCTGGCCAAGGAATTGCAATGATCATTGCGTAGATCGGGTTACGCTTCAAGCTTCTGACGGCATTGATTCCGTTTCCAGCCAGATCATCGTGCAACAGGTGGATAAGCCCGCGGCCTTCCATCCAAATGCCACCGCATTCGCCGATTCCACCTTGTTCCCCGATTCGATTTGCATGCAATTCACCACCCCAACCGATAGCGCCACCCTGCATTATGTCTTGAGTGGGCCAGGTCGGGATACTTCGTCTTTCCTGATCGGCGACAGGCAAAACCTTTGCTTCGATCGTACCGTGACGGTGACGGTGGCGGCCACCCGGCCCGGGTGGATTAATAGCCTTCCCCTAAGCCTGCATGTGTTGAAAATGGATACCGCGCAAGCGCCCGAGGCCAAGCCCGGCGACTCCACGTATTTTCAAAAATCGCTTTGCGTCACCCTGACATCCGCGACCCCTGGGTCGAAAATAAATTTGACCCTCCGCGGCCGCTCTGAGGATTCAATGGGTATCGTGAAACCGAATGGAGATTCGGTATGCATTGAAGATACGACCACGATTCTCGCCATAACCCGAAAAGCGGGCATGGTCCAAAGTCCCGAGCGATCCTTCAATTTCATCCGCATGCAAAAAGCGGCCACGCCGGTTGCGGACAAACCCGATTCCACTTGGTTCGCCGATTCCCTTTGCTTGCGCATCGTTACCGCCACGCCGGATGCAGAAGTCCACTATTCACTGAATGGGAGCGCTCCGGATTCTTCGGCCTTGATTCTGGTGGCGGGAACATCGCTTTGTCTCGATGGAAGTGCGAAAATTCGAGCTATCGCCCTTAAGCCTCATTGGATAAACAGCGACGAAATATTGCTTCACATGATTAAGATGGACACCGTCGGCATTCCGGTTTCCGACCGAAAGGATTCCACGTATTTTCGTGACTCGTTGTGTTTCAATTTATCCGTGCCGACAGCCGGCGCGGAAATTCATTATACCCGTGACGGCGGCGCTCCGGATACCTCCCGCGCCCTGTTTAACGGCAGCGGACGAATGTGCGTGTACGATACGGCCAAGGTTCGGGCCATCGGGAAAAAAACCAACTGGATCACGGGACAACCCGCTGCCTGGACCTATATCCGTATGCAAAAAGTGGCTGGCCCCATCGCCGACAAGCCGGACTCATCTTGGTTCGTGGATACCTTATGCGTACGCTTTACTCTGCCGACCCCTGGATCGGAAATCCATTATACCTTGGACGGCGGCCGGGCGGACACATCCACCTTGGTATTACCCGCCGGCGAGGCCCTATGCCGCGACCGCAGCGGGGACATCCATGTCGCCGCCCTGAAAACCAACTGGATTCCCAGTAATGAAATCCTGCTGACGGTCAAAAAAATGGATACGGTTTCCGTGCCCGTCGCGGATAAATCGGATTCCATCTATTACCAGGATTCCGTCTGCGTGAATCTGTCCACCGCCACGCCCGGCGCGGACATTCGCCTAACGACCGACGGTGGAACTCCGGATACCACCGCGAACAAGCTTTCGGAACATGGCCGCGTATGCATGGACAAAACCGAAAACCTCCGCGCCGTAGCAACGCGCGAGCATTGGATCAACAGTCAGGCCATCAGTCGGACCTTTATCCGCATGCAGCGCATAGCTCAGCCGCGTTTCGATCAATCGGACTCCACGTACTTCAAAGATTCACTCTGTGTTCACGTCACGTCGGCTACCGACAGCGTGAAAATCCAGTATAGCACGGACGGCGGACGCGCGGATACGTCCTCTCGTTTCATGAGCAACGGTGCCCTGCTTTGCCTAGACGCTTCAGCGAAAATTAACGCCATAGCCGTGCAACAAAATTGGATTCCCAGCGAAGCTGGCGCACTGACCATTTTCCGAATGGAAACCGTGGCTCCTCCGCTCACGGACATCCCCGACTCGACCTTTTTCAAGGATTCCCTTTGCGTTCATTGGACTATCCCAACCCCCAATTCCGAAATCCACTACACCCACGACGCTGGGAAACCGGATACGACTTCCACATTTATGTTGGGCGGAACCACCACATGTTTTGACCGGTCCGTATCGATTCGATCCGTGGGCATGAAAACGCACTGGATCAACAGCGCGGAAGTGAACCGCGAGTATATTCGCATGCAGCCCATACCTAAGCCGGGGTTCGATAGGGGGGATACGGTATTTTACCCATCCGTTTGCGTGCAACTTTCTTCGGCCGTTGCGGGAGCCGATTTGCATTATACCCTGGATGGGGGAAACCCGGATACATCCTCCCAAATCAAGCATGGCGGCGATACCTTGTGCCTGGACCGGACCGGCGACATCAAGGTCATGGCCAAGAAAAAGAATTGGTTGGACAGCGACCCGGCATCGATTCACCTGGTAAAGATGGCGCAAGTCGCCGAAATCCATTCCAGCGTGGGGACGGATTCCATCGTTTATGCCCACAAGCTTTGTTTTAGATTGTTCTCAGCCACGGATAGCACTCGCATTAAATACTCCCTGGACGGAGGCGATCCGCTTACGTCCGGACTTTCCATCGCCAGCGGTGATTCCGTATGCCTTGAGCAATCCGCCGTCGTCGTCGCCGTGGGTACTCGGGACTTGTGGAGAAATAGTCTGCCCTCAAGATTTGTTTTTGTCGTGGATAATGCCGGCCCCGACATTCTTAAGGCAGTCAAGCATCCCTTCAATATCCAGAATCTCTCGGTGACCGGAAATTGCCGCGGCATAGGGCAGGATACATTGGTGCTGACGCTTTCCGAAAAGTTGAAACCCAAATCCAATCCTCCCCGTTGGGATCGATTGGCCGTATTTTCATCGCGTTGCGATTTTAACGCGGCCATGCCTGTGACGATTCAAGGCGATCCGATTATTTCCTCGGATAGTCTTACCCTTTCGCTGCTTTTGGACAATAATTCTTCGGCCGAGGCGCCGAAACTTTCCAATTGCATTTATTTGGATTCGAAATCCGGTGAGTTTACGGATCAGGTTTTGAATCTTCCGGAAAAAAATGGGATCAAAATCACGGGTTCGGAAAAACTGGTGCGGATCAGCCAGTTGCGGGCCTATCCACCCATAGTCGGATTGGACAATACTTCGACATCGCAAGGGTGCATTGACGAGGGCGTATCCGACAATACGTGGATTCCGCCGGTTGGATTTGACCCGGTCAAAGGCATCGTGGATCCCAATGCGTCCAACACCTGTACATCAGGCAGTGACAACGGGACCGATACTCCGCGAAGCTCCATCCCTGCTTGTACATCGATTCTTGAAGTGATCTCCGACGGCGCCTATGTGGCGGACGTCCGAATTTTCGACCAGTTGGGAAATTTCGTGAGTGGGTCCCGTCAACGTTTCGGCGCTTGCGGCGAGTTGGATAATTTGAATCGAAGCGTGGCCGGAAAGAAGCGAAGCTTTTTGGTTTGGAACACCCGGGATAACCAGGGCGCGCGCGTAGGCACCGGCGCCTATGTCTGGCGAGTGAATTTCATTTCCGACCGGAACGACGGGAAACAATCGGAAACCGTTTTTATCCGCACCGGTTTTTTACGCGGAGCCGCATGCAACGATTAAGCGGCCGATGATCAGAGGATTCGGATTTAAATCGTTGTTGATGGCCTAGAAACCATCACCCTTTCGCGTTCAAAAATTACGGCGCGGGCATCTTTTCCGGAAAGGCCCGAAAGTTTTCCAAAGCCGCGAAACACGCCTCTGCCTGTTTGCTCTTCTTGTCTTTCTTTCCCGCGTCCAAAGCCTTGGGCAATAATCCAAAGTTGAAATTCATGGGTTGAAAATCGGGGTTGGGGAAGGTGAGGTGGCGGGTCAACGAGCCAAGACATGTCGTTTCCGGCCATTCCAGGGTTTTCCCACGCGCCTCGGCGACAATCATCGATGCCGCGTATAAGCCGGTGCCTACTGCCTCGGTGTAGCCTTCCGCGCCGGTCAATTGCCCCGCGCAATAAATGCGAGTTCCCTTGATGCGTAAGCTCGGTTCCAGAACCTGCGGGGAATTGATGAAGGTGTTGCGATGCATGGCGCCGAAGCGGGCGAAGGCCGCTTCCTTCAGGGCCGGAACCATGGCGAAGATTTTTTTTTGGGTTCCCCATTTCAGCCGGGTTTGAAAACCGACCATATTGTACAGGGTTTTTTCACGATTCTCCGCGCGCAGTTGAATCACCGCGAAAGGGGTTTTGCCCGTTTCCGGATGACGCAATCCAATCGGGCGCATCGGCCCATAACGCAAGGTTTCTTTTCCGCGCCGGGCCATTTCCTCCACGGGCAGGCAGCCTTCAAACAATTGGCCTTTCTCGAATGGTTTGGGTTCGACCGTATCGGCCGCCACCAAAGCTTCGACGAAAGCGAAATACGCGTCCTTGTCCAACGGGCAATTCAGGAAATCCGGCGCCTCACCCTTGTCCCAACGATTCTTGGCAAATACCTGTTCCATGTCCAGGGAATCCAATTCCACCACCGGCGCGATGGAATCGAAGAAGTACAATTTCTCGGAACCGATCAAAGCAAACAAAGCTTGGGTCAGTTTATCGGAGCTTAAAGGACCGGTCGCAACCACGGTCAATTCCTGAGGATCCAAGGTTTGCACCTCTTCGCGATGCAAGCGGATACGCGGATGGTTCTCAATGGCTTGGCCCACGGCGTTGGAAAACATTTCCCGGTCAATGGCCAGGCTTTCGCCGGCGGGCACGCGCGCCTCCATGGCCAGGGCCAACAACCGGGAGCCCATGCGTTTGAGTTCTTCCTTGAACAATCCATGCGCCGAGGTTAGGCCCAAGCCTTTGAAGGAATTGGAACACACCAGCTCCGCCAGGTTGCCGGTTTTATGGGCCGGTGTTTCCACGCGCGGACGCATTTCCCATAGGTCCACATCCATCCCCTGATCGGCAAGCTGCAAGGCGGCTTCGCAACCCGCGAGCCCGCCGCCGATGATTTTTATTTTCATATTGCCTTAATGGCTGATGCCCAGACCCTTGGACTCCAAGTTCTCCGAAAAAACCCGTAGCGCCATCTTTTGAATTTGCTCTCGCGTGGCCGGCAAGGTCGTGAGGAAGGCGCAGTTTTCAATCAACATTTCCAATTGCGGCGGTCCGATCAAACCCAGACGGTAGAGTTCCAATAAATAGTCGTAGGCATCGACGGAGAGGAACTCCCGCTCCATGGGATGCAGAACCCGGATTTTAACCGGACTTTGGCGGCTCTCCTGGGCTTGGGAATCGGCCCAGGAGATCAACGCGTCGGCGGTGTTTTTGTTCAGTCCCAATTGATGCAAATCCCAAGCGAGACGCTCCCACGCGGGCGATGGTCCGCTGGGAAGTCTCGTTCCGGCCCGCTCGGCTTTCATATGCAGCAACAGCGAGTCGAAAATTTTGGATTGCAATTGGGGGCTCAGATAAAACATGGACCCTCAGTGGCGGAAATGCCGCGTCCCGGTGAAAACCATGGCGACGCCTAATTTGTCGGCGGTGGCCAAGACCTCGGCATCGCGCAACGATCCGCCGGGCTGGACAATATACCGAATTCCACCTTCATGGGCCGCGACCACATTGTCGTCGAAGGGAAAAAAGGCGTCCGAAGCCAGCACGCATTGGCCCAGGGAGTCCGTGATGTAGGTGTCGACAGCGGCTCCCGCGATGCCTTTGGCCTCCGCTTGGCGGCGCAGGTTTTCCCGCGCGCGGGGCTGGCACAGCTTCAAATTGGAGTCGATGCGGTTCGGCTGGCCCGGGCCGATTCCCAACACTTGGTATTGGCCCGGCGCGTACTCCTGGCAAATCACGATGGCATTGGATTTCACATGCTTGCAGGCCTTCCAGGTGAACAATGCCAGAGCATGGAGTTTTTCCGGAAACGGCGTTTTAGTCGCCGGCTCCCATTTGCGATTGAGTTCCACGTCCCGGTCCTGGACCAGCATACCGCCCAGGATATGCTTGTAAACCTTCCGGTTTTGCGCCGGGGCCAAAGTACCGATGTCGAGCAAGCGAATATCCTTGCTCTTTTTCTGCAGGTACTCCAGGGCCTCGGGTGAAAAGCCCGGAGCCACCAACAACTCCACGAAGCGGCCTTTTAATTTCTCCGCCGTCGCCAAATCCACTTTTTGCGAGACGGCGATCACGGAACCGAACGCGGAAACGGGATCCCCGTCCCATGCGGCCTCAAAAGCCTGGTCCAGGGTCTTTCCCGTGGCGTAGCCGCAAGGGTTGGTATGCTTGATGATGGCCACGGCGGGCGTGCCGTGCAACTCGCGCACGGCTTCCAAGGCGGCGTCCGCGTCGACAAGGTTGTTGTAGCTCAGTTCCTTGCCGTGCAATTGCTTCGCCGAACCGATATTCGGCTCCTGGGCGCCAATGGCATCCTTTTCCAAAAAGAATGACGCCTTTTGATGATCGTTCTCGCCGTAACGCAAGGTTTTCCCGCCCACGAAGGAAAGGCGCAAGGACGGCGCACCGGTGAATCGCTCCGACAAAAACTCGTCGATGGCGGAATCATAGTCGGCCGTGTGCCGGAAAGCCTTCAAGGCCAGCATTTGTCGGGTCTGCGGGGTGGTCGAACCCTCCCGGCGCAACTCCTGCGCGACGATGGAATAATCACCTGGGTCGCAAACCACGGTGACGAACCGATAATTTTTCGCCGATGACCGCAGCATGGCCGGACCGCCGATATCGATGTTCTCAATGGCTTCTTCCAAAGCCACGTCGGGCTTGGCCACGGTTTCCCGGAACGGATACAGGTTCACCACCACGAAGTCGATGGGCTCAATGGCGTTCTCGCGCATGGCCTGCTCATGGGCCACATTTCCGCGGATGGCCAGAATGCCGCCATGAATACGGGGGTGCAGGGTCTTGACGCGACCGTCCAGGATTTCCGGCGAACCGGTGTGTTCGGAAATCGCGAGGGCGGGAATGCCCTTGTCCTTCAGGAATTTCAACGTGCCGCCCGTGCTGAGAATGCGGACATTCAAGGCGGTCAGTGCCTGGGCGAATTCCAATAATCCGGTCTTATCCGAAACGCTTAGAAGGGCGGTTTTCAAAATGGCTTCTCGCTCCGGAGTTGCTGACGCAACTCCACGCTCCTCGCTTTGATGATGACTATTGGCTCCTCGGTCCTCGCCCTGATATTGATTACTCACGAAATTCCTTTCCAGTCAGAAGCGCGAAGGCTTCCAGGTATTTTTGCCGCGTTTTGGCCACCACTTCGGCGGGCAATTCCGGCCCCGGATAGGTTTTGTCCCAATCCAAGGTGTTCAAATAATTACGCACGTATTGCTTGTCGAAGCTGTCCTGGTCCCGGCCCTCGGCATAACCGGCCGCAGGCCAAAACCGGGAAGAGTCGGGCGTCAACACTTCATCGATCAAAATGGTTTTCCCGTCCACGACGCCGAATTCGAATTTGGTGTCGGCGATGATCACGCCTTTGGTTAGCGCATAGGCCCGGGCACGCGCATAGATGTCCAGCGTCAACTTCCGCAATCGCGCGGCATCATCCACGCTCGTGATTTTTTCCATGGCGGCGAAGTCGACATTTTCGTCATGGCCCACGTCGTTCTTGGCTGCGGGCGTGAATAGCGGCGGGTCCAACTTACAGCATTGCTTCAAGCCCGGCCGTAGCGCATGGCCGCACACCTTGCCCGTCGCCAGATAATCTTTCCATCCGGAACCCACCAAGTATCCGCGCGCCACGCATTCCACGTCGAAGCGTTTGGCTTTCTTCACCAGCATAAACCTGCCCCGCAAATAATCGGAATGTTTTTGCAGCTTGGCGGGCAAATCTTTCAAGTCGGCGGAAATAAAATGACTCGGAACGTTCAGGTATTGAAACCAAAATACGGACAACTGGGTCAGAATGGCGCCCTTGTCCGGAATCGGTGTTGGCAATACCACATCAAAAGCCGAAAGCCGGTCGGTTGCGACCATCAATAGCGTATCGCCCAAGTCATACACGTCACGCACTTTTCCACGCGAGAAAAGCGGGACTTCGGTAATGGGCGGAGGGGTCGCGGAGGCAGGATGATTCATGGGTCAAAAATAGCCCATCGCTATCCGCACCGTCAATCGGTGCGGCCGGGAGGTCAATCAATCGGCCGGTCAAATTCCCGTGGGAGTGGACGATTCTGGCTATTTTGAGCGCGTCGAATCGGAAGCCGCAGGCAGCGGTTTTTTTTCGACTATGGAATGGCATGAATCAGCGCGGATCGGCGCGGCCCCTGGAGTCGCGGTCGGCGCAGGCCCCGTGGGCGCAAGGGTTCCCGCTGCCGGTGCCGACGAGGCTGCCGATGTGGATGTCGGCTGTGTCGGTGATCCAGCCCCAGTTGCCGTCGCTGCGGCCGAGGTTGCCGGTGGGGATGTCGTAGTGGTTGACGAACCGGCGACGTTTGATATCGCTGCGGCAGGGGCTGCCGGGGGTTTGAAGCCGAATCGATACCAGAGCAGCAACGCGGCATGCATGGACGAAATTGTCCAGTGTGCGTCGCCGGATTCCGCGACGTCGGGCAAAAGATTTTTCCACGGCGTATGCGTATGGAATTGCTGATGGACAAATCCCAGCGTCCCGCTGATTTCCCAGGATTTAGTCACGGCTTGTTCGAAACCGAGCAAAACCTCGAAGCCTGAACCGGCCGGATCAAACTGAGCGGGAGCCGATCCATAGCGGGTGTAGATTTCCGAATTTCCCAAGTTCCAATACCAAAGTCCTTGGATGTAAAGTCCCAACTGATCCTTGACGGATAAAAGGGAAGGCGGGATCAAATAACGCAGACCCGTACCCGCCAGGTTACCCTGAACGGCGAAAAATTCGCTTCCGGAAGTCGTGGACGCGCCGCCGACGACCGTTTTGCCGACAATGGCCGTTTGTTGGTACCAGTAGGATGCGGTTTTCGCCACCCAATCCAGGTAATCGGAAATGGGCCATTGCAATTGCAAACCGATGGGAAAGGCCAGGTGCACTGGTTCGTAGGCTTGCAGCAAGGTGAGGCTGTCGCGGCGATTGGTGGAGTCGACTTGCCGGGCGAACAAATCCTTGGCGCTCAAATCGATGAAATCCACCCCGGCGTAGATGGCCAAGCCGGGCAGCCGTTGCCGTATCTTGACGGTTACGCTGTCGTTGTGCGCGGAAGAAGTATCGGCCTTGACAGGGACATTAGGTGACCCTGGGGCTCCGGGCACTCCCGTCGCGCCGGGTTGCGCCGCTGGACCTCCAAATGGGGTCCGACCGGATTCGACTTGCCGAAAGGGATCCTGCGAAGCGGAATCGGACTTGAAAGCCGGAAGCGAATCGGCGGAGGCGGCATGCGCGCTAGTATACTTGCCTACCAGAACTGCCAAAAGGAATCCCGTCGCAACCCAGCGAGTTTTAAAATGATTCACAGATGCGTCCCCGATTTTCCGACTCCGTACAATCCCTGCGCGCGCACATAATCCAGGATTTGCGCCGGTACTCCGGCATCGGCCGGGTCCATGCCTCGCCGCAGGTTGTCACGGATGTCGGTAGCCTGCGCCATCATTTCGGGAAGATAAAGATTCTCTACGCCTGTAGGCAACGCTTCCAGGGCTACGCCACCACGAGGGAAAACCACCAATGTGACTTCCTGAAGGATTTCTTCCCAGCGATGCCACTGCTTGAAGTTCAGCCAATTGTCGGCGCCGATCAAAAAGTGCCAATCATGTTGCGAACCCCGCTCGTCTTTCAAGGCGCGGATTAGATTCAAAGAATAGGAAGGGTGGGGAAGCTGCGACTCGATTTCGGACGCTTCCATTCCGGGTTCATCGGCAATCAGCAAGCGGACCATAGCCAAACGGTGGCTGTAAGGGGTCCCCGGTTTTTCTTTGAGAGGCGGGTCCAGCGCCGGGACCCAGAGCAAGGAGTCAAAATTCAGGGAGGCCTTAGCCGATTGGGCTATGTAGAGATGGCCCGCATGGGGTGGATCGAAGGACCCACCGAAAATGCAAAGTTTCACATCGATTCCGAGCGCTTTTCCTGCTCCTTCTCGACTTTCTTTTGGCGCGCCAATTTGGAGCGGGCGGCTTCCAATTTCTGGTAGGCGGTCTTTACCTGCAGCCGGAAGGGATCGTCTTTCGCGATCCCATCGAACTTCACCAAGTAGGATTCCGCTTCATCGAATTGGTTCAACTGGATATAGCAATCCGCCAGCTTGAGGCTGATCTCGCGTTGGTTGACGCGTCCGCCGTACTCTTTCAACAAATTCTTGTAATAGATGGCAGCGGCTTGCGGCTCGTCCATGCGCGTATACAAGCGGGCGATCATCATCTGCTTGGCCGCCAATTGATCCTTCAATTTTTCCAATTGGGTTTTGGCGCTATCCGCATAGACCGATTCCGGGTATTCATCGAGAAAGGATCCGTAGCTTTTGATGGCATCGGTGGTCTTGGTCTGATCCCGGGCGGGAATCTCGACTTGATTGGAGTTCACTTGCGCCAGACGGTAATGGGCCAGTTCCCCGTATTTTTTAGAGGCGGGATAATCTTTAAGGAACGATGAATATTCGGTTTCGGCTTCAATCCACTCTTCCAAACGGAAGTGGGACTCGCCCACGTCGAACATGGCCTCTTCGGTAAAGGCCGAACCCGGACAACTGGTCACCAATTCCGAAAGCGGTTCCTTGGATTCCAGATAATGCTTTTTCTCGAACTTGGCCCTGGCCTTGTCCCATTTTTCCTGACAGGATTCCTCTTGGGTCAGTTTCTTATGCCCGAAACAGCCGGAAAGGCCGATGGCGGTACCGGCCAAAAGAAAGGTGAATCCCAGGGAGTACCGCTTGCGCGCGGCGATTGAATTGTTCAAGAGAAAAACTTTTTTAAAGAGAAAAGCATTTTTTAAGAAAAAAGCTCTTTTAAAGAGAAAAGCCATTTGGGCCCCGATTTCATTCCAGTTTGGCTAATTCTTCCTTAGCCCGTTCCGTATACTCGCTATCGGGGTACAAAGATACAACTTTTTTGAATTCGAGGGCAGCTTGCTTCTTATCGCCCAACCGTAGATAGCAGTAGCCCAATTTCAATTGCGCGTCGTCGGCTTTTTCCGTTTCGGGAAAGGTGAAAACCTTGCGGAAGCTGGCGATGGCTTTTTGGAAATTTCCATTTGCGAAATGACATTCCCCAATCCAATAGGCGCAATTGTCGGCGTAGGTGCTGGCCGGATATTTTTGCAGCACCTCTTCGAATTTAATGACGGCTTGATCGTAGTTGCGGGCATAAAACAAGTCGAAAGCCTTCTTGTATAAGGTCGCCTCGCCTTCGGTGGCCGGAGGTTTCCGGGCGGCGGGTTTGACGGGGTTCTCTGAGGCGTTTTTGGCCGGGGCGGTTTTTCCCGTTCCGGTCTTTCCTGCGCCTGGTTTATTCGCGGAACCTTTGCCGGTATCGGCCGCAGACTTCGTTAATGCCGCGCCCGAGTCCAACGCGGTTGGGGAAAACGTCGCCAGCGGTTTCTTGGGTCCGGGACCCGCGCCGACTTTCGCCAGCCTTTCCTCAAGGGAGCGCAACTGTTCCGTCATCAAACTCATTTGTTGCGTAAGTTCATCGACCTTTGACACCGGTAAATTCGCCAATTCATCGCCAAGGGAAGACAGGCGACTTTCCATTTCCCGGACCTTGGTTTCCAGACTTTGCAGGTCCAGCTTGTTTTCCTGTGCCAATTTTAAGGCTTCATCGGAATTTTCCTTCAGCTGCAGGACGTCGATTTCCGGAAGCGAAGGATCGCCGCTTTGAACCCTGGGTTTGGGCGCGCAGGCTAAGAAAAAGCCGGCCGTTCCTAAGCAAAGGACTCGCAGCAAGAGGGAATTTTTCATGGTTATCCGCCGGTAGGCAATCACGTTATGACGCAGTCCTGTTTACGTACTTTAAGATGTAGTATATTCAACTCAGATGATCCTAGCAAGGTATATCCTTAAGGAGCATATCGCCCCTTTCCTGTACGCACTGTTCGTGATCACTTTCCTCTTTCTAATTGATTTCCTGATCCGAATCCTGGCGTCCATCCTCTCCAAGGGATTGGGTTGGCGCGTGGTGGTGGAAATCATCATGCTGAACATGGCTTGGATGCTGGCCTTGTCCATCCCCATGGCTGTCCTGGTCGCCACGCTCATGGCCTTCGGGCGTTTTTCATCCGACAACGAAATCACGGCGATGAAATCCTTGGGCATCTCTCCGTGGAAAGCCATGCTGCCGGTGCTGCTCGTCGCTTTATGCCTAGGCGTCGGATTGACTTATTTCAATAACGATGTGCTTCCAGAGGCGAACTTCCGGGCCGCGGCCTTGCGCAACGACATCGGGCGAAAGAAGCCCACCGCTTTGATTACACCCCGTTCCCTAATCCGCGATTTCGATAATTACCTGATCTGGATCGATAAGCTGGACGAAAAAACGGAAACCTTGGGTGGAATCCGGATCTATAATCTCGAATCGGGAAAACCGCTCCGCTATACCTATGCCGATTCCGCCACCATGGAATACGCCAATGGGGGAAAGAGCATCGTCATCCATTTGTTGGGCGGCGAAAACCATTTCGTCGACCATAAGGATCCCAACAATTATGTCCGCGTCCATTTCCGGAGCCAGGACGTCGCCATCGATAATGTGGACCCAACCCTGGAAAGGCATGAACGATCGTACCGCACGGATCGGGAAATGAAAGTCCAGGAAATGTTCGGTATCGTCAACGGCGCCAAGGATCGTTTGAGATCCTTGCGTACGGAATATACCGACAAGATTTTCGACGAGATGCACGCTTTGGATATCGTGATGAAGGCCGATACCGTCAAGACCGTGCCTCCCCGTTTGGTGCAGGGGCATTGGTATTTGGACGATCCCATCAGCTCCTTGGCGTACGCGGAAGTGAAGCGCCAGGAAAAGGATAAGATTTACCTGATCGATCGCTATGATCGCCGGGAAGACAATGAACTCATGGAGATCAACCAATTCATGGTCGAAATCCACAAGAAATTTTCCATTCCCGTGGCCTGCCTGGTGTTCGTCTTCATCGGTGCGCCGCTCGGGATCATGGCGCGCCGGGGCGGCATCGGCACGGGCGTCATTTACAGCATGTCGTTTTTCCTTTTGTATTTGGCCTGCATGATTCGGGGCGAAGTCATGGCCGATCATCGTACCTTGGAGCCGTGGGTAGCCATGTGGGGACCGAATATCCTGGTAGGCGCGGGGGGGCTGTACCTGGTCATTCGGATGGCCCGGGAAAATTATCTCAATAATATTTCGCTGCCGATGAAAATCGTCAAATTGATTCTTCGGCCAACGGGAATTTGGACGCGGGCTGTCAAAGCCGACGAAAACCCGAACGGGTCCGGAAGCGCATGAAAATCTACACGCGCCTCATCCTGAACGCCTTTCTGGGCCTCCTTTTCCTTACGGTCGGTGTTTCCATCGTGGTTTTCGTCGTGGTGGATTTCGTGGGCAATACCAAGGTTTGGCTGGCGCGTCCGCCCAAGGAAGTGCTCCATTATTACTTCGACTATTTGCCGCATATCCTCTATCTGGTATTGCCCGTGGCCGTTTTGCTTTCCTCGGTATTTTCGGTGGGGAACATGGCGCGCCATTTAGAGCTCGTGGCCTTGCGCGCCGCCGGAATTCCTATCCTACGCATCTTGTCGCCCATTTTGTTTTTCGGACTGCTGTGCAGCGGCGTCATGTTTTGGTTCGAGAATCGCATTATGCCCGACGCCAACCATCGACGCTATCAAATCAGTGAGCCGCATTCAGTCGATGGGGACGTTGGCGGGGATCCGCTGGAGAAATTCAATTTTTTTTACACCGCTTCCGACGGCGGCGTGTATTTCTTTGAGTTCTATACCGGTCATCGCAATTCCGGGCAAAACGTGACGGCCTTGACGCAACCCAAGCGCGGCGCCTTGCAAATGCGCATTGACGCCAAACTCCTGAATTGGGAAAAAAGCGGCTGGGTGTTCCATGACGGGACCCGAAGAGTTTTCAAGGATGGCAAACTGCAAGCGACATCGTTCAAGGAATTGCCCTACCCGGAATTTCGCGATCAACCCAAGGATCTGTTGGACGATAGAACTTATCCGGAAGAAATGGGCGTGCAGGAATTGGATCGACGAATTGCAATATTGCAGCGATCCGGAGAGTCGCCGCGGGTTTTGGAAACCGAACGCTACTTCCGGTTTTCCAGCAGCCTGGTTAATCTTTTCATGGCCTTCATCGGCACCGCCATGTCGGTCAATACCATCAAATCCGGTTTGGCGCGCAATTTCGGAATCGCTTTGGGCATCACTTTCCTTTACTACGTGGCGTTGCGGCTGGGTTTGGTCATGGGCGAAAACGGGAGTCTTACGCCCTTGGTCGGGGCCTGGTTCGGAAATCTGATCTTCGCGCCGGTAGGTTTTCTACTGATGTGGAAAGCGGCCCGGGTTTGATGAAAAGCCTGTGGTTCTTCCTAGCCGGGCTTTTCGGCGGCTTGGGAGGGCTGGGCGGAGAGTGGCGCTGGGCTTGGGTTCCAGGGTTGGCCTCAGCATTGCTCGGAGCCATGGGAGCCCGTAAGCGTTTCAGTGGACTTGCCCCGATTCCTCCGCGCAAAGGCCTTCCCGTGACTGTGCCTCCGACGCCGGAAATGGAAAATGAGGATCGGCGCAATGATACCACCCGCGCCTTCCTGAAAGGCGATTTGGCCATGGCCGGCCAAGAACTACAGGCCCGCGAAACTCGTAGGTTGGCCTTGCAGGAAGTTGAAGACGCCATCGACGCGACCTTGTTCGACGGCCTGACCCTGCTTAAGGACGCCGTCCCCAAAGGACATACTTACGCGGTGCTTTTCCCCGGAAAGTCCGAAGGATATTATTTCCGCGCTTGGATCACCTCCAGTGATAACTTGGTACCTGGTGCCGCGCTGAACAGCAATCAGGGTTTGGCTGGACAATTGCTCAAGGAAAATATCAAACGGGTCCTCGAAGGGGACATCGTCGCGGACTCATCCCAACTGCATTATTATTCCTCCGCGGAAGAAAAAATCCGCTCCCTGGCAGGAGTTCCCATCGTCGTGAAAGGCGTTCGGCGCGGGGCGGTTCTGGTCGATAGCCGGGAACCGCAAGCTTTCGATTCCGGGACTTTGGATAAGCTGGAGGCGTTGGCGCATATCGCCGGCAACCTAGCCTATCATGCCTATATGGCTTTTGAAAAAGGCGTGCATGCCGACCAACTCACCGCGTTGACCAATTACCAGCGCAAGTTCCTGGAAAACATGTCCGTCGAAAATATCGTTGGCCATGTGCAGAATTACATGGCCGAATGCCTGGAGGGCGATCGTTTTATGGTGGTTGAGCGGAAGGAACGCCACGGTAATACGGCCCGCATCACCAGTTGCTTGGGCACCAGTGCGGCGGACCTGCAAGGTCTGGAATTTTCCTTGCTGGACAAGGGTTTGGTGAGTTTGGTTTTCGAGAAGGAGCAAATCATCAATCGCGCCTTTCCGCCCAACCCGTATGTCCCACGGTTCAGCCCCGGGGAAAAGGCCCAAGGGCGCATGGCCAGCTTATTGGCCGTACCCGTTCCGACGGATCAAGGCTTGGACATGGCTTTGGTCGTCGAATCAGCCCGGTCCCGGCGCTTTCCGGAACATCAACAGAACATGCTTACGACCATCGCGCGCGCGGCGGGATTCGCTCTTTCCAGAGCGCGGCTCTATCAAGAGAAGGAGCAATTGGCCAGTCGCGACGGGTTGACCGGCGTCGATAATCATCGCACTTTCCAGGAACGTTTCCAGACTGAAATTCTCCGCGCTCAACGCTATAACCATCAATTGGCCGTGCTCATGATGGATATCGATTTTTTCAAAAAGGTCAATGATTCCCATGGCCATCCTATCGGCGACGTGGTCTTGAAGGACGTTGCGAAAATCATTTCGCAGAGCATCCGTGCGGGTACGGATCTATTGGCCCGCTACGGCGGCGAGGAATTCGTCTGCATGCTGGCCGACACGGATCGAACGTTGGCGGCGGAAACGGCCGAGCGCATCCGCGAAAGCGTGGCCACGCGGGTTTTCGAGGCCGGCTCGACGCGCTTTCAGGTGACCCTCAGTATCGGCGGGGCGATGTATCCCTCCGACTCCAAGCATGGACGGGAAATCCTGGAAAAAGCGGACAAGTCATTGTACCGGGCCAAGGAAACCGGTCGAAATCGTTTGGTATTCTACAATTAAGCCATGCTGTTACCTCCCGACGACGAATATTTCATGCGCCAGGCCCTGCGCGAAGCCCAAGCCGCCTATGGTGATGGAGAAGTCCCCATCGGTTGCGTCATCGTTAAAGACGGTAAAATTCTGGGCCGGGGCCGCAATCATATGGAGACGTTGCAGGATCCCACCGCGCATGCGGAAATCCTGGCCTTAGGCGCGGCCAGCGGCGCTCTGAAGAATTGGCGCTTGGAAGGCTGTACCTTGTACGTTACGCTGGAGCCTTGCCCCATGTGCGCCGGGGCCATACTAAACGGTCGAATCGCCAAGGTGGTGTATGGCGCGCAGGACAAGCGGCTCGGGGCCTTGGGATCGACCTACAACATCTTATCCGAGAATCCCATCAATCGGAAAATCGACATCGTCCCTGGCATTTTAGGCGGCGAATGCCTCGATCTGCTCAAATCCTTTTTCCGGGAGATTCGCATTCGCGGCCCTAAAAAGAAACTGGCCGCTTCGGACCATCCCGATGAGTTGAGCGCAGCCGAGCAAGTTCCGGGGCGGAATTTATCCGAGCTCTCCGGCTTTGAGGAAGTGGACAGTGAAATGGATGGGGATATTGACGGGGAATTCGAAGAGGATTCCTGACAACCCGGTATGACCCTACTTGGTAGGGACTGCGTCTTTGAATATATTGGTGACGCTCATCTCGGAAGGCTCGGACCTCACGCAATAGTGGAGAGCTGAACCCCGCCAGGACGAAAGTAGCAACGGTAGGCATCAAGCCTATGTGCCGTGCCAAAGTCCGCCGCCAACTGAGGTGAGCACTATTAAAGTCAATTAGTTGGCGCGCTAACTGAGGTGAGCACCTTTTTTACATCTCAGTTGGCGCGCTGACTGAGATGAGCACCTTTTTTTTACATCAGTTGGCGATGATTTCCAAACCCCGCAAACCCCGTTAACGCTTCACGTCAATGCCCGTCAGGGCCTTATACTCCTCCAAGGACACCAAAGGATCCTGCGGCTCCATCCGGGAGGGAAATAAGATGCCTTCCAAGTGGTCGAACTCATGTTGGAATAATCGGGCTAGAAACCCGGCAAAGTGTACCTCGACGCGCTCGCCGAAACGTGTGGTGTAAGCGACATCAATCTCCGTGTGGCGCGGGACCAGTCCGCGGAAACCGGGAACGCTCAGACATCCTTCCCAGCCTTTTTCAAACGTGTCCGCGCGCCGGAGAATTTCAGGGTTTATAAGAGCGGTTGGTTCCATGCCTGGAGCATCCGGATACCTCGCATTCGGAGATCCATCCTTGGAGCGCGGGGCCATAATGAAAAGGCGAACCGAATGGCCCACCTGGGGAGCGGCGATACCAACGCCTTCGTTCTCTTCACCGCATCGGATCAATTGATCGATAAATGTCTGGAATTCCGGATTGGAAAAATCCTCCACCATGCCGGCTTGCCGAATCAATTGGGGGTCGTTACGATTCAATAATGCGAGAGATTCCATTTTACCTCGACTCAATATAATCGGTAGTCGCAAGCACCGAGTCCGAATAGGGGATGGGTTCGACGCCGAATCCTGGATTCGGGCCCAGGCTTAAACGGCCTTGATGGATTGAAAGCCCGTCAAACGGATCATTATTAATCAGCCAAGCCCCATCCAAATCGGCAAAATCCGTTTTTTGCGCTAGGACGGTTCCTGCGGAGATGAGCAAACTGGACTCCAGCATGCATCCAATCATGATTTGCAAACCCAGCTCCCGCCCGGCGGCTATCATCCGAACGGCCGGGGTAATTCCGCCGCACTTTACCAATTTGATATTAAATCCCGAAAAAGATCCCGCTAATTTCGGTATGTCCGAGGGACCCAGACAACTTTCATCGGCGAGAATGGGAAGTACCGATTTCGACAACCAATCGGGCATCCTTTCGTTCTGGGCGGGCGGTAAAGGTTGTTCGATGAATTCCACATTCAATTCCGCTAGCTTCCGGCTTAAGGCTCCGATATCCATTGCCGACCAAGCACAGTTTGCGTCTACACGAATGGGCGCGGAGCTTTTTTCCCGGATGGCCCGGATGAAATCGATATCGGCGCGGTCATCCATCTTAACCTTGATGGCTGGGAATTCCACGGCTTCGGCAATGCGGACGTCCCATTCCTCCCGGGGACAGATCCCCAAGGTGGCGGAACTCGCGATGGGCCGTGGGGCTGCTTGCCAAATGGTTTCGCAAGCGGATTGGCCTTGCAGTTTGGACCATAAGTCCCACAAGGCGAGATCAACGGCGCATTGGCCGGCGCGGGATGGAGAAAGAAAGGGCCACAACTCGTCCCAAATTCGGGCGATATCGTCCACGGAGTCCAACGTTTGGCGGCGGAAATAATCCGGGAGGGAAGACAGCTTTGAATGCACATCGGAAGGATCCTCACCGAACAAGGAATTGGGTGACGCCTCTCCGTAACCCAACACGCCCTTCTGTTCCAGCACCAGAAACACATTTTCAACGGACCGCCGCGTTGCGCGGGAGGTTTGAAAAATATGCTTTGGGATAAGGGTTTTACGCGTGCAATTGGAACGGATCATTTTCTTTTTCCATGGGCTCGGAGGCCAATCGCATTACTAAGACTTCCGACATTTGATATTTATGATATTATGGAGCCAGGAAACAGGCAAGGGATGCAGATCATTTTAGGGCAAAGCGTCGCAGGCAGGGACATCGTCGCCCATGCGAATGTCAATTTTACGGCAGACCGTATTAACAACCCGAATGCACACCGCTTGCAATCCACCTTGATTATCGGCGGCACACACGGCGATGAACGCGCGACCGTACCTTTGGCGGAACGGTTTCTGAATCGCTTCCGGGACACCGACGCTATGCCCGCCCACGTAGCCATGATTCCGATTCTTAATCCGGATGGCGTGGCTGCGGATACGCGTTACAACGGGCGCGGGGTGGATTTGAACCGCAATTTTCCGCATCAATGGTCCGCTCAATCCGTCGAGCCTCCCGGCTCCAAACCGCTGTCCGAGCCGGAAAGCCAATCGCTCCATGATTTTATTTTGGAATGGATGCCGGCCAAAATCATCAGCTTGCATTGGGCCTTAGCGGAAATCGACGCCGACGGCCCGCAAAGCGCATCCCTGGGGCGCCATATTTGGTCCGTCCTTCCGGCACACCGGGAGAATCCCTATCGACTTCGCCTCCAAGAAAATGCAGTCCCCTTTTCAGACCCTTGTCCCGGGTCTCTGGGCCTTTGGGCGGGGCATGGGCTTGTCTACCGAGATGGACGCCGGCCGGCCATGATCACTTTGGAATTGCCATTTCATCCGCAGGCGACTCCTCGGCCGGAAACGTTGCCGGAGAATCATTGGGATATGGTCCGATCGATGTGGGCGGAAAATCCGGATCAGTATTTAGCCGGCGTTGAGAAGCATGTTTATCGGATTTTGGACGCAACTTGCGGATTCTCCATGAACTTCGAAAACGCGGACCATTCGCCGCGATGAAAATCCTGGTTTGCCCATTGGACTGGGGGCTGGGCCATGCGACGCGGTGCATTCCCCTGATTCGGGCTCTGGAAAAGTGTGGCCACGCGGTAAGCATTGCCGCCGGTGGCGGCGGCCTCCATTTATTGCGCCAGGAATTTCCGCAACGTCCCTGCCTTGAGTTCACGGGGTATCGCGTACGTTACGCCCGTTCTGCTTGGGGGTTTTTGCCATTTCTCCTCTGGCAAGCACCGGCGATTGCGCTGGGTTTGTGGCGCGAATCCCGGCAACTGAAACGCTTGGTAAAAGAGCACGGCGTGGAAATCGTCATTTCCGACGGACGCTATGGGTTACTTGCCAAAAAGGTCCCGACCATTTTCATCACCCATCAAATTTTTCTGCGCGTGCCGGGAGATTTCCTGGGTCGGAGTATGTTGGAGCGATTAGTTCGCATGCTGAATTTGACTTGGTTAAAACGATTTCAGGAGGTGTGGGTTCCCGATTTTTCCGGCCCCGAAAACCTATCCGGGGCGTTAAGCCATGGCGCGCTTCTAGCGAATGCCCGGTTCATCGGCCCGCTTTCACGTTTCCAGGGAAAGCAAGAGAAACCGGAGGACAATGCCAAACGTTTCGAGGAGGGAATTGTCCGCATCGACGTATTGGCCATGGTAAGCGGTCCGGAGCCTCAGCGAACCACCTTTGAATCCCGGTTGCGCGAACAGATGGGGAAGATGAAAGGTACCCGAGTAATCGTGAAAGGATTGCCGGGCGCGGACAAAACCAAGGGAAACCCTGAAGGCCAGTTCCCCGGGTCGGAATATCGGATTGCACCGGGTGAATTGAATGAGTTCAATCATGCTCCCGGCGCGGTTTTATCCGAATGGATGCGCGCGGCAAATTGGGTGGTGGCCCGTTCCGGTTATACGACTTTGATGGAGATGGCGGGGTTGGGATTGAAAGCCGTATTACTCGTGCCTACGCCCGGACAATCCGAACAGGAATACCTTGCCCAACATTTGCACGATCAGGGTGTCGCGTTCACGCAGAAGCAAAGCGACTTGGAATTGACCGAGGCGAGCCTGAAAGTCACGGCCATGAAAGGTTTCGGCGACGGACTCCCTCGCCAGGCGGAGCGTCTTTTCGAATTCCTTATTGAACACCCGATGCTTCGATCACGTATGCCGGACAAGGAAACTCATCGGGAGAAGCTTCCTCGTCAACAATTCTAGATTTCAACGGAAGGATTGCATGCTAAGGGCACTTGAACGACCGCATAACATGACAGCACTTGTCCGGACAAAACCGGTTGAGTCGGTCTCGAAATCGGGGCGCCTTCTCACTCGGAAGTTTTTCATCTCGAGCCTAATCGCAATCCTGATCGCTCCAGGAATTTTACCTTGGGGCTCAGCCAGCGCGAAACCGGTTGCATCGACCAAGGCGCCACAAGCCCACGCCGCGGTATTCGATCGGGTCAAGTTTTACCAGGACCGGCTACACAAATATTTATCGGCCCTGCAAAAAGCCGACTCTCTAAAGCCCTATTTCTTGGCTTACCGCGTCAACGACAGCCTTTCCCAGTCCTACACGGTTAACAAGGGCGGTGTCATCGAAGACAAGGGCGGCGCATCGCGGTATCTGGGAGTGGAAGTCCGGGTCGGTAACTCGAAATTCGACAACACCCACCCGATGCGCGAAAACCTGGACTTCACCAATTGGGACGGCTACCAGAATGTAAGGCTGCCCATGGAGCCTGAAGGCCCATTAGCCGAGCGCGCTTTAAAGGTGGCCACGGATTACGCCTTTCGGGCTGCCAAGGACCAGTTCATTAAAATCCAAGCGAACGTGAAAGTACGCCCGGAGGAAAATGATACCGGTTTGGATTTTGCCCCCAACCCTGTCGCCCAGCACCGGGATCCGGATCTCAAGCCGTTGCCGGAGCGCAAATCCCTGGACAGCCTTTTTTCTAAACTACGCCAAGCTTCGCGCATCTTCGCCAATCGACCGCATTTGTACACCAGCCAGATCGAATTCAATTATCGCAAGGTCCAAAAATTGTTGGTTAATTCCGACGGGACGGCCATTACCCATGATGAAACCTTGGGTAATATCGGGTTGTACGTGGAAACCAAGGCCGATGACGGAATGATTCTTTGGCTGACCAAGGATTTTTTCTTCAAGGAAATTCCCCTCGACTTCCCCATGGACAGCGTAGTGCAAGCCGCCAACTTGTTGCTCGCCCGGTTGGATTCCCTGCGAACCGCGCCCGTGATGGAAACGTTCGTCGGTCCCGTGATCTTGGAAAACATCGCCGCCGCGGTATTCACCCATGAAGTATTCGGCCATCGGGTGGAAGGCCACCGGCAGAAAGCCGTGGACGAGGGTCAAACCTTCGTATCGAAAATAAATCAATCCCTGACCGCGCCCTTCGTAACCATTGTGGATGATCCGACGCTGGAATACGAAGGACAAGTGCCCTTGAACGGATTCTATCGCTATGATGACGAGGGAGTGTCGGCGCGACGGACCCTGTTGATGGAAAATGGCGTGTTCAAGGATTTCCTTTTCAGCCGTTCCGTGTTGTCGCCCAAAGGCGTTTCGAATGGCCATGGGCGCGGCATGCTGGGGCTGGCGCCGACCGCGCGCATGGGCAACACCATTTTACAGGCTTCCAAAACCGTTCCCGCATCGTCTTTGCGGGATTCCCTAAAAGCCATACTTCATCGCACCGGAAAACCGTATGGCCTTTTATTGCATGATATATCCGGCGGATTCACCTATACCGGCCGGGATCTTCCCCAGTCCTTCCGGGTGGAACCGTTATATGTATCACAAATCTTCGCGGATGGGCGTCCGGATCGCGTGGTACGGGGAGTCGATGCCGTAGGCACGCCCTTGGTCAGCCTTAAGCAGATTGCGGCGGTAGGCGATGATCCCGCCGTCTTCAACGGATTTTGCGGGGCCGAATCCGGATGGATCCCGGTCTCGGCCATTGCGCCTTCCATCCTTTTGGAGTCGATGGAATTCGAAAGCCGCGCCAAGGATCAAAATCTCCCTCCCATCTTGCCCCCCCCAGAGGTGAAGCCATGAGCGTCTGCATTTCATCCATCACCCGCTCGATTCGCGTATTCGCCGCCTTGGCTGCGGCCACCGGTTTTGTTTACGGCAAGACCATGCCCGGCGCCTTGAAAAACCATGGTAACCCGCCAGATACGTTGGCGTCCCGACTAGATGCCAATCCCGTCATTCGCACCATGGAACGCGAACTGCAACGATCCTTCAACAAATTGCATATCAAGGGGAATCCTAAACCGTATTTCATTTCCTATTTGCTCTGGGACGTGCGTTCGTACCACATGCAAGCGGCCTTGGGTTCGAAGGAATCCTCGGAAAAGGATCACCAGCATCTGTTGGAAGTGGATTTGCGGGTGGGCGATTACCGCCAGGACAATTCCAATTTCCAAGGGGGCATCGTTTTCGGTCCGCGCCTGCGATTGCCCTTGCCCCAAGAGAACGACACGGATTTGATCGCGCTGTCCCTATGGGCGGCGACGGACGCGAAATATAAAGTGGCCTTGGAACAGTTGGAGCAGAAACGGGCCTTTCTGGCCGGACACAATGGCAAGGATACCTTGCCGGATTTCTCGCGCCAGAAAGTGCTGCGTCAAATCCACGGGGATGACACCACGGTTTTGGACACGGCCGGGATCAACGCCACAGGCAAGGATTTGAGCCGTGTATTCATGGATTATCCCTGGTTGGAAGAATCGCGCGTAGGCTACCAGTACTATTACACCACGTTTTATTATGTCGACTCGGATGGCTCCAGATATATCGAAAGCGTGAAGGAGCATACCTTGCTGGTTTCCCTGCTGACGCAAGCCAAGGATGGCGCCCCGTTATGGGATTATTTGCGGGTATCGACGCGCGCGCCGCTTGCAGTCGGGCAGGGCGCGTTCTCAACCTCCGCGTTACGGGATTCCGTAGCGCCTCTGATTAAGCGCCTGGACTATTTGCGCAATGCGGATCCATTGCCCAACTATCGCGGCCCGATTCTTTTTACGGGAACGGCCGCTGGGGAGTTGCTCAACAAATCCTTGCTTTTCCCCCAGTCCCGATTACGCGAACCCTTGGGAGCCGGAGTCGAACCGAATTTCATGCTGAGCCTGTCGGGACGAAAACTTTTCCCCAATGAAGTCACGGTGGTCGATACTCCCGGCATGGCCGATTTCCGGGGGCAAGCGCTGTTCGGACATTATGCCGTGGATCAGCAGGGTCAACCGGCGGAAACCGTACGCTTGGTTTCGGATGGCCGAGTGACGGGGTATTTGCTCGGGAAGGTGCCGGTGTTGAAGGTTAAGGATTATGCCAGCAACGGCCATTGGCGCTATGGCGGAGGTTTTCCCGGCGTGACGGTTCTCCGCTCCAGCAAGGCCGTAAGCGAAAGGGAACTCCAATCCAGATTGGCGGCACTGGGGAGCGACGAAGGCACCGGTTACGGCCTGGTCGTGAGCAAATTGCTGGATGAAGATGCATATAAATTATTGCATCATCCGTTGGCCGCGCAATTAGCAGTCAGCGAAGGGTTGGATGGCAGGGGAGTGTTCACTTTGTCCACGCCTTGTGAAATGGATAGGCTGGACTCCCATACCGGCAAAGTCACCGCGGTTCGCGGGCTGTCTTTTCCGGTTTTGGATTCGAAATCCCTGCGCGACATTGCCGCCATCGGCAACATGCCTTATCTAACGGAGCCGCAGGCTTCGTTTTCCATTCTTTGCCCGTCCCTACTTTTCAGCTTATTGGACATGAAAGGCAGTCATAACACGCAACCGCGCTTGCCGTACCTGCCTTAACCCTTAACATGGTGTTGAAAAACAGGGTTTTGGAAAAGTCCGTGCGGACGTCGATTCGCTGCCCCCGCCGGGGCCAGCGTCGCGGAGATTTATTCCGGATTGGTGAGTCCCGGCATTCCGGTCCAACCCGCCAATTCCGGGCTGATGGCCCACAATTTTGGTTCCGAAACGCTTTGCCAGCGCACAAGAATTTCATCCCAAGGCTGACGCTGGGAGCGCGCTGCGGCCCAATCCCGGCCGATGGTTGAAATGCCGCTTTCGCTTTGGCCGCTGACCGTCACCACTCGATAATGGGATCCGGCGGAAAGCCCTGCCTTGGACGCTGCCATTTTCAAAGCGGTTTCCAAGCCGCCCAAAGTGTCGACCAAGCCATTCTTAAGGCCCTGGCTGCCCGTGAAGATCTGTCCTTGCCCGAGGCTGTCGATGCCGTTTTTGGTTTTGTGGCGGCCGTCCGCGACCTTTCCGATGAAGTCCTGGTAAAAATCGTCCATGTGCTTTTGCAGTATCACCACTTCGCCGCTGTCCCAACTGCGCGACATGCTGTTCCCGTCCGCGTGGGGCGCGGTTTTCACCGTCTCGGTGGCCAGGCCGAGCTTTTCATATAATCCTTTCAATACGAATTTCCCCCATAATACGCCGATGCTTCCGACGGTGGAATTGGGTTCCGCCACGATTTTATCCGCGCCGCAAATCAGGTAATAGCCGCCCGAGGCGGCGTCATGGCCTACGGAGGCAATCACGGGGATATGTGCTTGTTTCAGCAACTCGACTTCGCGCCACATCTCGTCGGCCGCCTGCGCGGAACCGCCGGGCGAATCGACGCGCAGCACCACGGCTCTAACGCCGGGCATCATCCTCGCGGCCCGTAACTGCTGGGTTACGGTCTCCGATCCCGCCATTTCCGGCCCCGCCAGCCACCCGTGCGCGCTGGGCCCGCTAACCATTTCCCCCGTCACCACCACCAAGGCGATTTTAGGCGCGATGTTCCAATCCTCGCGGTATGGGGCTTCCGACTCCACCCTTTGCGCCTGGGCATGCGGTCCGCCGGCCCAAACCAAGGTTTCGTCGGCTTGCAGCAAGGTGTCGATCAGACCCGACTTCCGCGCTTGACGCAAACCGATTTCACCCGATTCCAATACTTTGCGCAGCGAATCGGCGGAGATTTTGCGCGCTTGGGAGACCACATCGAGATAATGTTCCCACTCGTCGTTGATAAAGGCGGTAAGGTTTTGCCGGGCCGGTTCCGAAAGGCTGGTGCGCGTATACGGCTCTTCGAAGGATTTGTATTTCCCATGCCGGAGGAATTGGGGTTGCACGCCCAATTTGTCGAACAAGCCGCGGTAAAAGGTAAGTTCGGCCGCGAAACCCGTGACGGCGAAATACCCTTGAGGTTGCATGCCGATGGCATCGGCCGCCGACGCCAGGAAATAATTCAAAGCCGTCGTCTGTTCCATATAGGCCACGACGTGTTTTCCATGTCCTCGCAAGCGCAGAATACGCGCGCGGATTTCCTCGCCCATGGCCCAACCGCAGCGGGCATTGCCTAACTTGATCAACACAAAGTGCGTGTTAGGATCGGACTCCATCGCGTCCAACCTGCGCAGCAAGTCCAGAAAGCCCAGAGCCTTATTCCGGCCGGTCCAATCCTGCTGGGACTCCCCTTCGATCAAGGGTCGGTTCAAATCCAATACGGCAACGGTTCCGGTGGAGGTCAGGTAGGGAAGACGCTGATCGTTCCGGAAGGAAATTCCCGCAGCACGGCCCAATACGCGTCCGTCTACGAAATCGGATCCTCCCTTACCATTCCGTGCCGGGAGCTCGGCGGCATTACTGCTCCAACCGAACGCCGCCACACTATGACTGGTCGCCTGCAACACCAATCCCAGGGTGCCCTGATGATTCGCAAAATCATACTGCGTTTGCATCCGCAATCCGAAGGGAAGGGGGATTTGCGTAAACAGGAACCCTTGTTGGCGCTGATCCTTGGCCTGGAGGCTGCCCAATCCGATTTGCAGGTCGGAGGGCCAACCCGTTCGGGAACCGAACGGGCGATAAGCCAATGCCAGGTGATGAATAGGCAATTCGTTCCCGCCGCTCCACAGGTTTTCCCCCCAGTAGGAGGCCATTAAAACCTTCAGGGGACGGAAGTGTAACCCTGCATCGACAACCGCGTGATTTTCTCCGCCGTTGAGAGCCCAATAGCCGATTCTAATTCCGGGGGAAAAAAGATTCAGCCAATCGGTGGCCCAGGCCATATCGAACCTTGCCTGCATGGGACCGCCGCCCTCCAAAATCCGCAAACCCTCGGCATGATGTTCGCCCTGATGGGAACCGGCCCATAATCGAGTGGCCGTTCCGGAACCAATACGGCTTTCGGCCCAACCAAAACCGAATTCGTCGTCGATTAATGCCGCTGAGGCCGGGTTCTCGAAGGCGGCGGGCCCGTCTGAGGTCGCTTTTTTGTTCGAGAAGGGTAAAGGTGAATCCCATGCACCGGCCAGGAGGGGAAACCAACAGATAAACAATAGGGATAGGGAAGGTTTTTTCGGATTAAACATGATTATTAATGAGTTTCCTTAAAAAAAGATCCTGCGTGACAAGAGGTCTTCGTAAATTAGGGGCACAAGAATGGGCCTACGAAAATTATGAAAATCCCCTTTCTATCTTGGATTTTCACGCTATTTTTCTTTCTTTGGGTAAAGAGGAAATAAATTGGATAACGATAAAGTCAAACAAGTCAAAGGGATCATCGCCGAAGTTGTCGGCTTTGACCGCGAGGATATCAGCGATGAGGACAAGTTCATCGCCGATTATAAGATTACCTATCCTGAACGAAAGGCATTGCTGGAAAAGTTGAACAGCACCTTTCACAAAGAATTAGGGTTCGACGAATTTTGTAAAAAAGACAAGGTTTCCGATGTCATCGAGACCTTTGCGGATAGCGCTGCAGGCTAAGCCGAGTCACTTGCCGTAACCGGCCTCGGCCGGTCCCCGTCATTTTTTTACTCCGCCTTCCCGGGGACTGATTTTACGGAATCAATCCCGGTATCGGATTTTTCGGAAATCTTTTTCACGTTCTGAAAATCTGCGCAATCCAAGGATTCCAGCTTACTGGCATAGCCCGCCTTTCTTTGCGCCGTAGTGGGAGAGGAGAGGACGGTAAAGCAATAGGTTTTTTCCCCGCCCATATCCAGGGGGATTCGTAGGGAAATAATCCGAATCCGTTGGTTCGCGTTTTCAGGGAAAAACTCGCAATAGTCCATTTTCGATTTGATGAGATTTCTCCGTAGTTTTTCATCAAAAAGAATTTTTCCGTTCATTTCTCCAGGTAGGGAAATCGGCAATGTGCTTTGCAGCCTCAACTCCACCTCATTGCCTTTTTGCACCAGGGTCGCGCCTTTAGGCTGCAGCAAATTCCGATGTTCAGGAATATTGCGATAAGCCATGTATTTGCGGGAGGTCACCCCGCACTCCTCCTGTAATTCCTGGCCAGTTACATTGAAGTCAATGTCCCGACAAATGTCCGGCATATTTTCCGGTGCGATGACCTGACTTTGGGAGGAAGGGTGGGAGGGAGCGCAAGAGACCAACCAGAGCGAGAAAATTAGATTGAGGGATTGGAAAAAACTTGGTCTACACGCCTTGGGATTGAACAGATCGCCGCCCCGGTAATGGTGTTAGATTGGAAATATAACAACCCGGATCGGTCCTATGCTTGACGAAAGACACCTGGCTTTGAAGCGCTGGGAACGCGCGCAGCAATTCGCCGGACTTGAGCGGGAATCACAAGGCCTGGGGCCTTCGGTTACTTGCCGAATCCGAATCAACGGCTCCGGCACACCGGCTGAAATGAATTGGGATGTCTTTTTAGTCGAGCAATTTTCGGCGGGGTTCGCATGTGTACAGACGGTTCTGGAACCCATCCCACCCGATCTTCCCGGTCCGGTCTGGTTGGTGCGCGGCGCCATCGACTGGGGTGCTTACTTGAGAAAGATCGGGATCTATTACCGGGCTGGTCGGGAGGTTCCCGCCTGCTTCAATCCAAATCGTAAATTGGGAAGCGAGATATTGCGTCGCATCGATCAATTACCCGATTCCGAATTGCCCGGTGTTTTCTCCAAACTTCGCGAGGCAGGATTGCTGCCCACCTTGCGGGCATTCACGCGCGATACATGTCCAAATAGCCTGCCGTGGGAAAAAATGCGGGCATACTTTCAGGACTTTGGTTCTTAAAAGCTAGGGTAATTCCGTAATTACGGATAGTCGACAGCCAGGATTTCGTACCGAACACGCCCGCGAGGCGTCTCTACCTGGATAGCCCCGTTCGGCGAATGACCCATTAAAGCTTGGCCCATCGGCGACTCCATCGAGAGTTTGCCTTCCAGGGGATCAATCTCGTCGGACCCGACAATTTGGATAGTCCACTCCTTACCATCCGGCCGCTTGAGTCGAACTCTAGCACCAAAAACAATGGTTTCCGTGTCGCGAGCGCCGGTAATCACCTGGCTATTGGTAACTTTTTCGTCCAATTGCCGCAGGCGATGATCAATTTCGCGCAGCTTCCGTTTTCCGTAAATATATTCCGCGTTTTCGGAGCGATCGCCCTGGGCGGCCGCAGCGGCAATTTCTTCCAAAAGCTTGGGACGCGTTTCACGAAACAGGGTTTCCCACTCCTGCTTCAGCTTTTGCATGCCTTCGGGGCTGATGGGTCTTGGGGGAATCAAAATTTTTTGCTGGTGCCACCTCGCAGAGTTGAACTGCGGACACAAGGATTTTCAGTCCTCTGCTCTACCAACTGAGCTAAGGCGGCAACAGCGGGGTAAAATTTAAGCCGAAGCGGGACGTATGTCAACGTTTGGGCGTTATTTTGGCCGTCAATGGCGGAATTTTCCAGCCGAAATCGGTTTCGGAGACCGCAACCCAAGAATTTATTTTGATGGATTATTCGGAAACGTGAAGTGAATTAAGGTTCGGTCCAAGGTATCCCGGAATTTCAGATCCACCGCTTTTCCTTTCAGGAAAATAGTCATGCGAATCATATGCTTGACTTTACCGACCGCTTTAGACGCCTCGACCGGCTCCCGGTAAAAAAGTTCTTCCAAGGCGCTGGCTTCAACAATTCCTCCGCGTATTTTCGCAAGACGCATCGACGGTTTGCCCGTGTCCAGGAATTCAATCACGATTTTATCGCTGCCGGATTTTACCGTCCGTTCGGGAACCTTTCCCCGGAACAGAATTTGGACCATGTAGGAATCAAATTCACCTTTGGTCTGTCGATCCAAAAGCACTTGTACCAATTGCGCCGAGGCATCGTCGATTTTATCGCCCGGTTTCGGCAAAAACGTATGGAAGTTTCGGGTGGGAACGGTTTTCGGTTTAGCGTTCCACTCCACTTCGGAAACATCGGAAGCCTGCGGCGCAAGCATCGTCGTCATGGGCAAAAAGAAGGCGAACCATAGGATTTGGAGTTTGGGGAGGCGCATAGGTTTTAAGGAATCTTGCTTTAAATAAGACCTGCGGGGCCGTGGCCCAAAAGTTTGGAACCAAGCCGCCTCCGCCTTGGCGCGTCGACAAGCTGAGTCGTTTACTATATACATTTTTACCCCCTAAATGGGCTATCTCCGGCGATTGCAAGGAGATAAAACGGAGTCTTTGCGGGAAGTATGGGATTAGCCATTCAAAAAATGTTCGATAGCATCGCCGGCCGCTATGATTTCCTAAATCATTTTTTGAGCGCGGGCCGAGACCGGGTCTGGCGAAAAAAAGCCAGCGGCCAATTGCAAACCCCAAACGTAAGGCGCCTCTTGGATTTGTGCGGCGGCACCGGCGATTTTTGGCAAGCCTGGGAAATGAGCCGTGGTGCGACTGAGCCCGAAGGTGTCGGTGTCATCGCTGATTTTTCCATGGGCATGTTGCTGCAAGGAAAGGCAAAATTTTCCTCGTCAAAGTCGAGGGCGCGATGCAGCCCACATTTGGTGCGCATGGATGCCTTGCAACCCTGTTTTCGCCCCGGAACCTTCGATGCCGTTGTGTGCGGGTACGGAATGCGCAACCTGGATTCAACGGAAGTGGGAATTGATCAGGTCCGCGAGTTACTCCGGCCAGGCGGCACCTTCGTGACCTTGGAATTTTTTCGACCCACCACCTTGTTTACCCGGCTTTTTTACAATGTCCTGGCCCCGCTCGGGATTCCCGTGTTGGGTTGGGCATTCGCATCGCGTCGTGAAGCATACGTCTACCTCGTGACGTCGATTCGGAAATTTTTTTCCGCCCACGAATACAAGGTCGCAACGCAGAATAGGGGCTTCACGCGCGTCCAAGTCATTCCTTGCGATTTCGGAATTTCCCACATCATCACGGCCGTGAAGGCATAAGTAAAGGGCCCACGCGGAATATGGGTTTATTCATTCTCGGCATTACCGGCGCTTCCGGATCGATTTACGCCGCACGGCTGTTGCAACATTTAAAGACCAACGGCCATACCGTACATGTGGTCCTCACGGAAATGGGTCACAAGGTTTGCGCGTACGAAGGGTTTGCCAAGCTTGAAGAGGAGGCGGATAAATCGTTCGATAACCACGACTTTTTCGCGCCCATGGCCAGCGGTTCGCACCGACACGACGGCATGGTCATCATTCCCTGTTCCATGGGTGCGCTGGCCAAAATCGCCCACGGAATCGGCGATACGCTTTTGACGCGGGCGGCGGACGTTTGCATTAAAGAACGGCGCAAATTGATCATTGTGCCCAGGGAAACTCCGATGAGCGCCTTGCACTTGGCGAACCAGAAAACCATCTGGGATCTGGGTGCGACCATCATTCCCGCGAATCCGTCGTTTTACCAAAAGCCGAAAACCATCGAAGACCTCGTGGATACGGTGCTCGCCCGCATTCTGGATCATTTGGGCGTCGAACATGAGGTCGGCAAACGCTGGCGAGAAACCTGATTCGGAATTCAAATCAATGTTTAAAACCTTGCGTCACTATCTCGAGCTAGTTCGCTTTTCACATACCCTGTTCGCAATGCCCTTCGCCTTGGCCTCCATGCTGTGGGCCGCGCAAGGATTGCCGTCTGGGAAAATTTTCGCCCTCATCGTCCTTTGTATGGTCACCTGCCGAAACACCGCCATGGCATTCAACCGCTTGGTGGATGCAAAAATCGACGGAGAAAATCCCCGGACCATGCGCAGGCATATACCCGCGGGCGTGTTGACACGCGCCAGCGTGATCGGTTTTCTGGTCGCCAACGGCGCGGCCTTCATCGTCGCGACCTATTTCATCAACTCCTTGGCATTTTATCTTTCGGTTCCCACTTTGCTTGCGGTGTGCGGATACTCGCTGACCAAACGCTTCACGTCTTTTTCCCACTTGGCCCTGGGATTCGCCATCGGCATTTCCCCCGTGGGTGCTTGGATTGCCGTGCGCGGCGGATTTTCCCTGGAACCGATCCTGTTATGCGTCGCCCTTGCCTTTTGGATTGCCGGGTTCGACATCATTTATGCGACGCAGGATCAGGAGTTTGACCGTGCGCGCGGCCTAAATTCCCTGGTGGTGCGGTTGGGTGTTCCCGGGGCCTTGAAAGCCGCGTTGGTTTTCCATGCCTTGACCTGGTTGGTTCTCGTCGGATTAGGGTGGATGGGCGGCATGGGCGCGGCTTATCACATCTGCATGGTTCTGGTCGGCGGACTTTTGATTTATCTGCATGGATTCCGGCGCAGCGCTTCGCTGGACGCGCTCAACCAGGACTTCTTCTTGGCCAACATCGCCATCAGCCTGTGCGTTTTGGCCGGCATCGGCGCTCATTTTTTATAACGACCGCGAACGCAAGCAGGGGACTTTTTCAACGCCCGATTACAACACCCATTTACGCCCTGGGTTGATATCCGCGCGTCCGCTTGTAATTGATCCATTTCATATAACCCTGGGCGATGACTTTCCAAGCAATGGTTCCCATTTCCAATCCCCGCAGGGATCGGCCCGCAATCCGCGTTCGCCCGGCTTTGATTTCCCGGATCAGGCTTTCGGCATCAAGAGGACAATGCGCCTCGGACCAGGTGGTTCCGAATTGCTCCAAGGTATGCGTGTCGGAATTGCCGATTAAGGGAAGGCCAAGTTTTTCCGCCGCCGTCATGGCCTTGCGATTCGGATTCCAAAATTGGTGATAAAATCCGGACACTTCCACGGCATCGAACGCGGCCGCATAGTCCCAGAACAGATTTTGCAAAGCCACGCCGCTGGGGAAAAATGGGTGCGGCGCCACCACCAGATTTTCTGGTGCCCCGGATTCACGTAATTCCCGCCGAGCGACGTCTAATTGGGCGAAGGTTGAAATATTTTCGGAAACCGCTTTGGGGAAATTAATGAGGAGAACGTGTGCGCCTTGAATGTCCTGTTCCACGCCGGGGATCAACAGAATGCCTTTCGCTGCGGCATAATCGCCGATCTCCTTATTTTCCAGTTGGCGGGTATGCAAGGTGATGGACAACGCCTGAAACCCAAGTCGCGCGGCTTTATCGATCAATTCGAAGGCGGTATGGTAAACGTGATGATCGTAAGGATCATCCAAAGTGTGCATGTGAAAATCGAATTTGATGAGCGCGGGAAAGCCAAGGGAGCCGATTTGGGATTTCAGAGGGGGCGAATCGCTGCTCATAACCGAATGTAACTCAATTTTCTAACACAAGTATTGCCAATAACTTAAAGAAGGTATAACTTTTTCCCATGAACCTGGCAACCGTCGTTATCGTAGGCCGTCCCAATGTCGGCAAATCAAGTTTTTTCAACCGAGTTTTGGGCCGTCGCGTGGCCGTGGTCGCGGATCGCGAAGGCGTTACGCGCGACCGGCATTACCAAGTGGCGGAATGGAGCGGAATCCTTTTCCAAATCGTGGATACGGGTGGATTCCTGTCCAAGGACATCGAAGTGTTGGACGGACAAGTCCGCCAGCAAATCGAAGTGGCTGTGGCCGAAGCCGATTTGGTTTTGTTCATGGTGGACGGGCGCACGGGCATTACCGACTTGGACCAGACCTTTTCACGCGTCATCCAGAAAAGCAACCGTCCCGTTCTCATGGTGGTGAACAAGGCGGAGAAAAGATCCGTGGCCATGGAGTCTTCGGAATTTTGGAACCTGGGTCTGGGCCAACCCTGGCCGATATCGGCGCAGCAAGGCGAAGGCGTAGCGGACTTGCTTGATAAGATGCTGGAATATTTTCCGGAAAAACCGCGCAGCATTCCCAAGGAAAATAAAATCAAGGTGGCCATTTTGGGACGGCCCAATGCCGGCAAAAGCACCATGGTGAATTCATTGGTGGGCGAAGAACGCGTCATCACCAATGAAATAGCCGGCACCACTCGCGACGCCATCGATACGGAATTCGAATACGCGGATCAGAAATTCATTTTGACCGATACGGCCGGATTGCGGCGCAAGGCCCGGGTCAAGGATCACGTGGAATACTACTCCAACATGCGCGCCCTGGAAGCCATTCGCCGTAGCGACGTGTGCGTGCTGCTGGTAGACGCCAAGCGGGGCATGGAAATCCAGGATTTCCGAATTTGCACCTTGATTCAGGAAGTGGGCCGCGGCCTCATCATCGCCTTGAACAAATGGGATACGGTCGCGCCGGACAGCAAAACCTTCGACCATATGGTCAAGGATATACAAGGCCGCAACCCGGATTTGGAAGGCTTTCCCTTCTTGTCCACCTCCGGCTTAACGGGAAAACGGTTGATTCGCGTCCTGGACGAAATCATCAAGGTCAAGGCCAACTTGGGCCGCATTTTGGGCCGCGATAACGTCATCCGTTTTTTCGAAGAGGCCATCGCCAAGCATCCGCATCCCGCCACCTCGGCGGGGCCGGTCACCTTGACGCGTTGCTGCCAAGTACTGGTCAATCCTCCGGCTTTGGCTTTCGAAGTCAGCCATCCGGAACGGGTCCAAGAAAGTTATGTCCGATATTTGCGCCGCCAAGCCTATGAATTTTTCCAATTGGAAGGCGCGCCCGTGCGCATCTGGTTCCGCAGCCGTTTCAAGCTCCGCAACGACGAGGATTTGGAGCGCTACTTGTCCTGGGGAACCGTGCCTCAAGAGATTAAGGAAGAGTGGCTGGATCAGTTGAACAAGGATGCTCCCGATGACGACAAGGATATTTTCGAGGGCACGGAAGACGATTTCGATGAGGTGGATGAACTGGCGCCTGCGCCGGCCGCAAGCCTGAAACAGCGGACGTATTTCAAGCCATGATGGGAACGTTTTTGTGGATCCACGCCGCCTTGGCGTTGGGTGTCGGATATTTTTTGGGTTCGATTCCTTCCGCAACTTGGATTGCGAAACTTTTCTACGGCGTCGATATTACCAAGGTAGGCAGCGGAAATCCGGGGATGACCAACGTATTGCGCACCTTGGGATGGAAGCCCACCGTACCGGTCATTATCATCGATGCGGGTAAAGGGGTCGCTGCGGCGGCGGCGGGAACGGCGCTTACCGGTTCCCAAACCTGGGGCCTGCTCGCGGGATTGTTGGCCGTACTGGGTCACTCTTTTACTTGCTTCGCCAATTTCAAAGGCGGAAAAAGCGTATTGACCGGATTCGGAGTATTCCTTTACTTTTTACCGATCAGCGCCCTGACAACGCTGGGAATTTGGCTTGCCGTCGTCCTGGCGACCAAATACGTGAGCTTGGGTTCCATCACATCAGCCATCGTGTTGCCGCTCAGCGTTTTTCTGGAATCACATTTCCGGCCCCAGGACGGAAATCTCCGCATGCTCGTAGTGGCAATTTTGGTCGGGGGCTTTGTGCTGTATAGGCACCGTGGGAATATGCAACGCCTTTGGGCCGGTACGGAACACAAATTCGGAAAAAGTAAGGCCTGAGCCGGGCCTGATTCCCGTTGTTGGGGGAAAGGAGCAGACTTATGACACGGGCGAATTTGCGGCGCCTCGATGAAGGCAAGCTCTATTATTCCATTTCCGAAGTCTGCACCATGACGGGTTTGGAACAGCATGTACTCCGATATTGGGAATCCGAATTCCCGCAATTGCGTCCCAAAAAAAACCGTTCGGGCAACCGCGCCTATCGTGCGAAAGAAATCAAAATCATCCGCTACATCAAATATTTGCTGTACGAGGAAATGTTTACCATCCCGGGCGCCAAAAAGAAAATGGCGGACGCGAACATGTCCGACATGGAAGGCCAGCTGACCCTCTTGCGTGTTCCGGCCGGCCAACCGCCATCGACACAGGGCGACCCGACCTCAATTACTAGCGCGACGAATTCGAAATCCGACTCCCTCGCGGCGGGAATGGAATCCAACTCCGCTGCCAAAGAGGATGATGACCTTGCCGTATCGGCGCCAACGGAAAACGCCGAAGGCCATAAAGCACGCTCCGAGATCGCCCGCTTAAAAGAGCAAATGCGCAGCCTCCGGGACGAGTTGAATCGTGTGCTCAACATGTTAACTACAGTAAAATCCGTAAGCGGCTAACCCTCTGAAATTAATGCGGTCTTCTCGAATAGTTTCAACTCATTTGCCCGGCAGCGGTTACTCGATTTTCCAGGTTCGCGATTCCGGATTGGAGTATCGGAAGGGTTCTTCGCAAGCTGCGGACATCCAGCGCAAATGGATTACCGGAACCGGCCTAATCGCTTTCGGTCTGGAGAATCAGCCCTATCTTCACCTCGATATCCGCACGCCCTTCGGGGAAACCGTCACGGACCACCAGGTAGAAGCGGCATTGTCGGAAAACTTGGGCCCACGACGCGACAAATTCCGGATGGTTGGATGGCATATCCAATTCGTGGAGGATACCAATTTAGGCTCCGATCATCGCGTTTTCATTGACTTGGCGGATTCCGCCGCCCCGGCAGTCTTTCCCGATGGGGTGGATGTCGCCATCCCGATTGAACTGGCCGTCGAGGCGTTGGGTGAAATCGTTCGCGTCATGACGGCGGAACCGTCTTTCCAACTGCTCGTCTCCGGAACCGGCCACGGTTATTCCGTCCTGTTTCAAAACGGTTCGCCTTTCCATGTATTGCGCGTGCCTGAACGCGGCGACGAATCCGGTCGCGCCAAGCTCATTCGGCACCGTGAATTTCTTTATCAAGCGCGCAACGGCGCCAATGGGTTGCGCGCATTTGCATTTTCCGGGGATGCTTTGCTCTCCGACCCGACGGTAGCGGTATTGAAACTTGAGCGCCTCGAGTTGGGCCACGGGACCGGGATGGTTCCGGAATCCGTCGCGCAAGACATTCCGCAAAACCAACCTCTGCACCTGGGCGTGGCCTGGGCCGCCAGGCATATCGACTTCAGCGGGCATAACCGCGTCCCCGACTCCCAACGGCGGAAAAACGCGGTAATCCGATCGCGCCATCGATTCGCGCAAGCCACCGCTGCGACTGCGGTCGTTTGCCTGTTGGTTGCCGCAGGTCTGGCTGTCACCATCCACGTCTGGAAAGCGAAACTCGATACGCTGGCGAAAGCCGCTTCGGGCTATCAGAAACAGGTGGATGCCATTCGCAAACTGCGCGCCGAAAAGTCGGTCCTGGAAATGGATTTGGCCGCTTTGCACCCGCTATGGAACAACCCCATCAATTGGGCCGCGACTTTCACTACGGTAGCTTCCGCGTTACCCAAGGAATCGGGCATTGACGGCCTGGTTGTGACTCGCCTGGGGGACGGCGCGTTGGAGTTGTCGTTTCGGGCTTGGGTGCGTGATTGGAATCAGGTCCAGGCCATCCAGAAAAAATTGGATGCCGCCGGGACATTCAGCGCCGTCACCTTATCGGAACAGCGCAAGGATTTGGCTTCCGGCGTGGTGATTTTTCACGTCACCTGCCGGATGTAGCGCGTCTGCTGAAGGAAAACATCTGGGAGGCCATCTGGGAGTGGCGCTGGCGGCTGGGCGCCTCGGTGATTCCCGCACTTTTGATCGCCGCGTTCCTGGACCGGGCCGCGTTGCCGTTAATAGCAAAATTCCAAGACACCGCTTATCGAATCGCGATGTTAAAACAGAACACCTATGAAACGGCTTGGCTGGATTCGACTCAGGCCAGCCTGAACGCGCAAGTCGCCGCTTTGCGCGAATTCAAAGCTTCCCGAAATTCCGCCTTATCGCCAGACAGCGGATTGCAATCCACCATCGATCGGGTTCGCGGTCTGGCCCAACAATGCGGTATAGAAATCATTAAGACCACGCCGGTCCTGACTCGCGTCGATTCACTAAGGCTTGTCAAAGTGCGCCTGGAAGGGCTCACGAAATATCCCGGGTTGATGGCGTTTTTCGAATCCCTTCACTCCAAGCATCCGGATCTTTTCATCGATGAAATATCGGTTAAACAAGGCGGCGAGCGCGGTGACGGTCGCTTGGAAACGCATTTGAGCGTTGGCTTATACCAAAAACGCCGGGGCTCGGGGCCATGACGGAACGTTTGAAAAAAAGCTGGACCCTGTTGCCGGCCGCAGCGATCCTGTATTTCGGCATCCAACACTTTCTGGAGAAATTGCCGCCCGCATCGGCTCGCTCCGCTGTGCGCGGCCCCGTATCGGAAAATTCGGATACCTTGCTCCTCCGTTTCGCGAGGGAGTTCCGTAATCATGGGGACACGGCGGGGCAATTCGCTCCCATGGATAACCCCTTTCATGGAGTGCGGCTGCCGCCTGCGCCCGGAACATCCGCCGCCAAGCCCAAACCTGAGCCGCCCCAAAGGAAGCTTGTACTCAAAGGAACCGTGGGATCCGAAGTGGCCACCATCACCGGGCGAACCGGCATAAGCCGGATTGTCCGCATAGGCGATGACATCGACTCCGCCACCGTAATATCCATCTCGGCCAACCGCGTTACCCTGAAGGACCGGGCGGGCAAGTTCGAGTTGACCGCGGATAAGTGATCCGGAACCAGGCGCGTCCATGCAATCCTCGCTGACGAAGAGATTGATGCCTGGGCAAGACGGAGCGGCCCTGATTACCGTTCTCTCGGTGCTGATCTGCCTTACCATTATCGTTGCATTGCTCATGCAATCATCGCGCCGGGGAGTCAATCCGTGGGCACGTGAATCGGCCCGGGCGCAAGCGGGACTAATCGCCGAATCAGGAATCGCCTACCAATTGTATCTGGAACGATTTTCCGATTCCGCGGAACCGGACTTTGGAAAACCGGATTCCCTTACCGCTCCAGCTGCCGGATTGTCCGCTACCGCCCCCGCCGCCGATTCCTTCCTGTTCCGTCTGGATAGCAGCCTGGCCGTTCCGGAGGTGCGCGTCAATCGCGCCCGCGCTTTCCTTGAAATAACCTCGGTCGGGCGCTATCGCGGCGAAGAGGATACCCTGGTCGCGCGGTTTGGAAAAGCGTTGGACGATAGCGTTTTCGGGGCTGCGCTGACTCTGGAAAATGGGATCCCTCTGGAGCCGATCCGTTCCGAGCAGGTGATCGGACCCATCCGGCTCAAAACCCCTTCGCCCGGAATCGCCAGCTTCCCGTGGTATGGCGGTTTTTCCGTCGTTACCTACGCGGCGGAATTCATGGATAAGAAATACAACCGTTTGGAGTCACTGCTGGAAAAAAAATTGGCGGAGGAAAAGGGGGAAAGCGGCAACGGAAACTTTACTCCCTCGCATCCCCCGGGATCGGAAAAAGATACGGCCATGAGGTTTCCTTCAGGAGGCGTGGAATTGGTCAATGACGGTAGAACCGTATGGAACGTCACGGGTCCCTTGCAGATTTTCAGCAAAGCCGATATACGCGTGCGCGGCCTGATTCACCTGAACAATGTCGAATTATATTCCGGCCAGAACATTACCTTCGAGGATTCCGTATCCGGCGGCCAAATCACCCTCTATGCCCGGGGCAGCATTTTCATTCATGATCGCTGCCAGGTGGAAATGGATGCCGTGGCCGTTAAGGACATCATCCTGCGCGATCATAGCCGGGCCGAATCCGGATCGGTTTTGTTATCCGTCGGAAAGGCTTCGCAACCGGCGAAGGTCGACAGCTTGAACGCCATTCGGCTGGTCAACCAAGCTACGGCGGAAGGGTTTTTAATCGCCGGTGGCGCTAACGGCAGAGTTGTGGTCGGCACGGCGGAGAACCGGGTGGATGGCGTGGTGTTGGCGCCCTCCGTGTGGTTGGGCGGCGAAGTGAACGGACCCGTCGTCGCGCAGCGAATGATCTGCGATGCGGCGGGAATCCGGAATTGCCTGGGTCCGGGTCGAATCGACAGGCGCAAGCTGCCGGCGGGATTCGTACAACCGTTGCAATTGGGGCCGGGAAACCGGAAAAGCGCGGTATTCAAATTGTTGGATTGGCGGAGAAAGTGATACGGGCGGGCGGCAAGACGGCTGCGGGTTTCACCTTGCTGGAGCTGGCGGTGGCGATGACGGTATTGACCGGCGGTGGGGCCGTATTGTGGTACGGAGTCCGTTCCTCGGCCCGCCTGGATCGTCTCAATCGAATCCATCACGCGGCGTTCCTGGCAGCCGAATCCGAAATGGAGTCGCTTAGGTTGACGGCGAAGGGCGATATCCACGATACCGACTACGTCGTATCCGGACCGGGCGGCGTTTCCATGCGCTTAAAACGCGAAGTGTTCGATAGCGCGCGGATCGTAAATACCTTGCCCGAGTTGGTGTTGGATGAAAACCTGGCACCTGTCGAATGCCGAAAACCGCTGGAGGTGGCCGTCCGGGTTGACCTGGAATCGGATTTGGTCGGCGCGGGGGAGAGCGCTTCCGGTAATGAGGGCTCCGGAAACCCTTCGTCCCGGATCTTGATCCGGCTGACCGCCAAACTTCCGGAATACCGATGGTATTGAGCAACCGGAAGCCTTCCAGCCTCCCAGGCATCCCCGTCGTCCAGGGTAGCCCAGGAGTTACCCTGGTGGAATTGATCGTGGCCTCGCTGATGACGGCCTTGCTGGCGGGAATCTGTTACGCGCTTTTCCGCGACGTGGCGCATGCGGCCCGCCGGATGAACGGTCGGGAGCGGGAGAGAGCTTCCGCTACGGCGTTTTTCGGAAGCCTGGCGGAAAACCTGCGGACCGGCCGCGGCGTATTGTCGGTTGCTCCGCAAAATTTGATTCTACTCAACACCACCGGAAAAAAAATGGAGTACCGCTGGGGCGATTCCGTCTTATCCGTCAACGGGACGAAAATCGACATGCAATTCATTTCGCTGGAAATCCAACCTGTGGGTCCCGCGCGCCGCGTGCTGGCGGGAATGTCCAGGCGGGCGATGTTGAGCTGGGATTTGGACTCGCTGGATGATGACCGCGATGGGGAAATCGACGCACAGGAATTGGATCGGGATCGGAGCGGCGATCTCGACGTAACGGAATGCCGTTTGGCGGCGGGATACTGGGTTTCCCTGACGACTCTGGAGGCCGACATGGCTTGGACGCAAAGGATTTTTGTCCATCCCCGCAATCATTTGATCAAATTGCCGGAAGAGACCCTTGCGGATTCTTCCCTCGCGGAATTTTGATCCAGGCAGGGTGTTGCATACGCCGCTCACGCGCAAGGCGATCCCCTGCGGTTGATGTTGCGAGGGCTAATTTTGTTACCTTAATTTCAGGTTAAGATGAAGTCCGACTCCCGCAAGACATAAAGCGACGATAAGGCTGATAAGGTTGGAAAGGATCAATACCGGTGGACGAATTGGATTTGTTGCCCGCCCTGCTTGAAGAGGTCGGCAGCGATATTTGCATCCGTTCGCGAACCTATCCGATCGCGTCGAAGGATGGGGTCATCGTCTTCGCCGCGCAAAATCCGAATGATGAATTGCTTCGCGAGGTATTGCAGCTTCGCACGGGTAGAACCGTCGAATTCCGGAAAGTCGACGCTCCGACTTTGGAATATCAATTGAAGCGCATCAGCGGCAAGTCCGGCCTCTTGGAGGCCGGGGGCATTTTATCCGATTTGATCCGATCGGAAGTTGCGATCCAAGAGGGCTCTACCTTGGAGGAGATCAAGAAAAAAAGCCAAAGCGAGCCCGTGATCAAGCTGGTCAACAACCTGGTCAACCAGGCCATTTCCGAACTTGCGACCGACATCCATATTGAACCAGGGGAAAACCTGGTGAAGGTGCGCTATCGCAAGGACGGCATGCTTAAGGACAGCATGGAACTGCCGAAATGGGTACAAGCTTCGCTCACATCAAGGATAAAAATCCTGGCGGAATTGGATATTGCCGAGAAACGCTTGCCGCAGGATGGCCGTATCAAATGGATGTTTGAGGGCGAAGCCATCGATATGCGGGTCAGCACCCTGCCGACCCGGGTGGGGGAGAAGGTCGTCATCCGCATCCTGAAGCATATGGACCACGTGGGTAGCCTCGAATCCTTAGGCATGTCCGCCGAGGTTTTAGCGAGCATGAAACAATTGATCCACCGGCCGCAAGGAATGCTCTTCGTCACCGGTCCCACGGGTTCGGGAAAATCCAGCACCCTCTACGCCGCCTTGCGCGAGATTTTGGAAAAAGACATCAACGTTTCCACCATCGAGGATCCGATCGAGTACCGACTGGATGGAGCCAACCAAGTCCAGATCAACGATAGGGCCGGACTCTCCTTCGCCGGCGCGCTTCGATCCCTGTTACGCCAGGATCCGGACGTGATCATGGTGGGCGAGATTCGCGACGAGGAAACGGCCGCCATCGCCGTTCAGGCCGCCCAGACGGGGCACTTGGTGTTTTCCACCTTGCATACCAATGACGCGGCTTCGGCCGTGACCCGTTTGTTGGACCTGAAGATAAAGCCCTTCCTAATCGGATCCGCCGTATTGGGAGTGCTCTCGCAACGCCTGGTGCGCAAACTATGCCCGGCATGTCTGACTATGGCCCCGCCCACGGCTGAGGAAAAACTATTTCTGCCCATGTTGCCGGAATTGTGTCCGACGCCGGTCGGATGCCCCGCCTGCAACGGCACCGGATACCGCGGGCGGACGGGCGTTTTCGAATTCCTCCCCTTTGACACGAGCATTCGCGAAGCCGTGCTCTCGGGAAAAAGTGAAACCGAAGTCAAGCGGATTTCCGGCTATAAGCAATTGGTGTTCGACGGGATCGACAAGTTGAATCAAAAAATAACCAGCGCGGGCGAATTGATACGCGTTGCGGTGATGGAAGCCCAAACATGATCAGAATTCCTTCTCCTTTGGCTTGTCTATTAGCCGGAGTGACTTTGATTTTCGCAGACGACCAGCCCAATTCGATTGAAGGGGATAACTCGTCCGCGCCTCCGCCCGTTCAGGAAATGCCGCAAATGGAACCTCCTCCGCCGGTCCAACAAGAAGCTCCGCCGCCGGCGGGAGCGGCAACCACACCCTTGATCTCTCCCCGACAATTCCCGTCGCGAGATAGACGCGCCGCGCTCGGATCCCAGGAGCGCGAAATTCTCGATAAGCACCGGGAAAATTCCGCCCTGGCCGCAAAGGCCGGCCGTAGCGGAAAAAAAGGGGCGGTGGATTCCAAGCCTTCGAAAGCCTTGGCCAAAAGCGAGGCGTTAAAAAGCGGCGAAGGCATGCTCAACGTGGATTATGTGGAGGAGCCGATCCTTGACGTTTTGCGCGCGGTGGCGACGGCATTCAAACTCAGCTTAATCCCCGATAAGGATTTAAGCGATGTAAAAGTCACCATCCATTTGGAAAACATTCCGGTCTTGGAAGGGTTGGACAAACTTTGCAAGTCCCATGGTTTGGAAATGATCGCGGATGGAAATGTTTACCATGTTCGGAAGATAAAAGAATCGGCTTTCAGCATCATCGAGTTGCATGGCAAACGCATGAACATGGATGTCCAGAATCGTCCGGTCAAGGAATTTCTGAGGGAGTTCGTGGAGAAGACACGGGTGAATATCGTACCCGGCCAGGATTTACGGGGACTGGTGACCGGGCACTTGAAGGACGTGGAACCCATTGATGGATTCAAAGCCCTGATGGAGGCGAACAATTACGAAGTGCGCGTTAAGAACGGCGTTTATCTGGTGGAAAATGGAGACTCGACCGGATCGATGTCCCAAGGATTCCATGGGCCCCGGCATGGTATGCCGTTTCCCGGAGCGACTGCCGGAAAATCCGACGTTGACGTCCATGATGGTAAAGTCAGTTTAACGCTGAACAATGCCGCTTTGGGCGACGCCATCAAGGAGATTGCGGAACAAGCGGGCTTGAACTATACGCTTATCGGGGATGTATCGGGGAACGTGAATGCGCAATTGAAAAGCGTTACCGTCGATGAAGCGTTGTCGGATTTGCTGCAAGGGACGCGTTACGCATTTATCCGCAAGGATGGAACCCTCTTGATAGGCGATCGGAATCCGAACACGCCCAGCGGGCAGGCCTTGTCCGGGGTGGATCTTGTCTACTTGAAATTCATCAAAGCCGAGAACATTGAAAAAATCCTTCCCAAGTCGGTGCCCCAGGACAATATCAAGGTGATCAAGGAACAGAACGCCGTGCTGATATCCGGAACCGGCGATGACATCCGACAGGTGAAGGAGTTTCTCCGTAAAATCGACGTACTGACGCCCCAGGTGTTGATGGAAGTCGTGGTGGTGGAATACAACCGGACTAAGTACTCCGAGTTCGGCATCGGGGAAGGAGCTGCACCTTACGGTGATATCAACCTGATTGGACACGGCGACATGAGCGGAATCTCCGCCGCCTTTCAACAGGGATCCTGGAAAGGCGTAATCGGGATTAAGCCCCCAGGGTTTGACTTCTCACTGCGGGCCCTGGAATCGAAGGATAAGGCAAAAATCCTGTCCATGCCAAAAATCACCACCTTAAACGGCAACAAGGCCGATTTGAAGGTCAGCCGCACTTCATATTACACGGTCAGTTCCGTAACCAAGGACGGCTTCCAAAATAACGATTACCGCACCATCGACGATGGTATCACGATTGAGCTGACGCCCTGGATTACCAAACACGGGGAGGTGAATGTCACCATCAGCCCGAGCATCAAGACTTCGGAACCGGTGGTGGGATCCGCGCCGCCGCGCGTGACGAACCGTTCCTTGAATACGAACGTCAGCCTGATGGATGGCGAGACCATTGCCTTGGGCGGACTCATCAACTCCTCGGAATCCAGTGGGCGCAAATTCGTCCCAATCCTGGGAAGCATTCCGCTATTGGGATACCTTTTTTCCTACAGCCAGACCCATACGTTAACGACGGAACTTGTGATCTATGTAACACCTCATATTTTAAATCCCGAATCGCAAAGCGTGAATTTGGAGGATGAGTTCGAAACCCTGGATCGGCGCTCCGGGTTCCTGAAGAATTCCGATTTCACCAAGTCGGCCAAGGAAAAAGGCGATAAAAAACCTTTGGAAGATTCCGATTCGACCGCTCCCATCGGCCCCAAAACCTCACCCGTCCGCGCACCGGTTCCCGATGCGGTCAAAGCGGTGCCAAATCCCAAATCCTCGTTTTCTCCCGCGCCCGCTGGGAACCCGCCGCCCGTCGGACCTTCGGGTCCACTTAGGCCCACCAGTTCCACCAGTCCCACAGCGAACGTTGGAACGAATCCGAACACCGGGGCCGCCAAGGCGAAACAGCCGGGGAGCGACTCCGCCTCCGCGCGATGAAAAATCCACGGGGTGGCATACTGCGAGGAGCATTCCGTAAATTGGGCGCATGGTCGCGTCAGCTCTCGTTGTTCGACGCCTCCGAGGAATTCATTTCTCCTTGTCCGCCACTTAAAAAATCGAACCGAGTCCGAACTCAGCCGGATTCTGGCGAGCCGGTGGTAAATGGTTTCGCGGCGCTGCTGCATGGCGCATATGCGCACATCGAGATCATCGTTAAACCACGCATGTGGAACGCTTGGCGCGCGCAGTGGAACGGCAAGACATGCCAGGTGCGGTTGGAAATCCCGGCCCTGTTGGCCGAGGCGCCGACCGAAGTCAAACAATCCCTCCTGGAGTGGGCTCTTTTGGTCGCCCGCCCGAAGCCGCGCAAATCCAGGGGGTCCCTAGGTAACACGCAAGATACCCTGAAAACCGAACGGGCCCGCCTGGAATCCTTGATCCGGAAGCATTTGGCCCAGCCCGGCGGGGAAGCGTCCACGGCCGCGCAAGTGCGGGCCTCACAACGGAACGGACGGAGAATCCTACGCCTGCAGGAAAAAGGCAGGCACCAGGATTTGACGGCTTCCTTCCAAAGAGTCAATGCCGATTACTTCCAGGGCACATTGGAAGCGCGCGTCACCTGGTCGGCCCGCACGGGCGGATTGTCCACGCACTCGGTGGTTGAGGACGCCAAAGGAGAAGCCTACCACCTCATCACCATCAGCCGCGGGTATGACCACGCTTCGGTGACGCCGGAAATCTTGGACGGGGTCATGTACCATGAATGCCTGCATATCGCCGTTCCACCGGAAACCCGCAACGGTCGGCGCGTCGTGCATGGCAGGGCGTTCCGGTTGCGGGAGCGACAATACCGACATTACTCGCTTTGGACGACCTGGCACCGGCATGAATTGCCGAAAATCATTTGGAATTTAAAGCGTGCAGCGAAGCGAAAACCAGATCGTCTCAAATAGACGCCGGACTCCTGGGCCTCCGCTCGCCCGCCCTTCGGCCTCGCGGGGATTTTTCCGACCCCCTGCTAAGGGCCTGTTAAGAAATAACTGAATCAGTTCGCCACCCATCTGTAGGCCATCTTGGCCCGATCGTCAATCGCAAAACCATCGAAATAGCGGTGCTTGCTCCTCAGGAATTACTCAAGCCAATCTGACCCACATCTGGGGGCTCCTTTGCTCCACTTATTTCTTAACAGGCCCTAACTGTTTTTGGAGATCGATAAAACGCACCGGTAAATCGGCTTGCCTTGCTTCCGGTATTTTTTCTCGAAATTGGTCATGATGCCTTCCGTGGGTGCGGCATCTTCCTGTTCCAGAGACAACCAAGGTAAAGTCGCAAACAGGGCGCGCGCCTCGGCGTTGTATTCCTCATGGTCCGTGCCCCAATAAAACCGCGCTCCCGGCAAGGCGGCACGCCGGACTTGCTCCATGAACGGCTCGGCCATCAGCCGGTTTTTGTGATGGCGTTTTTTCGGCCAGGGATCGGGGAAGTACATGTGAAAGGCCTGCACAGTGTTCACGGGCACATAGTCGCGGAAAAAATGGAACGCGTCGCCCAGCACCAATCGGGCATGTTTTAAATGCGGACGCTTCGCCAGTCTGCCCGCCGCGAAGTATGCGATTTCCGGTTCCTTTTCCAACCCAAGAAAAGGCAGGTCGGGATGTCTTTCGCAATATTCGACCAAAAATCCGCCTTTACCGCAACCGATTTCAATTTCAATGGGGCCGGCCGCGCCGAAAAAGGCGGAGGTGTCTATCGGTGTGGACTGGGGAGCGCCTCCTGGAGCCAACAGCGGCAGTCCGGTCGGGTCTTTCTTGATCCGGAGATGATAGTAACCGGGCAAATCATGGGACGGCTCCAAGCTACGTAGGAGTTCATACGAGTCCAGTCCTGGGGGCAAGGGCATAAGCGATTCGGTCCGTTGTAAGAGGAAAAGTCAGAGTTCAGAAGGAAAAAGGAAAGATGCAAAATTTGGGAGAAGAGCTCCAGGCCGGCGGACCCATGGCTCGGAGCGGTCCTTCCTAAACTTTTGATTTTCAACTTTTACTTTTTGCCTTTTGAATTTTCCGGTTTCGGTTAGCCTCGTCTGACAGTCCCTTCCGGCTTTTTTACCTTTCCCCGCATGGCTTATAGCGTTGTCATCGGACTTGAA